>NZ_DIIQ01000014.1:0-316393 GCF_002420785.1 Pseudomonas sp. UBA5666 | reverse complement strand
GACATGGAAATCATCACCTACGTCCGCGAAGGAGCCATCACCCATGAAGACAACCTGGGCAACAAGGGCCGAACCGAGGCCGGCGACGTGCAGGTGATGAGCGCCGGCACGGGCATCGCGCACAGCGAGTACAACCAAGAGGACAGCGACGCACGCATTTTCCAGATCTGGATCGTGCCCGAGCGCAGTGGTGAAGCACCGTCCTGGGGTACACGCCCGTTCCCCAAGGGTGAACGCGGCGAAGGCTTCGTGACCCTGGCCAGTGGCAGGGATGGCGATGAAGGCAGCCTGCCGATTCGTACCGATGCCCGCCTGGTCGCCGCAACGCTGCGCGCCGGAGAAACCGCCGAATACCGGTTCGACCCCAAGCGTCGCGGCTACCTGGTCCCGGCCAAAGGCCGCATCGAGGTCAATGGGCTGAAAGCCAATGCCCGAGACGGCGTGGCCATCGCCGAAGAAACGCTGCTGCAGGTCACAGCCCTGGAAGACAGCGAAATCGTGCTGGTTGACGTTGCCTGAGACAGTAGCACCCAGCCGGGCCAGTCCCTCAAGGATTGCCCGGCTGGGCCAACTCAGCCAACACCTCGGCGGACGTGGTGACCTGGCGGAAATGATGCGCCCACAAGGCGATGCCCATCTTCGCCGAGCGATCCAGCGAGGAGCCGACCGTCATGTCAGTCACCAGCGTCGGCATCAACCCGGCGTCGAACAGCGCGAAACCGGCTGCCAGCACACAGGTGTCGGTCTGCAAACCGCTCACCAGCACACGCTGCACCCCCAGACGGTGCAGGTACTCGATCATTTCGGTACCCGGCCCGTAACCATGCTTGATGAACACCTGATCGGCTTCGATCAGGCTTTCATCCTGGGCAGCCGGATGCCAGCCCAATTGCCGCTCGAACGGTGTCACCCGCTCATCGTGCAACTCGACCGAGGCGATGGTAGGTATATTGGCCGACAGCAGTCGCAGCCCGTCGATCAACCATTCCGGCGGGCTGAATGTGGACTGGACGTCCACGATGAGCAGGACCTGACGCATGAGCACCTTCTGTCATGAAAAAAGCCACGGAGTATACCCGCCTGGGCCTAAAGAGCGCGTTGAAGCCAAACCTGCTGGTGCGGGACAGTACTCGGCAAGGCTGATGAACAAATCTTCATGCAGGCCTGAGCCCCACAGGCTCGGGCGGCCTGGGCCTGGGTCTGCTCACCATGCGGCTACGCGCCTTGAGGCAGGCATGCAGCTTGCGTAGCATCACTGCCCCATCCGGTACCAGGCAGGACCCACGCCTGCGCGCCCAGCCTTCTACAGACAGAGCCCATGCCCCAACCGATCCCCCTCAAGGACCATGAAAAGGAAAAGCACCTGGTCAACCGCCGGCTACTGGCCTGCGCTGCGCTGGTCTTCAGCCTGGTCGCCATCCTGATTGGTCGGTTATATGTGCTGCAAGTCATCCAGCATGACCAGCAAAGCGCCGTCTCGGAGAACAATCGCGTCCATGTACTGCCGATCGCACCCGAACGAGGCTTGATCTACGACCGCAATGGCACCGTGCTGGCCGACAACAAGCCCAGCTTCGACCTGACCATGACCCGTGAACGGACCGGCGGAGACAGCGCCAAGGTGCTCGACACCCTGACCCAGGTCCTGGGACTGGATGAGGAGGACCGCAAGCAGTTCGACAAGGATCTGCGACGCGGGCGCAAACCCTTCGAACCGGTCACCTTGATGGTGGGCTTGAACGAAGAGCAGATTGCCTTGATTGCCGTCAACCAGTTCCGGTTGCCGGGCCTTGAAGTCGAGCCGCAATTCATCCGCGAATACCCGCTGGGCGAGCACTTTGCCCATTCGGTCGGATACGTAGGGCGCATCAACGAAAAAGAAGCCAAGACCCTGGACAGCACCGAGTACCGGGGTACTCAGTCGATCGGCAAGACGGGCATCGAACGCTTCTACGAAAGTCAGTTGCACGGCCACGTAGGCTATGAGGAAGTCGAGACCAATGCCCAGGGCCGGGTGATGCGCGTGCTCAATCACAAGGCCCCTACCCCAGGCCAGGATATCGTGCTGACCCTCGATGCCCACCTGCAATTGGCGGCGGAAAAGGCCCTGGGCGAGCGCCGTGGCTCGGTGGTGGTGCTGGACCCGGCCAACGGCGATGTGCTGGCGATGGTCAGTAACCCGGGCTTTGACCCCAACCTGTTCGTCAAGGGCATCAGTTTCAAGCAGTACGCCCAACTGCGCGACTCCATCGACCGCCCCCTGTTCAACCGCGTGCTGCGCGGGCTGTATGCCCCAGGTTCGACGGTCAAGCCCGAGGTGGCCATTGCCGGGCTGGACAGCGGCGTGATCACGCCGGGCAACCGGGTGTTCGACCCGGGTTACTACGAGCTGCCCAACTACGACCACAAGTACCGTAACTGGAACCGTAGCGGTGATGGCTGGGTGGACATGTACACGGCGATCATGCGCTCCAACGACACCTACTTCTACGACCTGGCGCACAAACTGGGTATCGAGCGCTTGCACGACTACATGGCTGAGTTCGGCCTCGGCCAGAAGGTGTCGCTGGACATGTTCGAAGAAGCAGCCGGGCTGATGCCTTCGGCCCAATGGAAGCGCGCGACACGCCGACAGCCTTGGTTCCCGGGTGAAACGTTGATCCTGGGCATTGGCCAGGGCTATATGCAGGTCACGCCGTTGCAGTTGGCCCAAGCCACCAGTCTGCTGGCCAGCAAGGGCGTATGGCACCGCCCGCACCTGGCGATGACCGTCGGTGGCGATGCGCCCGTCGACCCCAACCCCATGCCCGATATCGTCCTGCACGACAAACGCGCCTGGGACCAGGTCAGCCAAGGTATGCAAATGGTCATGCACGACCCGCGCGGCATCGCGCGTGCTGCCGCTGCCGGCGCGCAATACCGCATTGCCGGCAAGAGCGGCACGGCCCAGGTCGTGGCCATCAAGCAAGGGGAACGCTACAACCGCAACAAGACCCTGGAACGGCACCGTGACAACGCCTTGTTCGTCGGTTTCGCTCCGGCCGAGCACCCTAGCGTGGTCGTGGCGGTGATGATCGAAAACGGCGAAGCCGGTGGGCGGGTCGCAGGTCCGGTAGTCCGCGAGGTCATGGACGCTTACCTGCTGGACGATCAAGGTCATCTCAAGCCCGAGTACGCCGGCAGCTCGGCGGTCAAGCCACCTGCCCACGGCTGAAATCGGCCATCCGTTCAGGGCGCGACGCGGGGCATCAGATCGTAGGGGTGCTGCCAGCCTGGCAACGTCTGCAGGCGGGCTTTCCAGGCTTCGATGTGCGTGTACTGCTGCACGTCCATACCGGTGTCCTCGGGCATGAACACATAACCGGCCAGCGACAAGTCGGCGATGGTCGCCCGCGCGCCGACCATGAATGGCGTGCCGGCCAGGTGCCCATCGACGATGCGGTAGGCTGCGGCGGCGCGCTCGCGCAGAAACGTCGTCACCTCGGTTTCGCCCGTCTTCTTCAGGCACAACAGAAAGCGCAGCGCCGCGTAATAGCTGGTGAACTTGTGGTTGTCGAACAGCATCCAGCGCCAGATCTCACGCCGATCTTCTTCATGCTCCGGGCCGAACTGGCCTGTCTGTGCGCTCAAGTACTCGAGGATCAACGCCGACTGGGTCAAGCAGGTGCCCGCATGCATCAGCACCGGCACCTCACCCTGCTCGTTCACCTCATCACGCCACACCGGGTCGCGGGTCTGGCCGTTGAAGAAATCTACGAACACTGGCTGCCAGTCCTGGCCGGTCAGCTCGAGCATTAGCGCAGCCTTGTACGCATTCCCGGATTCGGCGAAGCAGTGCAACGTGTATTCAGACATGGTGCAGCCCTCGATGGCTGTCAGGGTGGGCCCCTGAGCAGAGCACGCGGGTGGCGGTGCGGTCAATCGGGCCTGGCGTCGATGGTTGCCAGGCCGGTTGACCAGCCCCATCCTGTCCCGTATGAGCAGACCATCGGCTAACGCTTCGGTGATGGAACTCCACCCACCTGCGTAGCCTCTCACCAATAGTGGTAATCCCCTGGGCTTCACCTATTGGAGAACACGACATGCGCCAACTTGCCCTCGTACCCGCACTGCTGCTTCTATTGCCTGCCGGCGCTGCCATGGCCCGCGTCGACGGCCGCGACATTGCCACCTCGGCCGGTGTCTCGGCTTCGCTGTACTCAACGTTCAAGGATGACAAGCGCATCATTCCTGCCCGTGACGAGCTGTCTGCATTCGTCGCCAGCGGTGGTGCCATTCGTGGTGCCTACGTGGAAGCTGCCTTGCAGCAAGCACGCAAGGACCACCCCGGCCTGCAAGTCAACGATGAAGAACTCGCTCGCGCCATTCTCTCCCAGGACGACCCTCTGGTCGCCCAACAATGACTGCCGCCGGCGTTGGCTTTCGTAGTGGCCAACGCCGGTCGTAGCCCGCCCTGCAAGCCCTGGGCCCGAACTGGGGCTACACTCGTCATGACCCCATAAAAACAAAGCATCCAAGTGAGATGGCGATGTTGTATGACGAACGCGTCGACGGAGCGCTGCCAACGGTTGACCGCGCGCTTTTGATCCAGTCCCTGCGCGATGCACTGCCCGATCTTCAATTGCTATGCCGCGATGAGGACCTCAAGCCGTATGAGTGCGACGGTCTGGCGGCGTACCGCACGGTCCCGTTGCTGGTGGTGTTACCCGAGCGCGTGGACCAGGTACAGGTTGTGCTGCAGATCTGCCACCGGCTCACCGTACCTGTCGTGGCTCGCGGCGCCGGAACCGGGCTGTCTGGCGGTGCCATGCCCTTGGCCAAAGGCGTGTTGCTGGTCATGGCGCGGCTCAATCGTATTCTTGAAGTCAGCCCCCAGGGCCGCTTCGCCCGCGTCCAGCCGGGCGTTCGCAACCTGTCCATTTCCCAGGCCGCCGCCCCTTACGGTCTGTACTACGCCCCCGATCCCTCATCGCAAATTGCCTGCACCATCGGCGGCAATGTGGCTGAAAACGCAGGCGGCGTGCATTGCCTGAAGTATGGTCTGACCGTTCACAACATCCTGAAACTGGAAGTGCTTACCGTGGCAGGTGAACGGTTGACCCTGGGTAGCGATGCGCTCGACAGCCCTGGGTTCGACCTGCTGGCACTGTTCACAGGCTCCGAAGGCATGCTGGGGATCGTCACCGAGGTGACCGTACGGCTGCTGCCCAAGCCACCCGTGGCACGGGTCCTGCTGGCCAGCTTTGACCGGGTCGAGGACGCCGCACGGTCCGTCGCCCACATCATTGCCGCCGGCATCATCCCCGGGGGCCTGGAAATGATGGATAACCTGGCGATTCGCGCTGCCGAGGACTTCATCCATGCCGGGTATCCAGTGGAGGCAGCCGCCATCCTCTTGTGTGAACTCGACGGCGTCGAGGCCGATGTGCAGGAAGACTGCGAACGGGTTGCCGCGCTGTTCACCCAGGCCGGCGCCTGCGAGGTGCGGCTGGCGTGTAACGAGGCACAGCGTGCACGGTTCTGGGCGGGACGCAAGAATGCCTTCCCTGCCGTAGGCCGCCTGTCCCCGGACTATTACTGTATGGACGGTACGATTCCGCGGCGTGAATTGCCTTACGTGCTGGTGCGGATCAGTGAAATGGCGCGCGAACATGGGCTGCGGGTGGCCAACGTGTTCCATGCGGGTGACGGTAATATGCACCCGCTGATCCTGTTCGACGCCAACCGGCCTGGCGAACTGGAGCGGGCCGAGTCCCTGGGTGGAAAAATCCTTGAACTGTGCGTGGCCGTGGGGGGAAGCATCACCGGTGAGCATGGGGTTGGCCGGGAGAAGATCAACCAGATGTGCGCCCAGTTCACTCATGACGAGCTGCGCGTGTTTCACGCGGTCAAGGCTGCATTCGACCCGCAGGGCTTGCTCAACCCTGGCAAGAAC
This sequence comes from Pseudomonas sp. UBA5666, assembly GCF_002420785.1. Lineage (NCBI taxonomy): Bacteria > Pseudomonadati > Pseudomonadota > Gammaproteobacteria > Pseudomonadales > Pseudomonadaceae > Pseudomonas > Pseudomonas sp. UBA5666. The sequence goes on along the minus strand of NZ_DIIQ01000014.1, from coordinate 310,458 downwards.
ATTCCCACGCTGCACCGTTGCGCCGAATTCGGTGCGTTGCACGTGCACCATGGGCAGTTGCCCTTCCCTGCCCTGGAGCGGTTTTGATGGACGCGGACCAGGATGCAAGCCAGGCGCTGCTTGACCAGGTACGCCAAGCGCTGGATGCAGGTACGCCCTTGTGCATACAGGGCAGCGGCAGCAAGGCGGTGATCGGCCATGCCGTCCACGGGCAAGTACTTGATACACGCGGCCATCGCGGCATCGTCAGTTATGACCCCACGGAGCTGGTGCTGACGGCTCGCGCCGGTACGCCTTTGCGCGACATAGAGGCCGCGCTGCAGGATAACGGACAAATGCTACCGTGCGAGCCACCGCACCTGGGCCCGGGTGCCACCTTGGGCGGCATGGTGGCGGCTGGCTTGTCCGGGCCCCGGCGGCCCTGGGCAGGATCAGTGCGCGACTTCGTGCTGGGCACACAAGTAATCACGGGCCAGGGCAGCTTGCTGCGCTTTGGCGGCCAGGTAATGAAAAACGTAGCCGGGTATGACCTTTCACGGTTGCTGGCAGGCAGTTTCGGCTGTCTGGGCGTGTTGACCGAGGTATCGCTCAAGGTCCTGCCCGTGCCGCGGCACTGCGTAAGCCTGCGCCTTGGAATGGACCGCAGCCAGGCCTTGGCCGAGCTCACGCGCTGGGGCGCGCAACCGCTGCCGCTGAGCGGCGCCTGCCACGATGGCCAAGCGCTGTTCGTGCGCCTGGAAGGTGGCGAGGGTTCGGTAGCGTCGGCCCGCCAGCGCCTTGGCGGCGAGTGCGTGGACGGCGAGTTCTGGACGCAACTTCGTGAGCAGCGCCTGGCATTCTTCACCCAGGGCAGCGAACCTTTGTGGCGTGTGTCGGTACCTCTCGCGACAGGAGAACTGGACCTGCCAGGGCGCCAATGGCTGGACTGGGCAGGCGCCCAGCGTTGGCTGCGCACGGATGCCCCAGCCCACGCCATTCACCGCATTGCCGAGCAGGCTCGCGGCCATGCGCTGTGCCTTACCCCAGGCCAGGCCCACTATCCGCCGTTGTCGGAGCCGCTGATGCGCTACCACCGTAGCCTCAAGGCCCAGCTGGACCCCAAGCGCATTTTCAACCCTGGCCGTCTGTACCCGGACCTTTGAGGGCAGCCTATGCAGACCAACTTGAGTGACAGCGCACGCACGCTCGAGCGCGCCGACGAGGCAGAACGTATCTTGCGCGCGTGCGTACACTGCGGCTTCTGCACAGCGACCTGCCCCACCTACCAACTGCTTGGCGATGAGCTCGATGGCCCGCGTGGACGTATCTACCTGATCAAGCAGGTGCTCGAAGGCCAGCCCGCCACTACCAGCACTCAGGCTCACCTGGACCGATGCCTGTCGTGCCGCAGCTGCGAAAGCACTTGCCCGTCGGGTGTGCGTTATCACGACCTGCTGGACATCGGCCGGGCCGTCGTGGAGCAGCAGGTGCCAAGGCCAATGGGCCAGCGCCTGTTGCGTCACGGCCTGCGCTTTACGATGGTGCGCCCCGCTGTTTTCAGAGCCCTGCTCCGAGCTGGCCAAGCCCTGCGCCCGTGGCTACCGGCGCAGGCCCGGGAAAAGGTTCCGCTGCGCAAGGCAGCTGACCTGACGCGCCCTGCCGTACGCCACCGGCGACGCGTCCTGATGCTCGAGGGGTGCGTGCAACCGGCATTGTCACCGGCGACCAACGCCGCGGCGGCGCGCCTGCTCGACCGCGTCGGCATCAGCGTGACCCCTGCACCGGCCGGGGAGTGCTGTGGAGCCATCGATTTCCACCTCAATGCCCAGGAGCAAGGCTTGCAGCGCGCACGACGGCGCATCGATGCCTGGTGGCCGGCCGTCGAGGCCGGCGTCGAGGCGATCGTGATTCCAGCGAGCGGCTGCGCCGCGTTCGTGCGCGAGTATGCTCACCTTTTGGCCGCTGACCCGGCCTACGCAGCCAAGGCGGCACGGGTCAGCAGCCTGTGCCGTGACCTGGTGGAAGTCCTGGGTGATGCGCCTATCGAGCAGCTGGCGGTACCCGCGGGGCGGCGCCTGGCGTTTCATTGCCCATGCACGCTGCAACATGCCCTGAAACTGGGTGGGGCTGTCGAAGCGCTACTGATCCGAATCGGGTTTACCTTGACGCCGGTTACCGATGCTCACCTGTGTTGTGGCTCGGCAGGCACCTACTCGCTGACCCAGCCAGGGATGTCCAGGCAGCTGCGCGATAACCGGCTGGAGGCCCTGGAACGCGGGCAACCGGACGAGATAGCCACCGCCAACATTGGCTGTCAGGTGCATTTGAATGGCGCAGGGCGCACTGCGGTTCGGCACTGGGTAGAGATCGTCGAAGAGGCAGTCAGGCACGCAGAGGACCACGCCGGGACGCACAAGGAGTAGGCGGCCCTGCTGCCGTGAGCATCTCGATCACTGCACGTTTGAGCGTTGCCCATTCATGTGATTGGGATTTTTCACCGGCCACCTTAGGAACCGTCCTACTTGTCGCTTGGCATGGCAGAAAACATGATCGGCGCAGTCGCCCCTCACACAGGACGCTGCGCATGCTCGACACTCCGCACCTTCTTGCCGAACTGCGCAGCAACCTGCGCGAACTGCTTACCCATGATCTGACCAACCCGGACCAGGACCCTCATCTTTCTGGTGTCATGTTCTTCTGCGTCACCGATGAGCAATCCAGACAACTGATCGAGCGAATCGAACTGCTCGCCAGTGAAGCATTCTTCGACGTTCGGGGCCGAGCCATCACCCATCACATGAAGGCCGTCGCACAGGAAGGCGTGCTCATCAAGCGCTGCCGCAGCGCCCCTGCGGACGAAACACGCATCCGCATCATCCTATCGGGCAAAGGCTATATCACGGTGAGCATGGCCAGGTCGTAAGCGATCTTGCTACTGCAGGAGCAAGCGCCTTTGCCGTACGCAATCCGCTATCCTGAGCGCTCTCTTGCTCTGGAATGCCCCATGGAACTGCATATTCGCCTGGAGGGCCGCAAAGGCTTGGCTGCCCAGCTCTACGCGCAATTGCGCGCGGGGATCGAGCGTGGTCACCTGGCCGCTGGCAGCCAGTTGCCGCCCAGCCGCCTGTTGGCCGAGCAACTGGGCGTGTCGCGCAAGACCGTCGCGGACGCCTATGCACGCCTCACCCAGGACAACCTGCTGAGCGCGGTGGTCGGCCGGGGGACGTTCATCAATACGCTTGAACCCAAGCGCAGCGCGCGGCCACGTGCCTTGACCCTTGCCGGCGATGCGTCGCTCAGGCGCTGGCAATCCCGCGCCACCGTGCTAGGCCAACGCCAAGCGCTATCGACGGTGCGTTATGACTTCATCGGCGGCGTGGCGAGCAAGGCACTATTCCCGTTCGACCTGTGGCGCAGTTGCCTGAACTACGCCGGGCGGCGGAGCCAGCATCACCCCCAGCGGCACTTCCCAGCCCAGGGCCTTGCGGAGCTGCGCGAGGTCATCGCCCACCACATCGCCTACGCCCGGGGCGTGCACTGCACGGCTGACGATATCCTCGTCTGCAACGGCGCACAGCAGGCCCTGGACTTGATCGCCAGGGTGCTGGTGGAGCCTGGCTGCAAGGTCGCGATGGAAGACCCGGGGTACCCGCCGGCACGGCAGTTGTTCCTGGCCTTGGGCGCCCAGGTGCAGGGGGTGCCGGTGGATGACGAAGGGTTGTGCGTTGACCAGATAGCCGAGGGCGCGCAGCTGATCTATGTCACCCCTTCGCACCAGTTCCCACTGGGTATGCCGATGGGCGAAAAACGCCGGCGAGCGCTTCTGGCCCGGGCAGCCGCATTGGGCGCACTGATCATCGAGGACGACTACGACTGTGAATTCCGCTATCAAGGGCCCAAGGCCGACGCGCTGCAGCGTCTTGACTCCCATGGCCTTGTGGCTTACGTCGGCACGTTTTCCAAGACCTTGCTTGCGGAGCTGCGCCTGGGTTATGCCGTTTTGCCAGAGGCCGTGCTCAAGGCCAGTTGCGTGGCCAAGCAACTGAGCGACTGGCACAGCCCGACCCTGCTGCAGTGGGCCCTGGCCCGTTTCGTGGAACAGGGGCATCTGAACCGGCACATCCGCCGTTGCCATGAAGTGTACAGCGCACGCCGCGATCGCTTGTTGCAGCGGCTGGACGACGACCTTTCCCCTTGGCTCAGGGTCATTCCCGCCGAGGCCGGTTTTCATCTAAGCGCCTTGGCGCAACCAGGGGTCGATGTGGAGGACCTGGTAGAACAAGCCCGCAAGGTCGACCTGGGCATTTACTCACTTGCCCCGTTTTTCAATGAAACGCCAGTGCGCCCAGGGCTGTTGATGGGCTTTGGTGCCATTGAAATGCTCGACATCGACCCGGCACTCGACCGGCTGCGCGATACCCTGCGGCGAATCAGCTGAGGACAGCGACGCTATCGACCGCGGCGGGTCGAGCCAAGGCCTTCGCGTAGCTTTGCGGGCTGAAGGCCAACGTCACCAGCAGCATCGTCACCACGCTGGCGATGAGCACAATCCAAGCGCTTTGAAAATCACCGTCGAGCGCACGCAGCCACCCGACAATGTATGGCACACAGCCGGTGATGATGAAGCCGATACCCTGGACGAAACCCGCCAGGCCGCCGGCTTCGGCTGGCGTAGGAAGATGTTCGAGGGTCAGGGTCAGGCTTTGGCTGAAACAGGCGCCCAGCCCGAACCCGATCAACGCTACCCAAAGCCCGGGTGCTGCGGTGGGCGCCATCAGCAACCCCATGAACCCCACCAGTTGGATCGACAGCGCCAGCGCAAGGCCTGGACGCCGATCTACCCAGCGCCTGAGCAGCAGCGGCAGGCCCAATGCGCCCAGTACTTGGAACAGGGTCATCAGCCCCACCAGGTCGGCGCCGCCCTGTGCGCTGCCACCCTGCTCCAGGTAAAACGCTGGAAACCAAGCGACCATGCTGGTGTAGCCTCCGTTGATGAGGCCGAAATACACCGCCAGTAACCAGGCCCGTCGGTGGCCAAACCAGTGTCCGCTGACTGTTTTGAAGACAGGGGCTTGTGCGTTGCGTGGCCGCAAGATGAGCCATGCCAGCATGGCAACCAGCGCCGGCGCGGCCCAGACCCCCAGTCCCACCTGCCATTGCCCGGCATACTCGGCCAGGTGCGGGCCCAGCACAGCAGCCAGCCCGCCGCCGCTCATCAAAGCAGCCGAGTACAGGCCCATTGCGCCAGCAAGCCGCCCTGGAAACCAGCGATTGACCAGGCCCGGCATCATGCCCTGCACCACCGCCACGCCCAGGCCGGCGAGCACTGCGCTGGCAAGCAGTGCCCAGGCACTTTCGAGTTGCAACCGCCAGAGACACGCCAGCGCGATGGCCGCCAGACCACCGAGCATGCCGGCCTGTTCGCTCAACCATCGGCGTGACCAAGGGTGCAATAATGGCACCGCTCCCATGCACAACACCGGCAGCGCCGTCAGCAATGCCGCTTGCTGATAACCCAGGCCGGTACTGATGCGCATTGGATCGAGCAAGGGGCCGATGCTGGTCAGAATCGGTCGCAGATTCAACGCCAGCAGCACGACCAGCATCGCTCTCCAGACTGCTGTCATTGGGCATTGGCCTGTTGCCACTGAGCGTACAGCCCATTTTCGCCGTCGGGCTTGAGGGCGCGTAGCGGCAATGACTGCTGCTGAGGCGCACGGGTCATCTGCGCGTACACGTCAGCGGTGGACAGCCCGTAAGGCTGGCCTTCCTCGTTGTCATACGCGAACCAGGCCTGGCTGATACCGCACAGGTGCATGGCCGCCAGGCACATGGGGCATGGGTGGCCGCTGGCATACACCTCTGCGCCATCCAGGCGAGCGCGCCCCAGCGCCTGGCTGGCCTGGCGGATGACTTGCATCTCGGCATGGGTAGTCGGGTCTTGTGAGCGGTGGATTTCATTGACACCGCGCGCAACGACTTGGCCCTCATACACCAGCACGGCACCGAACGGCCGTCCTCCGGCTGCGATGTTGGCGCGTGCCAGTTCGAGGGCTTCGCGCATGAAACGGACGTCGGGCATGGCTCAATCTCCTTGGATGGGACGGGTCATTATCCTGAGTCGGCGGCAGTGACAGAAATGAAGAGATTGGATGCCTGTCAGTGGGGATGCGAATGGCGGGATTGGCCTCCCCGAAGATGAGCGGATTGGCTATCGGACGTATCGGCGGCCGAGGGTATTGTGGCGCCACCCTAATGCGTTTCTGGAGAGCGCCATGCAACACCGCATCGACTGGTCGAAACAAGCCCCTGACGCCTACAAGGCCATGGCAGCCCTGGAGCAGGCGTTGACCCGCACAGGCCTTGAGCATGATCTGCTTGAACTGGTGCGCTTGCGCGCATCGCAGATCAATGGCTGCGCGTACTGCGTCAACCTGCACGCCAACGACGCGCGCAAAGCCGGGGAGCGCGAGGCCCGCCTGCAGACGTTGTGTGTGTGGCGAGAGACGGCTTACTTCACGGAGCGTGAGCGAGCGGCGTTGGCGTGGGTCGAAAGCCTGACACGGCTGGCCGATTGTGGTGCCCCACAGGGGGAATATGAGGCGCTGCTGGAACACTTCGAGCCAGCGGAGGTGGTGAATCTGACACTGGCTATCGCGACGATCAATGCGTGGAACCGGTTCGGCGTGGGGTTTGCCATGGTGGCGGGTTGAGGACGTCTGGTGTTTGCTTCAGTCTTCTCTGATTGGAAGCAGCAGTAGCAACATCCAGCTATGCCGCATGTTGAATCGTTGCACATCCCTCGAAGGCCACTCAGTTCCAGTGTGGAAGCGGACTTGCCGGGGCGCCGGGCCGGCCGCGATGGGCCGCATGGCGGCCCCAGGATTTCAGTTTCGCAGCTCACATCGCCAAAGCCGCAAAGCGGCCACACACCTTCAAGTTGCGAAGCCTGGCTCCTGGGTTGCTCGGCCCGTCGCATCCACCGCTGATGGCTGAGCGTGATGCGGTGGTGTCCTGGTGCGGCAAGAAGCGTGTCCTTGCTCCAAACCCAGGCGCTTGCGCGTTGCGCTTCAACGGTCACGCCACTGCATCAACCCCCTGCAACCCGCCCAGCCATCTTAACCAGTGCCTGCCTCAAACTGGGTAAATCACTGTACCGCTGCTCTGTCACCACTTTGCCGTCCTGAACCTCCAGCCATTGCACCGATTCGCGGTCCCCGCCATAGCCCTTGGCCACCTCGCCGTCCCGATCCAGCAAAATCCGGTAATTGGCCGACCGCATGGCAGGCACCATCACCGCTGCCACCATGCTGGGCATCTTCTCGATGTCCGCGACGAACACCACGCCCCGCGCTTCAAGATAGCCCTCTGGCGTATGCTCGACCGCATTGTTGACCAACCGTGCAGTGGCCATGCTGCGCGCAACCATGACCACGCGGGTCTTGTCGTCCAACGTGAACGCCTGGTCGAACTGGTCATTCAACGTCCAGTGCTCGGCGGCTTGCACCAGGGGTGCACAGAGCATCGCCAGGAACAGAAAAGGAGTGCGCATCTTGCTATCTCGCAGTCAAAGGTTCGACCACACTAGCCTTCTTGTGCCCAGGCGCCAAGCACTGCGCTTGAAGCGGCGTGCGGATGCTGCAAAATGACGCCATGCGATGATCGATTCAACAAGGAAACCTCATGCTTTATATCGTCATGCTGGGGGGACGCCATGCAGGGGCCAAGATCGAGGTCCACGACATGGTGTTCGCCCAGGCACCCAGCCTGCAACAGGCCTATGCGCAACTGCGCGACGCATGGTTCGGCAGCCAGCAGGGGCTGCACATCGATGCCTGGCTGGAAGTGGACGGCGTGGATGGCATGCGAGTGGAGTTGCACCCCTACCCTGCAAAACGCGGTGCGCTGCGCCTGTACTTCATCAACCTGGGCGGCTACGAACGCGGTGTGTTCGGCGAAGCGCACCGCTATGTGCTGGTCAGCGCCCGCAACAAGGCCGATGCCAAGGCATTGGGCAAGCAACACATGCAGGCCGGCTGGCTCAAGCCGCACACCGATGCGGTGCTGAGCGTGGACGACTGTCTGGCCATCGACTGCGTGGACGGGCTGTACGTGCACCTGGTCGAAGGGCCGCACAAACCGGTCGTTTCGCGTAACGACTACATCCCCCTCTGACTTTGCGCCTCTGCCGGGGCCGTAGGGAGTTTCCCATGCCTTACCCCATCGAACAGAAACTGGTGATTGGCGTTGCCTCCAGTGCGCTGTTCGACCTTACCGTTTCGGACGACATCTACACCCAGGAGGGTGTCGAAGCGTACCGATGGCATCAGGAACAGAACCTGGATGAGCCCTTCCCCAAAGGCGTGGCGTTTCCGTTTATCCGTCGTTTTCTGCGTATCAACCAGGCGTTCCCCGAGCAGTTGCCCGTCGAGGTGGTGTTGCTATCGCGCAATTCGCCGGAAACGGGCCTGCGGGTATTTCGCTCGATCAACCACTACGGCCTGGACATCACCCGCGCCGCGTTCATGTCGGGCCGTTCACCGTATGAGTACATACCAGCGTTCAACGCATCGCTGTTTCTGAGCGCCAACGAAGAGGACGTACAGAAAGCCATCGACGCCAATTACCCCGCAGGTCGTGTTCTGCCGACCCGTATCTACGATGACGAAATCGATACCGAGCTGCGCGTGGCGTTCGACTTCGATGGCGTGATCGCCGACGACGAAGCCGAAAGCGTCTACAAGCGTGGCAACAGCCTGGATGAATTCCAGGCCCACGAGCAGGCCCATCAGCGCGTGCCCCATACGCCTGGGCCCTTGGCCGACCTGTATCGCAAACTGTCGCTGATTCGCACGCTCGAAGACCGCAAGCTCGAAGATGACCCGCACTACAAGCGCATCCTGCGCATCGCCATTGTCACGGCACGCAATGCACCTTCCCATGAGCGGGTGGTGACGACCCTCAAAGATTGGGGCGTATCGCCCGACGAGTGTTTCTTCCTGGGCGGCATGGAGAAACCCCGCGTCTTGTCGATTCTCAAGCCCCATGTCTTCTTCGATGACCAGCGCAGCCACCTGCACTCGCCTGCGGGCGATTTGCCGATGGTGCATGTGCCCTTTGGGGTGGCGAACCGGATACCGACGACTGAACCTCATGTCGATGGAAATCCGGATGACTGAGGCGGTCTACCCTTGACCGAAACGATGGCCAGAGAGTGCCTGTCATGAGTCTCATACCAGGGTTGGACGAGAACGCCTGCGTGCTGGTCTGCGGGGCCAGCCGTGGAATCGGGCTCGCGCTGTGCAACGCGCTGGCGACCCGCGAAGACGTCGATCAGCTGATAGCGGTGTCGCGCCGCGCCACGCAGAACCAGGCATTGAGGGCGCTGGCCGACGCTCACCCCAATCGTGTACTACTGGTGGACTGCGACGCGCGCGAGGAGGCCAGCCTGGGCGCCATGGCCGCGCAAGCAGGCGAGCGATGTGTGCACTTGCACCTTGTCATCAGTACCTTGGGGATCCTGCATCAGGAAAACGCCAAGGCCGAAAAGTCACTGGCGCAATTGGACCTTGCCAGCCTGCACGCAAACTTCACCACCAATGCCTTCGCCCCGGTTTTGTTGCTGAAACACCTGCTGCCTTTGCTGCGCAAGCAACCTGCAACCTTCGCTGCACTGTCCGCCCGCGTGGGCTCGATCAGCGATAACCGTCTGGGGGGTTGGTACAGCTACCGGGCCAGCAAGGCGGCGCTGAATCAGTTGCTACACACAGCCAGTATCGAACTCAAGCGCCTGAACCCTAACGCGACCGTTCTGGCCTTGCACCCGGGTACAACGGACACGGAACTGTCAAGGCCGTTCCAAGGCAACGTGCCTGAGGGCAAACTGTTCGAGACGACGTTTGCCGCGCAGTGCATCGTGGAGCTGATCGGGCGTCTCGGACCGAACGTGACGGGCAGCTTCTGGGGCTGGGACGGTCGCAACATCCCCTGGTAGGCATCAGTGGCGGGCATCCGGGCATTCAACAGGGTAAAGTCGGCACTGTCTTGAGAGCCGGAACGCGCCGCGATGACCTTGTTCTACCTGAAACTTGCCATTACCCCTTTGCTGATGTGGGCCATCTCTCTCGCTTCCAGGCGCTGGGGTGGGTTGCTAGGGGGGTTACTGGCGGGCATGCCCATCACGTCGGGGCTGGTGATGACCTTCCTGAGCCTGGAGCAAGGGACAGACTTTGCCCTGAACGCCGTGCCCGGAGCACTGGGCGGCCTGGCAGCCGTGCTCGCTACCTACGCCTTCTACCTGTATGCAACACGCAGGCTTGCCATCGGGGCTGCTGCGGGCTTGGCGATCGTCTTCTACGGCTTGGTCGCCTATGTGCTTACGCACTGGGGCCATTTGTATGTGTCGATAGGCGTAGCGCTGGCGCTGATCGTACTTCTGATCGTCGCCAGCGGGCATGAACCCAAGCCTGAGACGCTGGCACGTGTACGGCATCGTTACTGGGAAATCCCCTTGCGCATGGTCTCGGCAACGGCGTTGCTGATGATCACCACGCACCTGGCAGCCTGGCTTGGACCCCAGACCAGCGGCATGCTCGCGCCAATCCCGGTCATCGCTTGGCCATTGATGGTATTTGCTCACGTGCAGAACGGGCGCGCGGGGATGGCGGCCATGGTGCGCGGCAACGCCATAGGCGCAGTGGGTGTGCTGGCGTTCTACCTGATGTTGTCGGGTCTGATGAGGGCTTTGGGGGTCATGCCGACCATTGTGCTGGCAATGGCCACGGCGGTTGCGTTGACGGTAGCGCTGGCAGCCCTGCTGCGCCGCCGCTAGCGCTGTCCAAAGGCGCTGTGGTCAGCCCCAGCGCCTCGGATTTAACCCTGTATCACGGGTGTTCTTGCGAAACCGAGTTGTTCGCTTCCACGTCCTTCATGTCTTCCTCGAGCGCTGCATCCCCTGCGCCAGGGTCTTCATGGGTGCGTGCGGTACCATTATCACGTGGCACCTGGCTGTCCTGGTCAGAGCCTGGATTACCTGGGGGTGGATTCCAGTCCTCGGGGCGCTCGCCGCCAGCGTGGCCGGCACCTTGCTTGGGTTCCGAAGGGGTCTGCTCAAGGCCTGAACCGTGCCCCTCGCCTGTGTCCGGGCTGTTCTGCGCCGGGCCTGGGTAGGGTGCTGCAGGACCATTATTGTCGATCGGCATATGCATTCTCCTGATTGAGGCGCTCAAATAGCGTGAGTCTGGTCAAAGCGGTTGCCGCTGGCATCCGTGCCAAATCGGCGAGGCGTGGCTGGACACTGAACGACGCCCGTTATTCTCTGGGCGTATTCACATCCATGGGCGGCTGCTCGGAATCCTCCATGTCTCCACCCTCCTCTTCGTTCATGAGCGGATCATCGTCCGGATCAGGTATGGTCGGGTTGTCAGGGTTCACCGACGGGTCCGGTGAAACGGGCATGTCATCGTCAGCGCCGTCCTGTGCCATGGGATCTCTGTTCATTGCCGCGTACCTCGAAAGAATGGATGAGGCCTACAGTTATTCGAGAACAGCGCGGGCGCAGGCGTTCGATCGGGTTGAAGCCCGTCCGTCGCAATCGAGGGGGACGAGGTTGATAGCAAGGGTGATCAGAGCGGCGAGCGTCCTGGACGCTGAAAGCATCAGCCGGGTTATCCTGGCTGCACTGCGCCACAGCAACGCAGCAGACTATGACGCCGCCACACTGGCGCGCGTGGCGCGCGCTTTCACGCCCCAAGCCGTGGTCCAATCGCTGGACAGGCGGGTTGTATGGGTGGCCTTGGAGAGCGACGTGGTCGTCGCAACGGCAAGTCTTGAGAAGAACGTAGTGAGAAGTGTATTCGTTGACCCGAGCTACCAGCGCCAGGGTCTTGGCGAACAACTGATGGGCTACATCGAGCAAGAAGCGCGGGACACTGGGGTCCGGCAGTTGCAGGTGCCTTCTTCACTCACTGCTCAAGGTTTCTATGCAAGGCTAGGTTATACGGCCGTTCGTGAAGTGCGCTATGGAGACGAGCGAACGGTGGTCATGGCGAAGGTGATGACTGCGAGCTGACTTAGGGTGCTGAGTACCTTGCGCGCTCTTTCAAGCCCTGCACATCTCGTGTAGGAGCCGTCTTGCCGGGGCGCCGGACCGGCCGCTTGTGTCTTGATTAGAGATTAGAATCTGGAGTGAGAGCGGTGAATGGCAAGCTGAAGGCCGCAGGTGCCTTGAGCACGAGTGGGAGCACAAGCTGCCATTCACCGTTCCACTTTGGCGAGAGCCCGAACAGTTGGACGCGGCTCTGATCTCGAATCACAAGCGTGGGCCAAGCCAAAGTCCTCTCACAGTGTTGAGTTTAGGAGATTTAGGCGATGGTTTCCTACCTGGGTATCGATGTTTCTAGTCTTTCGCTTGATGCTGCGGTACGGCCTCAGGGCACCAGACTTCATGTAAGCAATGATCCAGCGGGATTCGAAGCGTTGCTCGATGGCCTTTGCGGTCTCAGCATAAAGCGTGTTCTGCTGGAGGCCACAGGTGGCTATGAGCGTAATATCCTGAGGTTCTTGCAGGACGCGGGCTACAAGGTCATACGCGTCAATCCCAGGCGAGCCCGAGCGTTCGCAGAATCCATCGGAGTCAAAGCCAAGACCGACGCCATCGATGCCGAAGTACTGGCCCACTACGCTGAGGTCATTCCAGACCAGCCCACCCTGCGGATCAGCCCGGAGCGTGCGCTGTTGCGAGAATTGCTGCAGCAACGTGATCGGCTGGTTCAGCAGCGTGATGACGACCGCAGGCGCCTGAAACAGGCGCAGTTCAGCGCGGTGTCCGACTTTCTGAAAGCCAACCTTCAGCACTTCAAGTCGCAGATCAAGCTGATTGAGCAAGCGATCAGCCAGCAAACGGAAGCCCTGAAAGATGAACGGGTTACTCAGCTGGTCCAGGTCAAAGGCATTGGGCTGGTAACGGCGGGCAAGCTGATAACACTTCTGCCAGAACTGGGGCGTGTCGAGTCCAAAGAAATAGCCTCGTTGGTCGGGGTGGCGCCTTTTAACCACGACAGCGGAAAATCCGTGGGCAAACGCTCTATCTCGGGCGGGCGGTTTGAGGCCAGGCGATCGTTGTATATGTCATGCCTTGTGGCGATAAAGTACAACCCAGCACTCAAGGCTCGTTATGAGGCGCTGCGCGGACGCGGAAAAGTTGCCAAGGTCGCCCTCGTAGCCTGTATGCGGGTATTGATCGTACGGCTCAATGCCATGCTAAGGACGGACAAGCCTTGGCTTGATCTGGTCTTGCCACAGCCTATGCGGACCTAGAGCAGGAAGCCGACGTAACTCATACAGGAGCGGGCTTGCCCATCAATCCAATACCGCGCTGGATGGCACGGGCTTCGCCCGTGGCCGCGCGACAAGCGCGCCCCCTGGGGGGGCGGGCTAGATTTTAAATAAATCGGGCAAGACAGTTGCTCCCACGTGGGATCAAGCCAGTACCGCCTTGAGCCCACTAGCCAGCTACTTAGGCCACCACGATGTCCGTCAACCCCAATACCTCGGCCTGCGCCAGGATCTCATTGGGCGTGGCGTCGGCCGAAGGCATCACCAGGCTGTTCTCGCCGTCGCCAAAGTGCAGCACGATCAGGTGCCAGGCGGCCTCGTGCAGGGCCAGCTCAGGCTGGTCCAACTCAAAAGTATGGTCGGTCGAATTGCCATTGAGCGAGTAGCGAACAGTGAAGGCGTGCATGAGCACCTCGGTCTAGGTTGGGGACTCATTACTTGACCGGTGAGACAGGAAATAATTCACACAACTCCCGAGATCGCCTCGCCAAGCAGGCAAGACGACCCGGTATCCGGCGGCGCAGACTACTTCATGGTCTCTCGGTACAGCTCGATGAACGGCGCTTCAGCAGGATCGATGCGGTCCATGCCAGCGGCAATGCGGTGCCAGTAGGGGTACTGCGGCGCGATGCGTGTGGCCTGTTCGATCTGCTTCAGGTCCTCTTGCGTCAATACAAGGTCTGCCGCCTGCAGATTGTCTTGCAGTTGATCAAGGGTGCGGCCAGCGGTAATCACGCTGGTAATACCCGGGCGATCCTTCAGCCAGGCCAGGCAGACGCGTGACGGCGAGCAACCGTGGCGTTCGCCGACCGCGATCAAGGTCTCGATGATGTCGTAGGCGCGCTCACGATCGTGCACGTAGGGTTCCGGCCAGTCATTGCCCTGACGTGTGCCCTTGGGCGTCTGCTGGCCACGACGGACCTTGCCGGTCAACAGGCCTTCACCCAGCGGGCCCCAGACCAGTGTGGCAAAGCCTTGGTCAATCGCCATCGGCAGCAACTCGTACTCGGCCTCACGCGATTCGGGCGTGTAGTAGATCTGCTGTGAAACAGGCTGTTGCCAGCCGTTCAATTGCGCGCTGCCCAGGGTTTTCATCATTTGCCAGGCAGTGTAGTTGGACGTACCGAAGTAACGGATCTTGCCGCTTTGCACCAGATGATCCAGTGCTGCCAGGGTCTCCTCCACTGGCGTCACGCCGTCCCAATTGTGGATCTGATACAAGTCGATATGGTCGGTCCCCAGGCGCTTCAAGCTGGCCTCGCATGCGCGAATCAGGTGATAGCGCGAAGCGCCGCTGTCGTTGGGGTTGTCGCTCATCGGGCTGCGCGCCTTGCTGGCCAGGATGATCGACTGGCGACGCTCGCCCAAGGCCTTGCCGACGATTTCCTCGGCCAGCCCATGTGAATACAGGTCGGCGGTGTCCACCAGGTTGACCCCGGCGTCGAACGCGGCCGCGAACATGCGCTTGGCCAGGTCCACATCGACGCTGCCGGTTTTCTCGAACGAGCCTCGTCCGCCGAAAGGCACCGTGCCAATGACCAGCTCCGAAACCAACAGACCGGTGTTGCCGAGTGCGCGATATTTCATGGAAACCTCCAAAGCAAAAGACTAGAAATACCGACGTACCTGCGCGCTGAAACGTTCAATCGGAAGCTTTTGACGGCGTTCTGCGCCAAACCAGCGTTTGCAACAACGACAGTCGACCGCTTGCCAACCCAGCACGCCTGTCGTGATCCCATCCGCAGGTGGCAAAGGCGCTAAGCCACAGGCATGCTGGCAAGCTGTTCAGTGGACGACGCGAGATGAACGATGCAAACACCCTGCACCACGTACTACCTTGAAATGACCTCGCCAGACGAACTGGTGGAAAAGCCCCAGCGCCCGGATTTGCATATCGTCGAATGCGAGGTGCCACAACCAGCCTTCAACCGCTTTCTGTACACGTTGGTCGGCACGCCCTGGTCGTGGGGCGACCTGGACGCCTGGAGCGAGGCGCAGTGGCAGGCGCAGGTCGAGCAGGAAGCTCACCGCACCTGGGTGGCTTATCACCGGGGCGCCATTGCCGGTTATTACGAACTGTATCGCCCTGATGGGAGCAACGCCGAGATCCGCTACTTCGGCTTGGCCCCGCAATTTCTGGGCGCAGGCTTTGGCGGTCCGCTGTTGAGCCAGGCGGTGCGTAGCGCCTGGGCTTGGCCCGGCACGCAGCGTGTATGGGTGCATACCTGCACCCTGGATCACCCTGCCGCGCTGGGCAATTACCAGGCGCGCGGCTTCAGGATCTACAAGCAGGAAGAAACCCTGTCAGACGCCTGAGGTTCAGGCCTGCGAATCGCGCTGCGCTGCGGCATCCGCGGCCGCTTGCAGCGCCAGCTTCTCGCGATCGGCCTTGCTGATGTACTTGGGCTTGGTACTGCGCGGTGCCAGCTTGGCGCTGGCCTTCTTGGCGTGTGCCTTGAGCAGTTGCTTGATTTTCTTCTGACGGTTCATGGTGGGTTCTGGTGAGGTGGATTGGGGCTTATGATAGCGCGTTGTCTTTCCTTTCCGTGAACCGCCGGGACCTGTGCCATGAAACGTTCGTCCAACATGCCCCCGGTTTCGGACTGGGTCATCCGCAGCCAGCAACATGGGGCTGTCGAGCGGATCGAAGCGTGGTTCGGTAGTCATGGCTATGATCCTCATCGGCATGACACCTACTCCGTCGGCCGTACCTTGGCCGGGGTACAGAGCTTTCATTACAAAGGCTCGTTGTGCCACGGCATTGCGGGCAACACGCTGGTGTTGCACCCCGATGAATTGCACGACGGCATGGCCGGCACCGAGGCAGGTTTTCGCTACCGCATGGCCTACATCGACCCTGCGCTGATTCAGGCCGCACTGGGCGGGCAGCCGCTACCGTTCGTGCCTGGCGGGCTTTCCAGTGACCCGCGCCTGTTCCATGCTAGCGAACCGTTTGTGCAGGCTGTGGACCATCCCCTCGAGCAGCTGGAAGAGCAAGACGCCATCTATGACCTGGCCATGGCGCTGCGCGCTGTCGCGGGCAAGCCACGCGGGCGCAAGCGCCTGGATTACCGGTCCGCCGAACGCGCCAAGGCGTTCATTCTGGAGCACCTGCACCTGGGCATCACCCTGGAGATGCTCGAGCACGCCAGCGGCCGTGAGCAATGGAGCCTGTCTCGGGACTTTCGGGCCCTGTACGGCACCAGCCCTTATCGCTTCGTCACCCTGAGGCGACTGGACAATGTGCGTCGGTTGTTGCTCGATGGCTTCACCCTGGTCGACGCTGCCTTGGCGGCAGGCTTTCACGATCAGAGCCACATGACCCGACACTTCACCCGCAGTTATGGGGTGTCGCCGCTACGCTGGCTCGAACGCCTGCGGCCAGGGCAGCAACGTGCAGGATCGTACAAGCGTGCAGGCACTGAGCTGCAATAGGCTGCGTGCTCCAACCAGGAGTAACCACCATGTACGAATCCAGTCAACACACTCAGCCCCATCCGATAAACCTGAACCAGAAAGCGTCGATGATCGACAGCCAATGGAGCCCCAGGGTTGTTGCACAGATGAACGACTACCAGTTCAAGGTTGTACGCATCGAAGGGGAATTCATCTGGCATGCGCACCCGGAAACCGATGAAGCCTTTCTGGTACTCGAAGGGACGCTGCGCATCGACCTGCCGCAACGCAGCGCCCATGTAGCGCCCGGCGAGTTGTTCGTGGTGCCGCGGGGTGTACAGCATCGAACAGCGGCCGAGGGCGAGGCCAAGCTGCTGATGATCGAGCCATGTGGCGTCCTCAACACTGGCCATGAGGGCGGTGAGCGCACGGCGCCTAATGATCTGTGGATCTAGCCATCGCCGTCAGCGATTGGCCCGCGTCGGCTGGTCGACATGGGCAAGGGTTGGCCTCGGTGCTTGATTGAGGCCAAACTTGCACCATCGTCGATGGGAAGAACGCCATGCTCACTACCCTGGCCATCAGCAATTATCGCTCCATCAATCACCTTGTCCTGCCACTGGGCCAGCTCAACGTGGTAACCGGAGCCAACGGCAGCGGCAAGTCGAATCTGTACAAAGCGCTGCGCCTGCTGGCCGAAACGGCACAGGGCGGGGTCATCCAGGCACTCGCCCGCGAAGGTGGGCTGGACTCGACCTGGTGGGCGGGCCCGGAACCGAGTGCACGCATGATGCGCGGTGAAGTGCCGATCCAGGGGCAGCACCCGCGCGATGCCCGTCGCCTGCGGCTGGGCTTTGCCACCGAGGATTACGGATTCGCCATCTCCTTGGGGTTGCCCATCCCCCTGGCTTACCCCTCAGCCTTCATCCTCGATCCGGAAATCAAAAGTGAGACCATCTGGGCAGGTGGGGCTTACCGACCTGCCTCGGCGCTGGTCGAGCGCAAGAATGCGTTGGTGAAGGCTCGTGAAGGTAACGCCTGGACAATACTTGATCAGCATGCCGACAGTAGCGAAAGCTTCTTCAGTGTGGTGGGCCGCCCACGGCAGGCACCGGAAATCGGGCAGTTGCGCGCCTTCATCAACAGTTGGCGTTTTTACGATCACTTTCGGATCGATCGGGATGCACCCTGCCGCCAGCCCCAATTGGGCACCCGCTCGCCAGTGCTGCATCATGACGGGCGTAACCTTGCCCCCGCCTTGCAGACCATCATTGAAATCGGTGACGTGGAAGGCCTCAATGCCGCGCTGGAGGACGCGTTCCCCGGCAGCCGCCTGGACATCGATGCTCCCCCTGGCGGGCTATTCTGCGTACGGCTGCTCCAGCATGGATTGCTCAGGCCATTGACCTGCGCAGAACTTTCGGATGGGACCTTACGCTATCTTCTGCTGATGACCGCCCTGCTGACGCCCAGGCCACCGGCCCTGATGGTGCTCAATGAGCCGGAGACCAGTCTGCATGTAGCCTTGCTGCCGGCCTTGGCCCGGCTGATCATTCGCGCGTCCGAGCACAGCCAGGTGTGGGTCGTGTCGCACAGCGCGCCATTGATCGAAGCCCTCAGCCAATGTGAGGATTGCAACCTGCTAGCCCTGGACAAGGTGCAAGGCAAGACGCAACTCAAAGACGTGGGCCTGCTGGACGAGCCGCTGTGGCGGTGGACTGACTGAATGGGGTTCATCAAGCAAGCGCCGCCTGACCCTCACCAGACGGCACACACTCAGGTACCAGTACCGTCAAGCCTTCATGCAAGCGCCTCGCGGCTATGCTGCCCGTCGATCAGGCGCAGCAGGCCCAGCGGGTTGGCGTTCTTGAGGGCGTCGGGCAGCAGCGCGTCCGGATAGTCTTGAAAGCAGACGGGCCGCAGGAAGCGGTCGATAGCCAGGGTGCCTACGGAAGTACCGCGCGCATCGGATGTAGCGGGGTAAGGCCCGCCGTGCACCATCGCCTCGCACACTTCGACACCAGTCGGGTAGCCATTGACCAGCAGGCGCCCGGCCTTGCGCTGCAACACCGGTACCAGCGCGGCGAAGCGCTGGATATCTTCAGCCTCAGCGACCAACGTGGCCGTCAGTTGCCCCTGCAGCGCTTCGAGGGCCCGGCGCAGTTCGGCTTCGTCAGCCACTTCGATGGCGACCGTGGTAGGTCCGAACACTTCTTCCTGAAGCACTTCATCGCCCTGCAACAAAAGGCTCGCCTGCGCCATGAACAACTGGGGCTGGGCTTGGTTGCCTTCCTGTGCGGACCCGGCCAGGTGGCGTATCCCTGGGTGCTGGTGCAGGCGCTGGACGCCGGCGCAATAGCTGCGCAGGGTTCCGGCATTGAGCATGGTCTGGCTAGGCTCGTCACCCAGGTGCGCGCCTAATTGCGCCAGGAAGTCGCTGAAGGCTTGGCCAGCGATACCGATGACCAGCCCCGGGTTGGTGCAAAACTGCCCACACCCCATCACCACCGAGTTGGCCAGCTCCCGGGCGATCTGTGGGCCACGCGCTTGCAGCGCACCTGGCAGCACCAGCACCGGGTTGATGCTGCTCATTTCGGCAAACACCGGTATCGGCTGCGCACGAGCAGCCGCCATGTCGCACAGGGCACGCCCACCTTTGAGCGAGCCAGTAAAGCCTACGGCTTGAATCATCGGATGGCGCACCAAGGCCTCACCTACCCCCCCACCGTAGATCATGTTGAACACGCCAGCGGGCATACCGGTCGCCACAGCGGCCCGCTCGATGGCTTCGCCGACCCACTCGGCCGTGGCCATGTGCCCGCTGTGCGCCTTGACCACCACCGGGCACCCTGCCGCCAGCGCAGCGGCGGTGTCGCCACCGGCCGTGGAAAAGGCCAAGGGAAAATTGCTGGCGCCGAATACCGCCACCGGACCCAGGCCGGTGCGGTACTGACGCAGGTCAGGCCGTGGCAGCGGCTGGCGTTGGGGTTGTGCGCGATCGATGCGGGCGCCAAGAAAGTCGCCGCGCCGCAGCACCTTGGCGAATTGGCGCATCTGGTTGCTGGTGCGGGCACGCTCGCCTTGGATACGCCCTGCTGGCAAGGCGGTTTCTCGGCATACGGTGGCGACGAAGGTGTCGTCCAATGCATCGAGCTGATCGGCGATAGCGTCGAGAAACTGCGCGCGGCGCTCGGGCGCCAGGGCACTGTATGCGGGGAAAGCGGCTTCGGCGGCCTGGGCTGCTGCGTCCACTTCTTCGGGGGTAGCCTGGCTGAAGGTGACCGGCAGGGCCTCCCCGGTGCAGGCATCGAGGCTGTGCAGGCGCACGCTGCCCGCGGCGCTGCGTTGGCCGCCAATGAAATTGCTTCCAGTCATGATGACTCCTGAATTAAGAAATTGAAGTGGCCGCACGTGACCGCTTCCCTGGGCCACGGGGCACGTACTCTGAATGACAGAGGTGGGCTTACAGGCTTTTCACCCTCCCTGGCCGCACCTGCTTGGCTGCTGGCGCAATGGCGTTGCGCAGCGGCTCGCCGAAGGCCGGCAGGCTGATTTCGAAGGTATCGCCGGGCTGAGCCTGGATGCCGTCGGCGAACGACAGCGTCGCGGTGCCGAAGTAGTGCACATGAATATCGCCAGGTCGCAGGAACTGGTCGTATTTGAAGTGATGGAACTCCAGGTTCTCGAAGCTGTGGCACATGTTCTGCTCACCCGACAGAAAGGGCTTGCTCCATACCAGTTGGCCATCACGCAGGATGCGGCTGGTCCCTTCGAGGTCCGCCGGCAGCGCACCCAGCCGTAGCTCCGGTCCAAAACTGCAGGCGCGCAGCTTCGAGTGGGCCAGATAAAGGTAGTTACGCCGCTCCATCACATGGTCGGAGAACTCGTTGCCCAGCGCGTAGCCCAGGCGATAGGGCGTGCCATCAGGGCCGATCAGGTACAGGCCGACCAACTCAGGCTCCTCTCCGGCATCCTCGGCGAACGCCGGCAGCGGCAGGTCTGCCCCCGGGCGCACGACGATGGCACCGTCGCCCTTGTAGAACCATTCCGGCTGTGCGCCCACCTGCCCTGCAGGTGGCCGGCCGCCTTCCATGCCCCATTGGAACATGCGCATGCTGTCGGTCACGGCGTCCTGGGCCTGCTGCTGATGCATCTTGTCGCGCGTGGCGGCGCTACCCAAGTGGGTCAGGCCAGTGCCGGTCACCAGGCAATGGGCAGGATCGGGGTGATCCAGCGGCGGCAGCACCCGGCCCTCGGCCAACAGCGCCCGGTAATCGTGACGCTCACCCAGGCTCAATACCTGCACGTGGTCGGCCAGGGTCCGGCCAGCGGCAATGGCCTGCTGGGCCAGCTCGCGGGTGGTGTCGGTGCCACATACGCGCAACACGTACTCACCTTCCACCACGCCGACATGGCGCTGGCCGGTGGCGGTTTCAAATTGGATCAATCGCATGGTCGTACTCGCTTGTCGGTTGCGAAAAATTATCGGGAGGCGCCGGCCACTTGAGCGGCCGCATCACGCTGTCGGCGCTCCAGCCGGGTGTAGACAACCCCGGTAAGCAGCACCCCAAACAGGGTGACCAGGGCCAGGAAATACAGCCCGGACGACAGGTGACCTGTGTGTTCTTTCAAGGCGCCGATGCCAAATGGGCCCAGGTAGCCGCCCAGGTTGCCGATCGAGTTGATCAAGGCAATGCCGGCCGCAGCGCTGGCCCCGGAGAAGAATCGCCCAGGCAGGGTCCAGAAGATCGCCGTGCACGAAAACAAGGCGAACGCCACCAGGCACAGTGCCGCCAGTTGCAACGCCGGCACGCTCAACCAGGCGCTGAGGAACAGCCCCGCTGCGGCCAGGGCATACAGCAGGCCAAGATGACCGTAACGGTCGTTGAGGCGGTCCGAGCTGCGCGGCACGACCAGCAAACCAATGATGCCGAACAGGTAGGGCACCGCCGACACGAAACCGGTGACCAAGTCGCTGCCGCCGAACTGGTGGATCAAGGTGGGCAGCCACAACCCGAGCCCGTAGATGCTCAGGGTCATGGGCAGGTAGAACAGCGCCAACAGCAGCACGCGGCTGTCCTTGAGTGCATGCAGCGGGTTGCCGTGGCGGGTCTGGCCGTATTCACGCAGGTCATCGGCCAGCTGTTCCTGCAACCAGGTGCGTTGCGCGTCGCTGAGCCAGCGTACCTTGGCCGGGCCATCGGGCAGCAGGCGCAGGGTGGGCCAGGCCAACAGCACCGCAGGGGTCCCGATGCAGATGAACAGCCATTGCCAGCCGTGCAGGCCATAGGTGCCGTCCAGACCCAGCAATGCGCCGGAAAGCGGCCCTGTGAGCAGCATCGCCAACGGCTGGGAAAGGATGAACAAACCCAGAATTTTGCCGCGATGACGCACGGGGTACCACTGAGTGATGTAGTACAGCACCCCCGGAAAGAACCCCGCCTCGGCTGCCCCTAGCAGAAAGCGCATCACATAGAAGCCGTTCGGCCCGGTCACGAATGCCATGCCAATGGTGATGGCGCCCCACGTGAGCAAGATGCGCGCAAACCAGCGGCGTGCGCCAAAGCGGTCCAGCAGCAAGTTGCTGGGCACTTCGAACAGAAAATAGCCGATGAAGAACAACCCGGCGCCCAGGCCGTAGGCAGCATCGCCCAGGCCAATGTCGGCGCCCATGTGCAGCTTGGCAAAGCCGACCGCCGAGCGATCGACATACGCCACCAGGTACAACAGGACCAGAAAAGGGATGAGCTTGAGTGTGATCAGGCGGACGAGCCGCTGCTCCTGAATCATGGCGATGTCTCCAATTGTTCTTGTAATGGGTACAACACCAGGCCGAGGTTTTTTGGCAGACCGCTGACCTAGGAAATTGATCTTATAGTATTACTATTTAAAACGACAAGCCTTCACATGTTCGTTTTTTGGCGATAAATTTGGCGGCATAAAGACAAATAGTAATACTAATAAGGTGTCCATCATGTCCGATAGCAAGCCCTCACTGCGCTCCGCCCAATGGTTCGGTACCGCCGACAAGAACGGGTTCATGTACCGCAGCTGGATGAAGAACCAGGGCATTCCGGACCACGAGTTCCAGGGCAAACCGATCATCGGCATCTGCAACACCTGGTCGGAGCTGACCCCGTGCAACGCGCATTTCCGCAAGATCGCCGAGCACGTCAAGAAAGGCGTGTTGGAAGCAGGCGGCTTCCCGGTCGAGTTCCCAGTGTTCTCCAGCGGTGAATCCAACCTGCGCCCCACGGCCATGCTCACGCGCAACCTGGCGAGCATGGATGTGGAAGAAGCCATTCGTGGCAACCCGGTCGATGCCGTGGTGCTGCTGACCGGTTGCGACAAGACCACGCCTGCGTTGCTGATGGGCGCGGCCAGCTGTGATGTTCCGGCCATCGTGGTGACCGGCGGGCCGATGCTCAACGGCAAGCACAAAGGCAAGGATATTGGCGCCGGCACTATCGTGTGGCAGATGCACGAGGCCTATAAGGCCGGCCACATCGACCTGAACGAATTTCTCTCTGCCGAGGCAGGCATGTCGCGCTCAGCCGGCACTTGCAACACCATGGGTACGGCTTCGACCATGGCCTGCATGGCTGAGGCGCTGGGCACTTCGCTGCCGCACAACGCTGCCATCCCTGCCGTGGACGCGCGCCGTTACGTGTTGGCGCACTTGTCGGGCATGCGCATCGTGGACATGGTGCGCGAAGACTTGCGGCTGTCGAAAATCCTCACCCGCGAAGCCTTCGAAAATGCCATCCGGGTGAACGCCGCCATTGGTGGCTCGACCAACGCCGTCATTCACCTCAAGGCCATCGCCGGGCGCATTGGCGTAGACCTGCAGTTGGAGGACTGGACGCGGGTGGGACGGGGTACGCCGACGCTGGTCGACCTGCAACCTTCGGGGCGTTTCCTGATGGAGGAGTTCTATTACGCCGGCGGTCTGCCGGCCGTGATCCGGCGCCTGGGGGAGCATGGGCTGCTGCCCAACCCGACTGCGCTGACCGCAAACGGTAAAAGCCTGTGGGACAATTGCCACACCGCGCCACTTTATGATGAGCACGTCATCCGCCCGCTGGACAAACCCCTGGTGGCCGACGGGGGTATCTGCATCCTGCGGGGCAACCTGGCGCCCAAGGGCGCAGTGCTCAAGCCTTCGGCGGCCACGCCTGCGCTGATGCAGCATCGGGGGCGCGCCGTGGTCTTCGAGCACTTCGAGGACTACAAGGCTCGCATCAACGACCCAGACTTGGATGTGGACGCCAACTCGATCCTGGTGATGAAATATTGCGGGCCCAAGGGTTATCCCGGCATGGCCGAGGTGGGCAACATGGGGCTGCCGGCCAAGCTGCTTGCCCAAGGCGTAACCGACATGGTGCGCATCTCAGACGCGCGCATGAGTGGCACGGCCTACGGCACCGTAGTGCTGCACGTTGCGCCAGAGGCTGCCGCAGGTGGGCCCCTGGCCGTGGTACGCGAAGGCGACTGGATCGAGCTGGACTGCCAGCAAGGCCGCTTGCACCTGGACATCGACGAGCAGGAGCTGGCCGGCCGCCTGGCGGATCTGCAGCCACCGCCACAGCTGATTACCGGGGGGTATGCCAAGCTCTATCTGGACCATGTGATGCAGGCCGATGAGGGCTGCGACTTCGACTTTCTCGTCGGCTGCCGCGGGGCGGCGGTGCCCAAGCACTCTCACTAGCCCAGGGAAATTACCCCAAGCGGGGCCGTGACTGGCTCAATACAACAGGGGCGCACAGTGCCGCTTGCCGCTTGAACGCCGTGGAGCCGTCCATGCACCGACAGCTCCCGCGCCCGCTAGAGCGCCGAGGCCCGCAGGGACCACCTCTGTCCGCCCTCAAGGCGCTGCAAAACAGCCCTGCATTTATCAGTGCTATGATGCGAGCCCCGCCAGAAGGACCTCGCACAACCCCCATGAACTACCGCCAGCCCTCAACGCGCAAGAGCATGCACGCTACCTTGGTCCAGGACCTGGGCCTGCAGATCGTGTCCGGCCAACTCGCCCCAGGGCAGAAGCTGCCGTCCGAGGCAAGCCTGTGCGAAACCTACGCGATCAGTCGGCCGGTGTTTCGCGAGGCCATGCGCGCCCTCACGGCCAAGGGCCTGGTAGAAGCGCGCCCCCGCGTCGGCACCCTGGTCAGACCCCGCCATGACTGGCACATGCTCGACCCCGATGTGCTGCACTGGCTGATGCAGGCAACGCCGCAACAGGAGTTCTTCAATACCCTGTCCAGCGTGCGCTGGGTCATTGAGCCCGCTGCCGCCGCCTTGGCCGCCACCAATGCCACGACAGAGGACGTAGCGTCGATTGGCGAGGCTTATCAAAGAATGGAGGCAGCGCGTACCCCGGATGAGCGGCTGCAGCCAGACCTGGACTTTCATGCCCGTATTGCCGACGCCACCCACAATGACCTGCTCGCCTACCTGTGCAACATGCTGTCGATGGCGTTGCGCGAATCAGTGCGCTTTTCCAACCAGCGCCCCAATTTTGATGAGCTCGCCCTCCCCCGACACAAAGCCATTTTGACGGCTATCCAGAACGGCGATGCGCTTGGCGCCCGGCACGCCTCCCTGGTGCAGCTCGAAGATGCCCGTGTGGCGCTGAGCAAGGTGCTGGGGCAAGACCCGGCGAGCTGAGGCCCTAGGGCCATAACCAAAAGGCCATTACTGGCGTAACAGCCTTTGAACGCGGCGGATCGGCCACCTGTGGCTGAGAAGTGTGCAGTGCGTCACAGTGGGCGCCCCACTAGCACACTCGTACTATTTCACCGTCTTGGGTCGCTCCCGATACTCCCCCTGTTAACCGCCGTATACAGGAACACCAAGCCCTTCGGGCTCGGTGGCCACGCAGGTGGCATCTCATGGAGTCTCCGGAGTCGTTATGAACCCTTTGTTCAAGTTATCCCCCCTCACCTTCGCGATAACGCTCGCCATGGCACCCGGCGCGTACGCGGCCGACTATGTGCTCGACAGCGGTCAGGACACCTTCAGCAGCGACCGAGGCATTGACGGCGCTGTGGTGCTGCGCCCCAGCAACGGCACGCCGTCCACGCTTACGCTCAACAATGGCGCCCAGGTCACCAGCTTCGGCGGCCGAATCGGTGGGTCGTCCACCAACGACGCGGCCAGCACGGCGATGGCCACGGTCATCGTGCAGGGCCCTGGTACGCGCTGGAACGTGCCACGCACCGGCGCGGTGCTGGGTAACACCATCGTGATTGGTGGCGCCGGGCAAGGTACTCTCAACGTGCTTGGCGGTGGGCAGGTGTCGGTGCGGGACCTGCAATTGAGTGACAATGGCAATGCCGGCAACGCACTGTCGCGGGCCAACCTGCTGGTCAGCGGCCAGGGCTCGAAAGTAGACACCGTCAACGTCACGTCCGGTGGCGTGTTCCTGTACGACTCGCGCATCAACCTCAAGGATGGTGGGCAACTGGTCAGTGAGCGCGTGGCCATCAACTCGATCAGCGAACTGTCAGGCGCTGGCACCCGCTGGGACAACACCGGCACCTTCAGAAACCGCAACGACCTGAGCCTGAGTGACGGCGCCGTATTGACCAGCGACTCCATGGCGCTGGGCTCGGCCAACGTCAGCCGTAACACCCAGGTCAATGTCTCCGGTGAAGGCACCCGTCTGGCCACGCGCGCCATGACGCTGGGCACCACGACATCCAGCACCATCCTGACCCTGTCCAACGGCGCCGAGCTGAGCAGCGCCGACGGCATCGACATCAGCGAGCTGACCAGCATCAACTCCGCCGCCCGTGGCACGCTAAGCATCGGTGGTGCCGTCGTGCGGGACGATGCGCGTACCGACATCGATGCCATCAGCGCCGGTTCTGCCCAGGCGGCGGGCCGTCTCGATCCGCAAACCGCCATTCGCTTCGGCGCCGGCAGCGGTGCGCTGGCGTTCAACCATACCGACAGCAACCTGCAAGTGAACAACCGCATCAGTGGCGCGGGCCGTGTGTACGCGTTCAGTGGCGACACCACCTTGGGCGGCGACCTGACGGGCCTTTCCGGCAGCACGGTAGTGCGTGGCGGGCGGCTGGTACTCGACGGCGATGTAGACCAGACCAACCCACGAGGCACGTCATTGCTGAGTGTGGGCAACGGCACCTTGGTGGTCAACGGTACCGTCGGGCATACCGACGCTTCTGGCAACTACAGCAACCGTGCCCAAGTACTGGCAGGTGGCGTGCTGGCCGGTAACGGACAGGTCGGGAGCACGCAGGTAGCCTCGGGCGGTACGCTGTCGCCAGGTGAAGCGGCACTCGGCACCTTGAACATCAAGGGCGACCTGGACATGGCCGAAGGCTCCAGGTACGCCGCCGACATTGCAGGCAATGGCGGCGCCGACCGGGTTAACGTCAGCGGCAGCGCAACCCTGCGCGGTACGCGTGTAGACGTGACCACCCTCAACGATGCGCAAAGCTATCAGACCGGCCAGACCTACACCCTGCTGGCCGCCCAGGGCGGCGTGGTGGAGGGCGCAGCAGCAGGTACCGCGTATGCGCAGGCGTTCACCAACTCGGCATTTCTCAATGTCAGCCTGCAGCGCACCGCCAATGAACTGAACCTGACCATTGCGCAGAAAGGCACTACACCGCCTGTCGAACCACCTGTGGAGCCGCCTGTGGAGCCTCCCGTGGAACCGCCGGTACAGCCACCTGTAGAGCCCCCGGTCGAGCCGCCCGTGCAGCCGCCGGTACAGCCACCTGTAGAGCCCCCGGTCGAGCCGCCCGTGCAGCCGCCCGTGCAGCCGCCGGTCGAGCCACCTGTCCAACCCCCGGTGCAGCCGCCTGTAGAACCGCCCGTCGAGCCCCCGGTGCAGCCCCCGGTCGAGCCACCCGTGGAACCCCCGGTACAGCCGCCGGTCGAGCCACCTGTTCAACCGCCAACGACAGGCACCCCGGGCATCTTCCAGACCGTGGCGCTCACACAGAACCAGTGGAATACGGCGGGTGCCCTGAGTGGATTGCAACAGAGCGGCGCCCCCCTGCGGCTTTACAACAACTTGCTGGTACTGGATGCAGCCAGTGCCCGCAATGCCATCGATCAGCTGTCCGGTGATTACCACAGCAGCACGGGCACCGCGCTGATTGCCAACAGTCAGGTCGTGTCTGGGGTGCTCGGCACCCGCGTTCGCGGTCTGTTGGACAACAACACCGTGCACATGCCGACAGGGGCATCGAACCTGATGCCGGCCACCCCAGAGGCGCAAGGCGGCGCATGGGCACAAGTGTTCGGCAACTGGTCGAAGCTCGATGGCAACAACGGCGCCAGCGGCTTGCACCAACGCACCGGCGGTGTGCTGATCGGCGCAGACGGCAGCATCACCCAGGATTGGCGTGCCGGCGTGTACGGCGGTTATAGCCGCTCCAAGTTCGATGCCGATGACCGCGATGCCAAGGGTCACAGCGACAACTATCACCTGGGCCTGTACACCGGCGCCCAGATCGACGCGCTGCGCCTGAGTGCAGATGTGGGCTACACCTGGCACAAGCTCGACAGCAGCCGCAACGTTGCGTTTGCCGGTTACAGCGACCATCTCAAGGGCAAGCGCGACGCCAACACGCTGCAAGCCAGTGGCGAAGCGGCCTACCGCATCGGCCTGGGCGCGGTGGCGTTGGAGCCGTTCGTAGGGGTGTCCTACGTGAACTACGACGCCGACCGTTTCCGCGAAAAGGGCGGCGCAGCGGCCCTGAACGTGTCGAGCGAGAAACAGGACACCTGGTTCTCCACGGTCGGCATGCGGGCCTCGACCCACACACGCGTGGCCAGTCACGATACCCAACTGTTCGGCTCCCTGGGCTGGCGCCGAGCCTACGGCGACCTGGACCCACGCAATGAGCAGGCGTTTGCAGGCGGACCGAACTTCGAGGTGCAAGGGATTGCCCAGACGCGAAACGTGGCACTCACTGAAGTGGGGGCGAAGGTGCAGCTGAACCGTCAGACCGATGTAGGGCTGTCGTATCAAGGGCAGTTTGGCTCTGATTCCCGGTTCCATTCGGTCAATGCCGGGATCACGGTTCGCTTCTGAGGAGCGGCGGGGGTAGAGCCCCCTGCCCGCCATAGTGACTGCTACATCCGGGGCTGCCAGGCAGCCTTGGATGGGCTGCGCACGCGCTCGCACAAGATCAATCCCCTGCGGTTGTGCAGGGGCGCCAGCCCATAGCGGCACAACGCTGCCTCAAACAGAGAGATCACATTACCTCCGGCCCGCGCTCACTCAGGGGCGCATCAGCGGCTCGATCCCGATCCACGTCTTGACCGGTTGATAGCACAGTTGCAACGGTGGGATGGCGACGTCCTGACCCTGCACCTGCAGATTGCCCAGGTGAATGGTCCACTTGGACTCGGCGTCAAACGTGTCCGTCGGGAAAATCACATAAACGGACCCGTAACGCTTGTTGTTGGTGATCTTCGGAATTTTGCTGTGCACTTCGTCTGCGTTGATGTCATACGGCGAAGGTCGCGCCTGCTGCGGCGCGAATGTCGGATAGTCATATACCGGGCCACCCAGATAAAGCTCGGGTCTGGCATTCAATCGCGAACCGTCATTGAGGGTGATGAACGCCTGCCGGCTGTCATAGAGGATGGGTATCGGCGCGGCCCCGCGTGCGGAACCGGACGCAGGCCGCTGACGCCCCTCGTTGTAAGCGATCAGTTGTACATAGAATTCCGGTCGCGGGTATTTTTCCCCTGGGTACTGTACATGCAGCACCTGCTCGAATGGTTCGTCGCGCCAGCGCGCGGAGTAATCATAGAGGTAGGTTTCGAGGTGGATGGCTCCGCCGTCTGGCAGGCCTGCAACCTGAAATTCGTGCTTCGTTTCGCAAACATCCGCGTACGCTGCGCGCTCCCGTTTCCACGGCACGCAGGCAGTAAGCGAGGCTGCACAAAAAAAGATAAGGAGTGAAAGCGTGCGCGTGCGATAAGTCATGACCGGCCCTGGTCTGGCGTGATGAGTGATTTCAGGTACTGACGCGTGGGTTCGATATCCATGTTGCCCATAGGCGAACGTACCAAGGTATTGGACAAAGGTGGATGAGCTAGGTCCGTGTGTTCAATCATCGAAGACGCCAAGGGGTGACAGTGCAGCAATCGCATTGCGAAAAAATCAGATTTAAGCCCTTCCCTGTAGGCCATTTCCCAAAGATACTCCCTGCGCCCATTTGTTGTTGCACATGAACGGTGTGGATTCTAGTCTCGCCGGGTCGCTGCCAATTCAGCGACCGGTTTTGACGGACCGAGAACGCTGCCTCATGTGCACACTTTATGGTGGCTGTACGTGCGGGCACCCTGTGGTGCGCCGAGTGCCAACGTCTCGGTCCGTCAACCCGCGTACAGCTACCACCCTCATTGCTTGACGGCCTGAATGTGGTAGTTCCTCCTTCCACGTTGGAGTTGAACCATGCTCAAGATCGTCCCCGATCCCCCTCTTCACAGTGGCTCCCTTGAAGACATTTTGGTCCAGGCCACCGAATACGCCACGTGCGCGGCCGCCGTGGTGCAACAGGCCATGTCACTGGGTTTCAGGTCGCCCGCTTCGGTGCTGATGCTGACCTCTCTGCATGAACTCGAGACGCTGAAGGCTCTGCTCGAGTCAGCGGTAACGCATGTCCAGATGCGACCGAAGCATCCAATCTGCCATTGACCCGTAACTGTTGAAAAGTGCGCTCGCATGGCGAACCGTCCGTTCACCCCGCTGGGTGTTGGTTCGCCAGCGATGTGGCTCGTGCAAGCACTGCACCCTTTTGAGGAGAACGAAGATGTCCGGAGAAGAAACCACGTTTACCGTTGGCCAAACCACCTTCTATCAGGGCACCGACCAAACAAGCCCTCTCTTCCGTATCGAGCCCGGTATACCCTGTGAGATGGCCCGCGAGCAGGCCTCGGAGCTAATGGGTTACGCTCGGGACATGACCCTTGACGGCTTGATGGAAGACAAGCAGCACTTGATCTGGGCTTCCCACTACCTCTGCGCGATGGCCAAGGCCTTGCTTGACGACGCGCAACTGGGCGAAGCGCTGAGCCAGCATTAAGCGTGCAGGCCAACCCGAGCGCGCTACCCTCGCTGCGCCGGTTGCTTGCGATAGGCCAAAGGGTTGCACGCAGACAATGCCACACAGCTCAACACCGCCACCGCCCCGGCGAGTACACCAAACCCTGTGCCTGATACCGCACTCACACCCATTGCCACAACGGCTGCGCTGCCAATCTGGCAAAACCCCACCATCCCCGATGCAGTGGCCGCATGCCCATGTTCGCTGGCGATAGCCCCCGAAATCGCCAGCGACAACGACGAGCCGTTGGCCAGGCTGACCAGGCACATCGGCAGCACCACGGCCGTCACGCTGCGCCACCCCATGGTATAAGCCAGAAGGAACCCCATGGCGCCCACTACGAAGCAGGTAATGCCTATCGCAACAATACGGTCGTAAGGCAAGCGGTCAAGCAACCGCCGGGTCAACCGGTTAGCTCCGATGATGCCCAAAGTAAGCGGCACGTACAGCCACCCGCTTTGCGCCTCGCTCAAGCCTGCTTGTACGAAAAGAAATGGCGACTGCGTCAAATAAACGAACCAGGCGCAGTAGATTGAACACACCACTACTGTGTAGCGGCAAAAGTTGCGGTCACCCAGTACGCGGCCGAAGCCGGCGAAGGGTCCCGTCCTGGTACGCGTCGCGACCGGTAGCGTTTCAGGCAATACAAACAGTGCCAGAAGCAGTGCTAGCGCCCCGAATGCGGCAACGAACAGAAAGTCGGCTCGCCAGCCGAACGCCACGGCCAAGTGCCCGCCGATTGCAGGGGCCAAGGCCGGCGACAGTGACACAAGGGGGTAAACCACGGCGTAGACTTTCGCCGAAGTGCGCTTGTCGCAGGTATCGGCAATCAACGCGCGACCAATCACCAGCCCCGCCGCCGCTCCCAGCGCTTCTACCATACGCCACGCTATAAAGCCCATGTAGCTGCTGGACAGCGCGCAGCCCATGGAGCCCAGCAGATAGAGAACGCCACCGGCCAGCAGCACGGGCTTGCGTCCACGTCGGTCAGACAGTGGGCCATAAACCAACTGCGCAAAAGCCAGTGCCAGCAAATAGAACGAGACGGTTTGCGGCATTTGCCAACTGGCAACGCCAAATTCAGTGGCCATGCCCGGCATCGCGGGTAGGTAGATATCCGAGGCGACGAGGCCGAAGGCGCTCAGCATGGAGACTGTCAGGATGAAAGATAAGCGAGGCATGGTGCTCCTGATACCCGGCTTAAGCCGGCTGCGTGATTCGGACGGTGATTCAAGCCCGCTATGTTATGCAGCGTGTATCAATGCGAAAATGCACGTAATCGCAGTCCAGGGCTGCATATTTGCATCTTCAGGAAGCGTGCAACGATGAATTGGGATGACGTACGTATTTTCCTCGCGGTGCACCGTGCCGGCACCCTGCGGGCCGCAGCCACGGCGTTGGGCATCGACCAGACCACAGTCGGTCGGCGTCTGGCGGGGCTTGAGCAGACGCTGGGCAGCCGATTGTTTCTTCGCAGCACCGGTGGCCTGGCGTTGACTACCACCGGGCAACAGCTCGTACAGAAGGCTGAAGAGATGGAGCGGATGGCCGTCTCCTTCGAGCGCCAGGGTGAGGGCAACGATCCTCATCCATCGGGTGAGGTGCGCCTCACCACCACCGATGCGCTGGCCGTGGATTTCGTCATACCTGCGATCGAGCAACTGCGGGTCACTCATCCGCAGGTGCGGGTAATTCTGACCACCACCACTCGTCTACTGGACTTGGGGCGCAGGGAGGCCGACGTGGCCGTGCGCACCGTACGGCCGGAGCAACCTGACCTGATCGTGCGCCGGCTGGCTCACTGGCCTGTGGGGCTGTATGCGGCACAGCGGTACCTTGACCTGCGTGGAAAGCCAGAACCTGGCAGCGCCTTGGTAGGCCATGACATCGCCTTTTACCAACAAGGTGTAACCGCCCGGCAGGACGATACACTGGCGGGAGAGCCCAGGTCCGGCGGCCGGGTAGTCGCGGAGCTGGACTCGAGCCTCATGTTGGCGACCTTCGTGCGCGCCGGGCTGGCCCTGGGTGAGCTGCCGGAATACATGGCCCAGCGCGATGCCAGTTTGGTGCGCGTCTGGCCTGATCGACAGCGGGCCACGCCCTATGAAGCCTGGCTCGTGTTGCATCGGGACCTGGCACACACGGCACGGGTGAGGGTTGTAGTGGATGCGATTGTTGCGGCTTTTGCCGAGTGAGGGTCATCTAGGCGCTGCTGGGCCTAACCCCTCATCGCCAGTGAGCCTTAAGCTTTCTGAACCCAGCTACCCTGGGCGTGACATCTGACTGGGTGAGCGATGGCATTGCCTTTCTCAGATGAGCTGTGTGTTACTGCTGTCGATCAACGGATCTTATGGAGCGTAGATGTTCAGCCACATTCAGCTAGGTGCTCGCGACCTGCCGGCCATGATCAGGTTCTACGATGCCGTACTTGCCACCCTGGGGCTTGTCCGCATGCCCGACAACCACGATGGCGGCCCGCAGGGTGCTGGATGGCAAAGGCCGGACAGGGAGTGGCCTCAGTTCTACGTGCAACTGCCGTTCAACGGACTGCCGGCGACATGGGGAAACGGCGTGCAAATAAGTTTTGCCGCCGCTTCGCAGGATCAGGTGCAGGCGGCATGGCGTACAGCCTTGGCGATGGGTGCTCAAGATGAGGGCGCACCTGGGTTGAGGCCGCAGTATGCCTCGGATTACTACGGTGCTTATTGCCGGGATATTGAAGGGAACAAACTCTGCTTTGTGCATGCAGCTGGCGTGATGTCGCCAACATGATCAAACAGGACGAATTCCCCACCTTGTTAGTGCTAGAGGTGGGTTTTTCTGAGAGACTCCCGGTTCTACGCGTCCGCCAGTAAACGCCGGTAACGCACTCCCCTTCTTTTTCGCACTGACCAGACTACAGATCAAGACGCTGTGGCCGTTGGGAGATTCGTTTGCGCAATGATTCCAAGCACCCGGCCAGCGATGACCGCCTCAACCACGTGCTCAATGCCAGCGAGCGCCTGGCCAGGGCCGAATCCGTGGAAGAAGTCGTTGCCGTGTTGCGAGACAATGCACGCGCGGCGGTAGGAGCTGAAGGTATTACAGTCATCCTCGAAAATCACGGCAAGTGCCTCTACGTAGCCGAGGATTCGGCATCTGCCCTATGGCAAGGGCAGGATTTTCCAGCCGACACCTGTGTTTCAGGGTGGGCCATGCAGCATCAAGAAACGGTTGTCATCGCTGACATTCGGCTCGACTCACGCATACCCAGCCAGGCGTACTCCTCGACTTTCGTCCGCAGCCTTGTGATGGTGCCCATCGGGCGGCCTTTGCCGGTGGCTGCGTTGGGCGCATATTGGTCCGAGGCAAAAGACCATGATCTCGATACGATCAACAGATTGGAGAACCTGGCGCGGCTGGCAACGATTGCCATCGAAAATGCGCGTCTGACCCAAGCGCGTAACCGTGGGGCGGCACTTGCAGCGGCGCAAAACCGAATCCTGGCACTGGCGGTTACATCGACCCCTCTGAGCACCACGCTGGAGGCGATCGTTCGCGAGGTGGAGGGGCTATCGGTTTCAGGTTTCGTTGGGAGCATTCTGCTCTTTGATGAGCGGGTAAGCCATGTGCACCACTGTGCAAGCCCCAGCCTGCCTGGCGTCTACCGTGAAGCCCTTGCGGGCGCCCCCATCGACCTGGGGCTGGATGCCTCGAGCACCCTGGCGGCAGTGGACATCAGCACCCGCTCTCGGTGGGCCACCCTTGGCGATTTGACCTTCGAACATGGGCTGCACCCCTGCTGGTCGACATCGATCCGTTCAGCCCAGGGCGAAGTGCTTGGCCTATTCGTCCTGTACCACGCTGAGCGCCGGGAACCACTGCCCGCCGATATGGAAATCATCGATTTCGTGACCCAGACCGTGGGGCTGGTCGTGCACCGCTCCCGTTCGGACTGCGCGGTTCGTTCCAGTGAGCAGAGGCTGCGTCTGGCAGTTGACCATGCTGACGTAGGCTTCTGGGACGTGGATTTCATCAATGACACGCTGGTATGGCCTTCGCAGACCAAGGCGATGTTCGGGATGTCAGCTGACGCGCCGGTCACCCTCCAAGATTTCTATGCAGGCATACACCCTGACGACTACGAGGCAACGATCGACGCATTCGCGGCAGCGATCGATCCGCTGCGCCGTGCACTCTACGACGTGGACTATCGAACCGTCGGCCGCGATGACGGCATCGTACGCTGGGTGGCGGCCAAAGGCCGTGGCGTCTTCGACCACACCGGCCGGTGCTTGCGCGTGACCGGGACAGCGATAGACATCACTGCTCGCAAGGTCGCCGAAAACGCGCTCAAAGAGCTCAACGCCTCCCTCGAAGAGCGGATCGCCAGAGCCATTGCAGAGCGTGAAGAAGTACAAAAAGCATTGCGTCAAAGCCAGAAGATGGAAGCGATGGGGCAACTTACCGGCGGCGTCGCTCACGACTTCAACAACCTCCTCACCCCTATCGTCGGCACCCTGGACATGCTCCAGCGCCGGGGCGTGGGCGGCGAACGCGAGCAACGGCTGATCGCTGGTGCGATGCAGTCGGCAGAACGTGCCACGACGCTTGTCCAGCGGCTGCTTGCCTTCGCACGTCGACAACCCCTTCAGACGAGTTCGGTGGACGTGGCAAAGTTATTGAACGGCATGGCCGACCTTGTGGCCAGCACCATTGGGCCTCAAATCAAGGTCGTGGTCGATGTTCCGGCAAATCTGCCAGCGGCCATCGCGGATCTCAATCAACTTGAGATGGCCATGCTCAATCTTTCGGTGAATGCGCGTGACGCGATGCTTGACGGCGGCACGATGCGCATTTCCGCCAGCACGGAAATGGTCGACATTGACCACCGCTCGAAACTTCCGGCAGGCGAGTACCTGTGCCTGTCAGTTGCTGATACGGGGATTGGCATGGATGCGACCACCCTCGCCCACGCGGTGGAGCCATTCTTTTCAACCAAAGGTATCGGCAAAGGCACCGGGCTGGGCTTATCCATGGTGCATGGCCTGGCCTCGCAACTTAACGGTGCGCTCACCCTTCATAGCGCTCCAGGGCTAGGTACGAATGTAGAGCTTTGGCTGCCTCGCAGCACAACCGAACCCAATGAGGCACTGCGCATCGACCCACTCCAGGAGTCACCGCTGGTGCGCGGCACCGTGCTGCTGGTGGACGACGAAGAACTGGTGCGGGCAAGTACGGCGTACATGCTCGCTGAGCTGGGATACTGCGTGGTCGAGGCTGCGTCCGGTGAGCAGGCATTGGAATTGATGCACACTAAACAGCCGTTCGACCTGCTTGTCACCGATCATCTCATGCCCGGCATCAGTGGGACCGAGCTGGCTAGAGCGGTTCGCATTAGCAGACCTGACATTGCGATTCTGATCATCTCCGGCTACGCAGAACGTGAAGGCATTGATCCGGCGCTGCCTCGGCTCAACAAACCCTTTCGAAAGTATGAGTTGGCCACAAGGTTAGCTGGGCTGCGCGGCGGATCGAGGGACGCGCCTTTATTGCCTCAGGTGGTTTGAAGGGTCAGATTTTGCAGTTGCACTCATCCATCAGTTAGGCAAGTACGCGCCTCAGGCCCGCTTGCGATACCCAGCTATGAGCAATGCCAGCCCAGGCGTCAGCAAGCCGACTGCGGTATACCCGAAAGCGGCCTGCCCTGAGGCGCCAACGGCTGCAAATGCCGTACCCACGGCAATCAGGGGTATGGCGACGAAGTAAAACGGTTTAGCTACCTTGCTCATATCGAACCTCCTGTTAGCACTCATGTGTGCGGGGCATCCAAGCTTACATGCACGCGTGTTCGGTAGGGTAGCCATGCTTGACCAAGCCCCCCTACTTGAACGCCGATAACTACAGCCCGCTTCGACCGTTCGAAAAAGTTAGTACGTAGGGCTGCGCCGCGTTGCAACCGTAACTGCCCGCTCGGCGATTGATGGCGCGTCTTTCAACCCTGGCGACTCGAGGCATTCATCTGGCAGAATCGAGGGATTCCACGCCAAGCTCGTCCCACACCGATTCGGCCAGGTGGAAGGTGGCGTTGGCAGCCGGGATGCCGCAGTAGATGGCGCTCTGCATCAGCAACTCCTTGATTTCCTCTCGCGTTACGCCGTTGTTCTTGGCCGCGCGCAAATGCAGCTTCAGTTCACCTTCGCGGTTCATGCCGATGAGCATCGCAATAGTGATGAGGCTGCGTGTGTGGCGCGACAGGCCCGGGCGAGTCCAGATATCGCCCCAGGCATGGCGGGTAATCATTTCCTGAAACTCTTGGTTGAACGGCGTCAGGTGCTTGAGACTGTGATCAACATGGGCTTCACCCAGCACAGCGCGGCGTACCTGCATACCAGCTTCGTACCGTTGTTTCTCGTCCATCGGATGGTCCTCGCGCGCTTAGGCGGTCAGGAAGGCCAGCACGTGCTGGCTGAAGGCATCACTGGCCTGCACGTTGGAAAGGTGCGCGGCGTGGAGTTCGACCAGCTCGGCACCGACAATGCGCGCCTGCATCAGGCGGCCGTGCTCGATGTTAGTCACCGGATCGCTGCTGGCGCAGATGATCAGTGTCGGCACACCGATAGCACCGAGCTGCTCGCGATAGTCGGCGTCGCGCACCGCAGCACAACTGGCGGCGTAGCCTTGCGGTGAAGTCTGTGCCAACATGTCGACAATGGGCTCGACCTTGGCGGGCTCGGCCTTGGCGAAGTCGGCGGTGAACCACCGTGAGATCGAGGCATCGCGCAGATCGCGCATGGCCTGAACGCCACCGGCCAGCACGACTTCGATGCGCGAATTCCACACCTGCGCATTGCCGATTTTTGCAGCCGTGTTGCAAAGCACCAGGCGCTCGATACGCTCAGGGGCATGGATCGCCAGCCACTGGCCAATCAGCCCACCCATGGACAGGCCGCAGAAGCTTGCCCGCTGAATATCAAGTCCGTCGAGCAACGTCAGCACGTCGCCCCCAAGTTGTTCGATGCTGTAGGGGCCCTCGCTGACCAGCGACCGCCCATGGCCTCGGGTATCGTAACGAAGTACTTGAAAGTGCTCGGTGAAAGCCACCATTTGCGCATTCCACATGTGCAGGTCGGTGCCCAGCGAGTTGGACAGCACCAATACGGGCGCACCAGGCGGTCCTTCGAGTTGATAGTTGAGGTCGCCATCGGCAAGTTGTAGGGTAGGCATCTAAAGCTCCTCACGCGAAACGTTCGAATGTGCAGCGACAGCACATTGGACCCATCGGCGCGCTTGACCGAGGTATTGGGCCGGGTCGAGCAGGCGATCAAGCTCAGTGGCACAGAGCTGTGCGCTGACTTCGGTGTTGGCCGACAGCACTGCGCGAAGGTGAGTCCCCTCCTCCACCGCCTCGCGGCAACACTGTTCGATCAAGTGGTGGGCGGCATCCCGTCCGATGCGCTGCGCCAGAGAAATGCTCACCGCCTCGGCCAGTACCAGACCTTGTGTCAGTTCGATATTGCTGCGCATGCGCTCGGCATCCACCTCCATCCCAGATACCACCAGCAACGCCTGCTGCAGTGCGCCGGAAATCATGCAACACAGCTCCGGAAGGGTTTCCCATTCTGCATGCCATAAGCCCAGACTGCGTTCGTGCTCCTGCGGCATGGCCGCGAGCATGGTGGAGACCAGCCCTGGCGCGCGTACGGCGACGCCGATCAGCACGGCGGCGCTGACCGGGTTGCGTTTGTGCGGCAT
This sequence comes from Pseudomonas sp. UBA5666, assembly GCF_002420785.1. NCBI lineage: Bacteria > Pseudomonadati > Pseudomonadota > Gammaproteobacteria > Pseudomonadales > Pseudomonadaceae > Pseudomonas > Pseudomonas sp. UBA5666. The sequence continues at coordinate 271,918 of NZ_DIIQ01000014.1, read as the reverse complement.
GGTCGAAGAGCCACCCTTGCCCGGCGCGGAAGGTTCGAAAACTTCACCGACCTCGGTCTGCATCATCAAACTCAAGTCCCGGCCCAGCTTGCCCAGGCTGCCGGCGATCAAGCCGAGCAGGCTCGCGAACTCGACCAGGCGATCGCGATGCGTATGCCAAGGTTGTTCAGGCAAATTCAGCCCCAACTCGCGGGCCAAGGCCTCGCTGACTGGCCAAGCCTGCTCGCCCAATGCTGCCAGGGTGCCGGAAGCACCCCCGAACTGGAGCACCAGTAGACGTGGCTTTAGCTGCTCAAGGCGCTGGCGGTGGCGAGTCACTACACCGAGCATGCCTGCCAGTTTCATGCCCAAGGTTACCGGCGTGGCCTGCTGCAACCAAGTGCGCCCGATCATTGGGGTATCGGTATGACACTCGGCCTGCGTTGCCAAGGCGTTGGCCAGATCGGCGAGATCGCTTTCGAGCACCTCGACAGCGGCGCGCAGCTGTAGCACCAAGCCACTGTCCATGACGTCCTGGCTGGTGGCGCCATAGTGTACGTAGCGTTCTGCGTCTGGGCTTAGGGCGGCGACGCGCTTGCCCAGCGCCTTGACCAGTGGAATCGCCGAGTTGCCAGCGCTGACGATTGCATGTGCCAGCTCCGCCGGATCGTAGAGGTCGGCGTTGCAGGCGGCGACGATCGGCGATAGCACCTCAGCGGGAATCAAACCGGTGCTCGCCTCGGCACGTGCCAACGCGGCCTCGAAATCCAGCATACCCTGCAGTCGTCCACTGTCGCAGAAGATCGCACGCATGGCCGGCCGGGTGAAATACAAGTCGAAAAGTAGATTGCTTGGGCTGCTCAAGCGGGTACTCCAAAAATCGGGAAAGTTATCTGGTGCACAGCGTCTGCCTCAGGGGCCCACCGGCAAAATCAGGACCGCTGCGCGGACCTTCTTTCGAGCTGAGAGGCCGCAAGGGCAGCTCAGGCCCGTTCGACAGCCAGCGCGCCAAGCCCTGACTACGCTCCTGGCGACGGCTCGGCAACAGAGCCAGCGCCAAATGGGTACGCTCAGCAGTCAAAAAAAACGGTTTCCCCCTCGCCTTGGATCCGCATATCGAAACGGTAGGCCAGATTGCCGTTCACCTCACAGCGTTTGGCGATCAACGTCTGGCGACGCTGTGGCTGCTCGATCAAGTTGAGTACCGGATCGTCCTGATTGGCCTGGACTTCATCATCGAAGTAGATACGCGTATGCAGGTGGATATTGATACCCCGGGCGAAAAGCAACACGTTGATGTGCGGTGCCATCGGCACTCCAGCGGCGTTTTTCACGACACCCGGCTTCACCGTCTGCAACGTCCACTCGCCCGCATCGAAGGTCGTGGCGGTACGTCCGAAGCTGTTGAACGACTTCTCCAAGTCAAAGCGGGTGTCGTAGACCCCTTCATGGTTGGCCTGCCAGATTTCAAGGAAGGAATCGCGCACTAAATGGCCATTGCCATCATAGACATGGCCGAACAGCAGAATGTGCTCGCCAGGGGCATCTGGCTTGGCCAATTGATTCCAGATTTCCTGCGGACGTGGGGCAACACCGGCGGCTTCCAGAGCCAGTCCGATATGAACGTAAGGTCCGGCGGTCTGCGAAGGGGTTTCGGGCAGCAGTTCAATAGGCATGTACGTGAGTCCTTAGCGGTTTTCGAAGTGCGTCTTGCGCTGGCCGCGCAATACGATGTCGAAACGGTAGGCCAGGCAATCCATGGGGTTGGCCATGCCCATGTCGAGCTTGGCGATCAGGCTCTGTACCGCTAGCGGGTTTGCGATCGACTTGACGATGGGGCACATCGCAATCAAGGGGTCGCCTTCGAAATACAGCTGGGTGATCAATTTAGCGGAGATCGACGGGCCACTGATGGAGAAGTGGATGTGCGCTGGGCGCCAGTCATTGGGTCCGTTACGCCACGGGTACGGGCCGGGCTTGACGGTACGGAACATGTAGTTGCCTGCGCTATCTGTCAGCGTGCGGCCGACACCTCCAAAGTTGGGGTCCATCGGTGCCAAGTAGCGGTCGTTCTTGTGTCGATAGCGGCCACCAGCATTGGCCTGCCACATCTCCACCAAGGTATGCGGGATCGGCTTGCCGTATTGGTCCATGACCCGGCCGGAGACGATGATGCGCTCGCCGATCGGCAGGCTGCCGGTGTTGAAGTTGAGCAGCAGGTCGTTGTCATGATCGCCCATCTTCAGGTGCGAAAAGTCCGGCCCTGTGGTCTCCGAAATAGACTGCGCAATGCTCACCAACGCCTGTCGCGGCGAGCGGGTGATCGACGTTTTATAATCGGGCGTAAGGGCTTTGGGGTGCCAGTTGCGGTCTCGTATGACGAAACGGCCGGTGTCCAGTTCGGACATGGCGGTCTCCTGTTGTTGGCGTTATAGGAGCCTGGAAACTATCAGGCATGTGCGCCGCAGTTTCCGCGAGCCTGCCGGATCTGAAAACTGAAAAGGCGCCGCGTATCCATAACCAACGGGTTATGGATACGCGTGCACGCGATACTCCTGGCCTAGCTCGCGCAACACTTCCTGGCACCAGCGTGCGCCGAGGGACAGTGGTAAGGCGGCGTTGCTGCAGATGCCCACCGAGCCACCCCCCTCTTGCAGCTGCGGCGCCAGTTCCACCAACTCCCCTTTGGCCAGGGGGCTGCGCACGGCATCGGTCGGCGCCACCCAAACCGCTTCGCTGGTATCGACATAACGCCGGCTCAGGCTTAATGACAGGGTTTCCAGTCGTCGATTTGGCAAACGCAGACCGTGCTCGACGAGCAGGCTTTCGATGCGTTTGCGGATAGTAGTGCCAACTGTCGGAAGGACCATTGGATAGTCCTCCAGCGCGACCGTATCGAAAGCCCTCTCGAGCAGTGGATGGCCGGCTCGTACCACCAGGGTCAGGGGCTCGTTGTAGAGATGCTCGAAGGTCAGTCCTTGGATCTGCGGACTATCAGTCATGCGCCCGACAACCAAGTCCAGCTCGCCCACGCGCAATTGCGACAGAAGAGGCGCGCTGGGCCCGGTAACCACGCTGATCACCAGCGAGCAATGGCGCCTGTGCAGACGGCGCACCACCTCCGGCAGAAACTCGCCCTCGACCGTGGACAGCACGCCAAGGCGCACGTTGCTGGGTTGGAAGTCTCCGCCGCGTAGGCTCTCCACCCCTTCGCGCAGTGTCTGCACGCTGGGCCCGGCATAACGCAGGAAGACCACCCCGGCCTCAGTCAGCGTGGCGCCTTCCTTACCACGCTCGAACAACTGTGCGGTCAGCGCATCCTCTAGCTCCTTGAGCGTCTTGGAGACGGCAGGCTGGCTGATCGCTAGCCGATCGGCTGCACGCGCCAGGCTGCCTAGGCGTGCCACTTCCAAGAAGCACTGCAGGTGACGAAACTTGATGCGTTTGTCGATGCTCATCGGTCACTCCAGAAGGCCTTGGGCCACTGCCCCGTGCCGGGTTAGAACACGCCGTGAACGTACACCAGCACGCAAAGGCTCATCGGGTCGGAGAACGCCTGTACCGTCATACCGGTGTAGCCAAATTGCGCTTGGCCTCCTGGAGCAGGCGCTGAGTGATCGTATGCAGCATTTTGCTCGTAATTGACCTCACGGCGGCCGATTACTATAAACGCCGTAACGCCGACATCAAACGCTCACGTTGGGCTGGCTACCCGTCAAGGACCTATTACTGCCCAAGGTAGACGTGGCACAGGCAGAGAAACAACAGCGCCATAAATCGACGGTGAGCATAAATCGCTGATGCGCCGGTAACTCAGGTGGTCATTTTCGTCGATCACTGGGGTCCACTGTGGCCAGCCAATGTCCGTCAGAAAGGTCAGATTGATGAGACCGGGCGGCTGCCAGGTCTGATGCCTGAAAGCTCAACCTACACATAGCCGTGACAAATCGATGTTTTTGACGAAATTTTCACGTCATTTAACTCGGCATGTTATAGAAAATTACCTACACATTTCGATAATTTCGTCGCATCTTGGCAACGTTGGCGTTGCAATACGCTATCTCGGAGATAAATGTACTAACTTGTTAATTAGCTTGCTAAGGGCTTATGCTTTGCGCATTCCATCGCGAGATCCTTGGCATGAACGACTCACCGCGCGCATCTGGCGCCTCGAAAATCATTCTGGTTGGCTTTGGCGCGGTCATCGCCCTGCTTGGCCTACTGCTGGCTGCTGGCGGCATCAAGCTGGCCAGTCTGGGCGGCTCTTGGTACTTCCTGATCGGCGGTTTGGCCATGGCGATCGCCGGCATCCTTATCGCCCGCAGTAAGGTCGCTGGGGCCTGGCTGTATGCCGCGTTCCTGCTCGGCACCGCACTGTGGGCCGTGATTGATACCGGACTGGTGTTCTGGCCATTGTTCTCGCGCCTGTTCATGTTTGCCGTGATCGGTACCGTCGTCGCGCTGGTGTACCCGCTGCTCAAGCGCGCCAACGGTACCGGTACTGGACGCGGTGCCTACGCTGTCGCTGGTGTGATGGCGGTAGCGGTTGTGGTCGCGGCCGGCAACATGTTCGTCGCCCACCCAAGCGTGGCCCCGACCGGAATAGGCCCGGGGCTGACCGCAGTCGCACCTGCGCATGCGCAAAAAGACTGGGCTCACTACGGCAATACCGAAGGGGGCAGCCGCTTTGCCGCCCTTGATCAGATCAACCGCGGTAACGTCGACAAGCTGCAGGTCGCCTGGACCTACCACACCGGCGATGTCGCTATCAGTGATGGCAACGGTGCCGAAGACCAGCTGACCCCGCTCCAGGTCGGCAACAAAGTATTCATCTGCACGCCGCACAACAATCTGATTGCACTCGATGCCGACACCGGCAATGAGCTGTGGAAAAACACCATCAACGCCCAATCGAAAGTCTGGCAGCGCTGCCGCGGCCTGGCCTACTTCGACGCCACTGCGCCACTGGCCCAGCCCACCCAGCCGAACAGCTCACCCGTCGTTGCAGCTGCGCTAGCGCCTGGCGCCAACTGCCAGCGCCGCCTGCTGACCAATACCATCGACGGTCGCCTGATTGCAGTCGACGCTGACACTGGCGAGTTCTGCCAGGGCTTTGGCACCAATGGTCAGGTCAACCTGAAGGCTGGCCTGGGCGATGTACCGGACTCCTTCTACCAGCTGTCCTCGGCACCGCTGATGGCCGGCACCACCGTGGTTGTTGGCGGCCGTGTTGCAGACAACGTACAGACCGACATGCCAGGTGGCGTGATCCGTGGCTTTGACGTCATCACTGGGCAAATGCGCTGGGCCTTCGACCCAGGCAACCCTGAGGACCGCAATGCCCCCGCCGACGGCAGCACCTACGTGCGCAGTACGCCGAACAGCTGGGCGCCGATGTCCTATGACCCTGCGATGAACACCGTGTTTCTGCCGATGGGCTCATCGTCCACCGACATCTACGGTGTTGAACGCAGCAAGCTCGACCACACTTACGGCGCCTCGGTATTGGCCTTGGACGCCACTACCGGTGACGAGAAGTGGGTTTACCAGACCGTCCACAACGACCTGTGGGACTTCGACCTGCCGATGCAGCCGAGCCTGATCGACTTCACCAAGGACGACGGCCGGACCGTCCCTGCGGTGGTAATCGGTACCAAGGCCGGGCAGATCTACGTGCTCGACCGTGCTACCGGCAAACCGCTGACCCAGGTCGACGAGGTGCCGGTCAAGCCAAGCAACATCCCCAACGAGCCGTACTCACCCACTCAGCCCAAGTCGGTCGGTATGCCGCAGATCGGTGCTCAAACCCTGACCGAATCGGACATGTGGGGCGCTACGCCATACGACCAACTATTGTGCCGCATCGACTTCAAGAAGATGCGCTATGACGGCCTTTACACCGCACCTGGCACCGACGTATCGCTGAGCTTCCCGGGCTCGCTGGGCGGCATGAACTGGGGCAGCATCTCCACTGACCCGGTGCATGGTTTCATCTTCGTCAACGACATGCGCCTGGGGCTGTGGAGTCAGATGATTCCGTCGCAGAATCAGGCTGAAGCTGCCAGTGGTGGCGAAGCACTGAACACCGGGATGGGGGCGGTACCGCTCAAAGGTACGCCGTACGCAGTGAACAAGAACCGCTTCCTGTCGATTGCCGGAATCCCGTGTCAGGCGCCACCGTTCGGCACCCTGACCGCAATTGACATGAAGACCCGCCAGGTCGCCTGGCAAGTGCCGGTCGGCACCGTTGAAGACACGGGTCCGCTTGGCATCCGCATGCACCTGCCGATCAAGATCGGCCTGCCAACGCTGGGCGGCACCCTGTCGACCCAAGGCGGCTTGGTGTTCATTGCCGGTACCCAGGACTTTTACCTGCGCGCCTTCAACAGTGGCAACGGTGAAGAAGTCTGGAAGGCTCGCTTGCCCGTCGGCAGCCAGGGTGGCCCGATGACTTACGTGTCGCCCAAGACTGGCAAGCAGTACGTGGTCGTCACCGCAGGCGGTGCCCGCCAGTCGACTGACCGTGGCGATTATGTAATCGCCTACGCCTTGCCATAACTGGCGCCTCTCCCGTACAGCACGAGGCCGCTCCTGCACACACGTTGCAGTGGCGGCCTCATGCATTTAGCGGCGCCGTTCATCATCACCTTGCGATTTCCAGGAAAGCTGCGTAATGTCCTTCGTGTTCCGTTTGTCCCTTGCTCCCATCACCGCCGGCCTGCTTCTGGTCCTGGCCAGCAACGGTGCCATGGCCGAAGCCGATCTGCTGCGCCGCAGCACCTTCACTGGCGACTGGGGCGGCCTGCGCCATCAATTAGAAGACAACGGCGTCAAGTTCAGCGCTGACTACAGCGGCGAAACCGCCTACAACACCGATGGCGGTCTGCACCGCTCGGCGCGCTATTCGCAGAACATCAAGCTTGGCGTGCAGTTCGACTTGTCCCGCTTGTACGGACTGGACAACGCCGGCAAGGTCCAACTGAGCATCAACGACCGCCGCGGGCACAGCGCTTCGGAAGAACTGGTAGGCAACCGCCTGCCGATCCAGGAAAACTTCGGTGGCCTGTACACCCGCCTCACCGAGCTCAGCTATGAGCGCAACTTTACCCCGGCGCTGAATATCAAGCTCGGCTACATGGCCATGGGCAACGACCTTGGCGGCCTCGACAGCGGGATCCTGTGCAACTTCATGAATGCCGGCTTTTGCGGGCATCCGCTGAACATGTCCGGCGGCAGTGGCTGGACCAATTACCCCAACGCGCGGCTCGGTGCACGGGTCAAATACGACCTGTCGCCAGCCTGGCAAGTGCGCGTGGCGGCGTTCAATGTCGACCCCGAGAGCAACGGCAACTCCAGCCGTGCCTGGAAGCTTGGCCCCAAGCACACCACAGGCACGGTGGTGCCGGTGGAGCTGGTGTACAGGCTGCTGGGCGAGCTACCGGGTGAGTACAAAGTGGGTTATTACTACGACAGCTCAAACGTCAAGCGCATTGGCCGCAATGACGAAGTGGCCGGCCGTGGTGGGCACTACCTGCTGATCGATCAGGCGGTATGGAATGACCCGGGCGTGGCAGGCCGCAGTTTGCATGCCTTTGGTCAGTACTCGGCATCGAGCAAGGCTGCATCGCCGTTTACAAAATGGTATGGCACGGGTGTTGTGCTGTATCAGCCGTTTGCAGGGCGCCCGCGGGATACCTTGTCGCTGGGCTACGGCCGCGCCGTACCGAACCCCCGTAGTCGAGCTGTGCTGGAGGATGCAGCTGCGCGCAATGATCAGGAGTTCCCGACCATCGACAGTGCCGAGCAGTTGATCGAGCTGAGCTATGGATATCAGGTCACACCCTGGCTCAATCTGCGACCGGATCTGCAGTACATCATCGAGCCTGGGGCATTTACCGGCGCTGATATTGATAATGCGCTGGTAGTCGGATTGCAGGTCAAGGCCAGTTTCTGAAGCGCTCTGGATGGCACGGCTTGGTAGTCCTTTCCGCTTCCTGGGTGTCCTCTCGTCATGCTTGCAGCCCCTGGGGTCGGGGCAACGAGACGCCCCATGGTCGGGCATGGCGATAGCTAGACGGCGCGAACACGGCTGTAGCAACAAAGCTACGCGTGGACCTGTTAGACAGGCCCCAACACAGCGCATTCAAGTTTCGCGCTGCCAGGCAGCCGAACTTCGTGGTTCGGTAATCGCACATATTCAACGTGCAATCACGTACATCGATTGACGAATTAACCAGATAGTACAAACATCGGAGCTCCCAATAACAACACAGTGATCTGCCAATGACGCCCCGCATCCTCGTGCTCAACGGCCCCAATCTCAATCTGCTTGGCACCCGCGAGCCGGACCAGTACGGTCGCGAAACGTTTAGCGACCTCGCTAATAGCTGCGGCGCCAGCGCTCGCGATCTGGGCCTGGACATCGAATTCCGCCAGACCAACCACGAAGGCGAATTGATCGAATGGATCCACGCTGCCCGCAGCCGTTGCGCCGGTATTGTGATCAACCCAGGCGCGTGGACCCATACGTCGGTGGCCATTCGTGATGCACTGGTGGCCAGCGAGCTACCGGTGATCGAAGTGCACTTGTCCAATGTGCACAAGCGCGAGCCGTTCCGGCATAACTCATTCGTTTCATCGATTGCAGTCGGGGTGATATGCGGTCTGGGCAGCGCAGGTTATCGCATGGCGCTGGCACACCTTGGGCACATGTTTGTCGAGCAAGCAGCATGAGCGAGCAAAGCATTCTGGTTGGCCTGATTGGCCGCGGCATCCAGGCATCGCGCACCCCTGCTCTACATGAGTGTGAGGGCGACGCGCAATCGTTGCGTTACTTGTACCGGCTGATCGATGCCGATGAGTTAGGACTCAAAAACAGCGCCCTGCCCGATTTGCTCGATGCTGCTCAGCGCACCGGTTTTACCGGACTCAACATCACCTTCCCGTTCAAGCAAGCGGTCGTGCCGTTGCTCGATGAACTGTCCGATGAGGCGCGTAGCATCGGCGCGGTCAACACGGTGGTCTTCAAGGACGGCAAGCGGATCGGCCACAACACCGATTGCCTGGGCTTCGCCGAGGGGTTCAGACACGGCCTGGCTGACGTCCAAAAACGGCGTGTGGTGCAGATGGGCGCCGGTGGCGCCGGGTCTGCCGTCGCCCATGCGCTGCTGACCGAAGGTGTCGAACAGTTGGCGCTGTTCGACATAGATTTCGCCCGCGGGCAAGCTCTGGTCGACAACCTCAACGAGCGCTTCGGTGCAGGCCGAACCAGCCTTGGCATTGACCTGGCCGCCACCCTGGCTGACGCCGATGGCCTAGTCAATACAACGCCGGTGGGTATGGTCAAGCTACCGGGCACACCCGTGCCCGTCGGATTGCTGCATGCACGGCTATGGGTCGCCGAGATCATCTACTTCCCGCTTGATACGGCACTCCTGCGCCACGCTCGAGCACTCGGTTGCCGGACCCTGGACGGTGGCAAGATGGCGGTGTTCCAGGCGGTCAAGGCATTCGAGCTGATCAGCGGCAATGCTGCTGATGCTGGCAGGATGCAGGCGCATTTCGCCAGCATGGACTGAAGTGAGCTCGCCTGTTGGTGTAGATACCTGACACTGACGGGCCCAGGGGGCCTGATCAGGCAGTCGTTCATGAGCGCCGCACCGTGCTGATGCCCTTGCCGGACCGCTTCGATGCATTCGCCGTGGATCAGCCCAGCAAGGGCATCACGCTTTGGCTGCTCAATGACGATCAGGCGTTTTGCGGTCATTGGGCAGGTACAGCACGTGCCGTCTCTTTCATGCCTGGATATAGCGCAGCACCACGTCGCCGATCATCTGTTTGTGGCGCTGCTTGATCTGCTCGTCGGTCATATCGATCTGGAAGATCTCACCGAAGGTGTGTCGGTTGGAGACCCGATAGAAGCAGAACGAGCTCATCAGCATATGCAGGTCGATGACTTCGATACCCGCGCGAAAAACGCCCTCGGCAACGCCGCGTTCCAGCGAGCGGCCGAGCGTCTTCAACACCACGCTGCTCATCTCGCGGATCACCGGTGATTGCTTGACGTATTCGCCATAGTGGATATTTTCGGTCGAGACGATACGCACGAAGTCGACGTTGTGATCATGGTGATCGAAGGTGAACTCCACCAGTCGGCGGATGGCCTGCTCCGGCGGCAATGACTCCAGATCCAGGCTGTGCTCGGTCTTGCGAATGTCGCCATAAAGCTTGACCAGGCACTCGACGTAGAGCTGCTCCTTGCTGCCAAAATAGTAATAGATCATGCGCTTGGAAGCAGCAGTACGCTCGGCGATGGCGTCGACGCGGGCACCGGCCAGGCCCTGCTGGACGAACTCGCCAATTGCGGCCTGAAGGATATCCTCGCGGGTCTTCTCCGGGTTGTTCTTGCGCGATTTACGGCCCCCGTCGGAGGCAGGCTCGCCAAGGCTGACTACGGAATCATTCATACCCACTCACAGCCTGATTATTGGAATGGGTGGGATTATCCGTCACTGGTGCGACGCAGGGAAGCGCGCGGAGGGTGGCACCGGTCAGGTTTTGTCACAGGGGCGCCGGCCCAGGGCCGGCATCTGCCTTACAACACCGGTTTGCGCGGGGCCCCGCTGCGGGCTTTGGCCATGGCCGCCAGGCGGACCGCAACATTGGCAGCGCCATAACCGGCATACCCACCCTTGCGCTGAATGATTTCGAAGAAGAAACGCTTCTCGAAGGGCTCGGTATACACATGGAACAGCTCGCCACCCTGCGCATCACGGTCGTACAGCACATTGTAGTAAGCCAGTTCGCTAAGGAATTCGTCGTCGAAATCAAACCTGGCCGCGAGGTCATCGTAATAATTCAACGGGATCTCCAGCAGCGGCACGCCAGCGTTTTTCGCCCGCGCCACCTCGCCAAAGATGTCGGCACAGTCAAAGGCGATGTGGTGCACTCCCGAACCACGGTAGCTTGACAGCGCGTGAGCAATTGCGGTGTTGCGATTCTCGGAAATGTTCAGTGGCAGGCGCAGTGTGGAGCATTGGCTGCGCAAGGCACGGCTCTTGACCAGGCCATAGGGATCGGGCAAGACCACTTCGTCGTCGGCCTCGAAGTCGAACAGGCTCTTGTAGAACAGCACCCAGCTGTCCAGCGATTCGGCCGGAATGGCCAGGGCCATGTGATCAATGCGTTGCAGGCCGCCGCCAGCGTCGGGGGCGGCATCCAGGCGGAAATCGCTGTCGTAGATGGTATGCCCGGCACCTGCCTGCTCGACCAAGTAGATCAGGCTGCCATCCGGCGAACGCACGGCCGGGATCTCGCGTTCGTTGGGCCCGACCAGGCCACGGAACGGCTGACCACCGTAGGCGGTAGCGCGCTGCAAGGCGGCCTGAGCGTCCTTGACCCGTAGTGCGATGGCGCACAACGAGGGACCATGGGCTTCGAAGAAGTTGTGTGCAAATGAATAGGGCTCAGCGTTGAGCACGATGTTGATATCGCCTTGACGCAGCAGTCGAACACCCTTGCTGCGGTGAGCGCCGGCTTCGACAAAACCCAGACGCTCGAGCCAACCACCCAGACGTGCACCGACTGACTCATCGACGGCAAACTCAAGGAATTCTACACCGTCGTAGGCACTGGCGGGGGCTGGGTCAAACAGTACCCCAGGCTCGATCCGCTGGGCTTCGTGCTGCAATTGCAGGCGCGTCTTTTCTTCCAGATACAGGAGTGAACGCAGCCCATCGGCGGCAATCTGCCGGGTAGGTGCGGCGCGAAAGCCATCGTTGAAGATTTCCAGCGACAACGGCCCGCGGTAGCCGGTTTGCAGAATCGGTGCGAGAAAGCCCGCCAGGTCCATCTCGCCCTGCCCTGGGAAGCAGCGGAAATGACGGCTCCACTCCAGTACATCCATGGCCAGGATGGGTGCATCCGCCATTTGCACGAAGAAAATCTTGTCGCCTGGAATCTGACGGATAGCGCTCGGGTCGCCCCGCAGTGACAAGGTATGGAAGCTGTCGAGGATCACGCCCAGCTCCGGATGATCGGCCTGGCGGATCAGGTCCCAGCCCTGCTGGTAGGTATTGACGTGCCGGCCCCAGGCCAACGCTTCATAGCCAATACGCAGGCCGCGGACACCGGCACGTTCGGCCAGCAGCCGCAGGTCGTCGACCAGAAGCTGCCCATCGCCCAGTGCGTCCGCCTGACTGTTGCTGCACACCAGCATCAGATCAGTGCCTAGTTCCTGCATCAGGTCGAATTTGCGTTCGGCGCGCTCGAGGTTTTTCTCCAGACGCTCGCGGCGACAGCCTTCGAAATCGCGAAATGGCTGGAACAGGGTGATGGCGATGCCTAGATCGGCGCACATCTGACGGATCTCGCGCGGGCTACCGGCGTAGTAGAGCAGGTCATTTTCAAAAATCTCGACGCCGTCAAAGCCGGCTGCGGCGATGGCTTCGAGTTTCTCCGGCAGAGTGCCGCTCAAGGATACGGTGGCAATCGAACGCTGCATGCTGGGGTTCCCTTTATCTGAAAGGCATCAGCCAACGAACCCTTGCAGGCGCTTGGCGCACTCGATTATTCGCGGGTAAAGTCACGCCATCAATGGGTTTTGTACGAAATGGTTAGTTTTCGTTCGATTACCGAACGAAAGCGGGTTTGTCGAATTGATTCGCCGCTCACGCCTGGTTGAACATGGATCCAGTTACAGATCATTCGAGCATTTCACTGCCCTGCGAACGCTCAGCAGATCCTGACCTACAAGCCCAACGTCACGACCTAACAAGTTCAATAACAAGAACAACGGAGACAACAATGGCTCACTCCAGCTCCCAAGCTAAGAAAGCGACCGCCAGTGGGTGGATAGGCTCGGCTCTCGAGTACTATGACTTTTTTATCTACGCCCAAGCCGCAGCTTTGATCTTCCCGCAGTTGTTCTTCCCGTCGATGGACCCCACGATGGCCATCATCGCGTCGCTGGCAACTTATGGCGTCGGTTACCTGGCCCGTCCCGTGGGTGCGGTTGTCCTCGGTCACTGGGGCGATACCCGCGGTCGCAAAAACGTTTTGCTGCTGTGCATGTTTCTGATGGGTATTTCGACCATGGCCGTAGGCCTGCTGCCCACTTACCACGACATTGGCATCATTGCCCCAATTGTTCTTGCGCTGCTGCGCCTGGTTCAGGGCTTTGCAGTTGCTGGTGAAATCTCCGGTGCTAGCGCCATGATCATGGAACATGCGCCCTTCGGACGGCGAGGTTACTACGCCAGCTTCACCTTGCAGGGGGTTCAGGCCGGTCAGATAATGGCTGCTGCGGTGTTCCTGCCACTGGCCTACTTCATGCCAAGCGAAGCGTTCAGCGATTGGGGCTGGCGCATTCCTTTCCTGCTCAGCGCATTCGTGCTGGTAGCCGGTTTCATCATCCGCAAGGAGGTCCATGAGACCCCGGCCTTCGTCGAGGGCGAACAGGTAGACAAGATCGCCCGCTCGCCCGTCAAAGAAGCCTTCAAGTACAGCTGGAAGCACATGGTGCTGGTCGTGTTCATGGCGCTGATGAACGTCATTCCGGTGGTTGCGACGGTGTTCGGCGCAGCCTATGCAGTTCAGCCGGCCTACGGCATTGGTTTTGACCAAAGCGTCTACCTGTGGATCCCAGTAGTGGGCAACATCGTCGCAGTGCTCTTGATCCCGTTCGTTGGTAGCCTGTCTGACAAGATCGGCCGGCGTCCGATCATGATCACTGGCTGTCTGGGCTCGGGGCTGCTGGCTTTCGGTTATCTGTATGCGATCAGTATCCAGAGCGTGCCGCTGGCCTTTGCCGCTTCGATCCTCATGTGGGGTATGGTCTACCAAGGCTACAATGCAGTTTTCCCAAGCTTCTTCCCGGAGCTGTTCAACACGCGCTACCGCGTCTCGGCCATGGCCATCGCACAGAACGTCAGCACCATGTGCACCGCCATGCTGCCAGCAATCTTTGCTGCCATTGCACCACCGGGCTCGGACAACATCTGGCTTATTGTGGGGGGGTCGGCGTTTTTCATCACCTGCATCTGTGCCTTAGCCGCCTATGTCGCGCCTGAGACATACCGCTTGGCGATGGAAGATCTCGGCAGCCCAGACGCCAAGCCGATCGATGAAAATGCATACGGCGCCCTCTGCAAAGACAGGCTCAAGCCTGCTGCCACTCACTGAAAACCGGTCGGGGCGGCATGCAGCCCCACCCGCCAGCGCCCATTCGCCACGCAGCATCAGTCAAAGTTTGAGTCAGCCAGCTCGGTGTTGCCCTGTATTCAGCGACGCTCAGGCAGGGTCATTGCCGAGACGGCAATGACCGAGTCATCTTCCAGCCACGCTGGCACGCTTGGCTGATAGCGCTGACCGCTGCCGACGAGCGCAGCACTGTAGTCTAGGCCTCGATCAGGATTCACAATTTCGAGCACACTTTCGGTCGGCGCCTGAAGGCTGCAGGGTTAACCAAAGAAGACCGCAAGCCGTCTTAGGACACAAGAATGGCAACGTGACCAGTTACTCTCCGGGCACGGAGATCAGCCAACTCATTGAGGCGGCAAACAAAGTTCCAGCCAGGGACTAGTTGGCCAAGGCTGTGCAGGTTGAAGAGGAACCATGCGTAACACCCTGAGAAGTCACGCAAAAGTCACGGACATGAAAAAGGCCACCCCTTTCGGAAATGGCCTAAGTCATTGAATATAATGGTCGGGACGGAGTGATTCGAACACTCGACCCCTTGCACCCCATGCAAGTGCGCTACCGGGCTGCGCTACGCCCCGACTCGGTTTGAAGCATGTTCTCGTTACCGCTGAGAACGATGAAGAATATACCCTAACCTTTTGATTAATGGAAGCTTTTTTTAAAAAAATTTCCACTCATCTTAAACAACGGTCACTTCTTCAACACCACCAGCACATCTTCCAGCTCCACAATCATCTGACGAATCAGCTGTTTGTACTGGCTCGACTCATCCTTGGCCTCATCACTGGAAAGCCGCAAGCGCGCCCCGCCGATGGTAAAGCCCTGGTCGTAAAGCAATGCGCGGATCTGGCGGATCATCAGCACGTCTTGGCGCTGATAATAACGCCGGTTGCCCCGCCGCTTCACAGGATTGAGCTGATCGAACTCCTGCTCCCAATACCGCAGCACGTGCGGTTTTACAGCGCAAAGTTCGCTCACTTCACCAATGGTGAAGTACCGTTTGCCCGGTATGGGGGGCAGTTCGTCGTTATGGCTTGGTTCCAGCATAGGCCTCAACCCGGGCCTTCAACTTCTGCCCTGGACGAAAGGTGACGACGCGCCGTGCGGTGATCGGGATTTCTTCCCCAGTCTTGGGGTTGCGGCCCGGCCGTTGGCGTTTATCGCGAAGGTCGAAGTTGCCGAAACCGGACAACTTGACCTGCTCGTTCTCTTCAAGTGCGTGCCGAATTTCTTCGAAAAACAGCTCGACCAGCTCCTTGGCCTCACGCTTGTTAAGCCCCAGCTCCTCGTACAGCCTCTCGGCCATCTCAGCTTTCGTCAGAGCACCCATGCCGTTATTTCCTTAACGTGGTGTTCAACCTTTGTTCGAGCGAGGTGAGGATAGTGTGCAAGGTAGTGTTCACCTCATCGTCGTTAAGAGTGCGCGATGGATGCTGCCAGGTCAAGCCGACTGCCAGGCTTTTTCTATCAGGATCAATGCCTTTACCCTGGTAGACATCAAACAGCCTGAGGTCTGTGAGCCATTCGCCTGCATTGTCACGAATTACGTCAAGTACGTCTTGAGACGCTACATCACGTCCTGCGATCAACGCCAGGTCACGACGGGTTTCCGGGAACTTGGACAGCTCGCTGAATTTCGGCAACCGGCCTTCGACCACATCGGCCAGCACCAACTCGAAAACGAAGACTTGACGGTCCAGGTCCAGGGCTTTTGCAAGCTCGGGATGGAGCGCGCCCAAATAGCCAACAACCTTGCCTTCACGCTGGATTTCAGCCGTCTGACCAGGGTGCAAGGCTGGATGCTTGCCAGCGACGAAGGTGAAATCGTCCAGCGCGCCGGAATAACCCAACAAGGCTTCCACATCGGCCTTCACGTCGAAGAAGTCGATGGTGTCACGGCCATTGGCCCAGCCTTCAGGCAAGCGGCTGCCCGTAACGACGCCGGCAATCATCGGCTCCTGCGCCAAGTTGCCCAGTTGGCCAACGAAACGCAGGCCACTTTCGAACAAGCGCACCCGGTCCTGCTGGCGATTGAGGTTGTGCTGCACTGCCTTGACCAGGCCCGGCCACAAGGAGGCACGCATGGCCGCCATGTCGCTGGAGATGGGGTTGGCCAGCAACAGTGGCTCTACGCCTGGGCTGAACAACTCGAACAGTTTGGGATCGATGAAGCTGTAGGTAATGGCTTCCTGATAACCACGAGCAACCAGCAGACGACGCAGGTTCGGCAGCTCGCCACGGGTTTCCGGACGGGCTTGCGGCGCCAGGCATGCCTGCGGGTAACGCACGGGCAAGTTGTTGTAACCGTACAGTCGCGCGAGCTCTTCGATCAGGTCGACTTCAAGGCTGATATCGAAGCGGTGGCTCGGAACGTTGACCGTCCACTGCCCTGCCCCGTCCGCCTCGGTAGCCAGACCAAGGTTGTGGAGCAACTGCTCGACCTGGGCCGGGTCCATTTCCATGCCAAGCATCTGGGCGATGCGCTCGGCACGCAAGGTAACCGGGGCGATGCTGGGCAGGTGTTGTTCGCTGACGGCTTCGACGATGGGGCCGGCTTCACCGCCTACCACTTCCAGTAGCAACGCGGTCGCACGCTCCATGGCTTCACGGGCCAACTGGGAATCGACGCCGCGCTCGTAACGGTGCGAGGCATCCGTGTGCAGGCCGTAGGAGCGGGCTTTGCCTGCGACGGAAATCGGCTCGAAGAACGCGCTTTCCAGGAACAGATCGCGGGTTTTGGCAGTATCGACGCCGCTGTGCTCGCCGCCCATGACGCCGGCGATGGCCAGGGCGCGGGTGTGGTCGGCGATGACCAGGGTGTCGGCACGCAGTGCAACTTCCTGGCCGTCTAGCAGGACGAGTTTTTCGCCCTCTTCGGCCATGCGCACGCGAATGCCGCCGTTGATCTCTGCCAGGTCAAAAGCGTGCATCGGCTGGCCGAGTTCGAGCATCACGTAGTTGGTGATATCTACGGCAGCGTCGATGCTGCGCACGTCGCTGCGGCGCAGACGCTCGACCATCCAAAGCGGCGTCGGCTTGCTCAGGTCAACGTTGCGGATCACCCGACCCAGGTAACGTGGGCAGGCAGCCGGCGCTTGGACCTCGACCGGGCGTACTTCGTCGTGCGCGGCAGCCACGGCGGGTACCAGCGGGCGGGTAACCGGTACGTCGTACAGCGCGCTGACGTCGCGGGCCAGGCCAGCGATCGACAGGCAATCGCCCCGGTTGGGGGTAAGTCCGATTTCGATACTGGCATCATCCAGACTCAGGTACTGGCGAATGTCCTCGCCTACCGGCGCATCGCTGGCCAGTTCGAGCAGACCGTCGTTTTCTTCACTGATCTGCAATTCCGCCGCCGAGCAGAGCATGCCGAAGGACTCCACACCGCGCAGCTTGGCCTTCTTGATCTTGAAGTCGCCAGGCAGTTCGGCGCCGATCATGGCAAACGGGATCTTGATCCCTGGCCGTGCGTTAGGCGCGCCGCACACGACCTGGAACGTTTCCTGACCATTGCTGACCTGGCACACACGCAGCTTGTCGGCGTCCGGGTGTTGTTCGGTGGCAAGGATTTCACCCACCACGATGCCGCTGAACTGGCCAGCAGCAGGGGTTACGCTGTCGACTTCCAGGCCGGCCATGGACAGGCGGGCCACCAGTTCGTCACGGGAGACTTGCGGGTTTACCCAACCGCGCAGCCACTGTTCACTGAATTTCATGCTGTTCTTCTCCTGAAGGTTGCGTCGATTGGCTTAGCGGAATTGGGCTAAGAACCGCAGGTCGTTGTCGAAGAACAAACGCAGATCATTGACGCCATAGCGCAGCATGGCCAGGCGCTCGGCGCCCATGCCGAAGGCAAAGCCCTGGAATTCTTCAGGATCGATGCCCGACATGCGCAGCACGTTCGGGTGCACCATGCCGCAGCCCATCACTTCCAACCAGCCGGTCTGCTTGCATACCCGGCAGCCATTGCCCGAGCACATGACGCACTGGATATCCACCTCAGCAGACGGCTCGGTGAAGGGGAAGAACGATGGACGGAAACGCACCGCCAGTTCTTTTTCGAAGAACACACGCAGAAATTCTTCGATGGTGCCCTTGAGGTCGGCGAAATTGATGCCGCGGTCAATCAGCAAGCCTTCGACCTGGTGGAACATCGGCGAGTGAGTGATATCCGAGTCGCAGCGGTAAACGCGGCCAGGGCATACAATGCGAATGGGTGGCTGGGTGGACTCCATGGTCCGTACCTGCACCGGCGATGTGTGGGTACGCAGCAGCATGTTGGCGTTGAAATAGAAGGTATCGTGCATCGCCCGGGCCGGATGGTGGCCCGGGATGTTGAGCGCTTCGAAGTTGTGATAGTCGTCTTCGACTTCAGGACCTTCGGCAATGCCGTAGCCAATGTGCGTGAAGAACTGTTCGATGCGTTCGAGTGTACGGGTGATGGGGTGCAAGCCACCGGTGGCCTGGCCACGGCCTGGCAGGGTCACATCAATGCATTCGGCAGCCAGGCGAGCGCTGAGCTCGGCTTCTTCGAAGGCTGCCTTGCGTGCGTTCAGCACAACGGTGACGCGCTCTTTGGCGTCGTTGATCAGCGCGCCCACTTTGGGCCGCTCCTCGGCTGGCAGGTTGCCCAGGGTCTTCATCACCTGGGTCAGCTCGCCCTTCTTGCCGAGATAGTTGACCCGGATCTGTTCCAGGGCATTGATGTCTTCAGCGCGCTCCACGGCCTCCAGGGCTTGGGAGACCAGCGCATCCAGGTTTTCCATGTACAGACTCCAGATACGAAAATAGGGGAAGAGCTTTGAAGGCTCTTCCCCTATCGATGACGTTCAATGCCCGGCGACGCAAGCGTCGCCGGGTGATTGTCGCGGGTACTTAAGCCAGAACGGCTTTAGCTTTCTCGACAATCGCAGCAAACGCCGCTTTTTCGTTCACTGCCAGATCGGCCAGAACCTTACGGTCGATTTCGATCGAAGCCTTTTTCAGGCCAGCAATCAAACGGCTGTAGGACAGACCGTTGGTGCGGGCACCGGCGTTGATACGAGCGATCCACAGTGCGCGGAACTGACGCTTCTTCTGGCGACGGTCGCGGTAGGCGTATTGGCCTGCCTTGATGACCGCTTGCTTGGCAACACGGAATACGCGCGAACGTGCACCGTAGTAACCTTTAGCCAGTTTCAGAATTTTCTTGTGACGCTTACGGGCGATGACGCCACGCTTAACACGAGCCATGAGTAACTTCCTCTATCTTAACCAGAATTAACGTACGCGCAGCATGCGCTCGACTTTTGCCACGTCGGACGGGTGCAGCAAGCTTGCACCGCGCAGTTGACGCTTACGCTTGGTCGACATTTTGGTCAGGATGTGGCTCTTGAAAGCGTGCTTGTGCTTGAAGCCCGAAGCGGTCTTCAGGAAGCGCTTCGCAGCACCGCTCTTGGTTTTCATTTTTGGCATGTTGGAACTCCGCATTCGATAAAAATTACACAATAATCATCAGGCCTGCCGTGCCCGGGAGATTACTTCTTCTTTTTGGGGGCGATGACCATCATAAGCTGGCGTCCTTCCATCTTAGGATGCTGCTCGACGGAACCGTATTCGATCAGGTCAGCTTCAACCCGCTTCAACAGCTCCATGCCCAGCTCCTGGTGGGCCATCTCACGACCACGGAATCTCAGAGAGATCTTGGCCTTGTCCCCTTCGGTAAGGAAACGTACCAGGTTGCGTAGTTTTACCTGGTAATCCCCTTCTTCCGTCCCTGGACGAAACTTGATTTCTTTAATCTGGATCTGTTTCTGGTTTTTCTTGGCTTCGTTGGCCTGCTTCTTCTTCTCGAAGAGGTGCTTGCCGTAGTCCATCACCTTGCAGACGGGCGGAAGCGCGTCTGCAGAGATTTCCACCAGATCCAGCTTCGCTTCTTCAGCGATACGAAGCGCTTCATCAATCGAGACGATGCCAACCTGCTCGCCGTCTGCGCCAATTAACCGAACCTCGCGGGCCGAGATATTCTCGTTGATCGGGGCCTTCGGTACAGCACGTTTATCATTTCTCATTTCACGCTTAATAGTCATTACTCCGTTGTTTGGCGACCACGCCGGGAAACCGCTTGCGTCAGGAGCTCAGCGAACTGGGCGACGGGCATGGAGCCCAGGTCAGCGCCTTCGCGAGTACGCACTGCTACGGTCTGCGTTTCGACTTCGCGGTCCCCTATAACCAAAAGGTACGGGACCTTGAGCAAAGTATGCTCACGGATTTTAAAGCCGATCTTCTCATTTCTCAAGTCCGACTTGGCACGGAAACCGCTACCGTTCAGAGTTTTCTCAACTTCAAGGGCAAAATCGGCCTGTTTGTCGGTGATATTCATGATCACCGCCTGCGTCGGCGCCAGCCAGGCAGGGAACACGCCGGCGTAGTGCTCGATCAGCATGCCGATGAAGCGCTCGAACGAACCCAGAATGGCGCGGTGCAGCATGACCGGGCGCACGCGGCTGTTGTCTTCGGCGATGTAGCTGGCGTCCAGACGCTCCGGCAGGTTCGGGTCGTACTGCAGGGTGCCGCACTGCCAGTTACGGCCGAGGCAGTCACGCAGGGTGAACTCGATCTTCGGCCCATAGAAGGCGCCCTCGCCCGGCTGGTATTCCCACTCCAGGCCAGATTCGTTCAGGGCATCGGCCAACGCGCCCTCGGCACGGTCCCACAGCTCTTCGGAGCCAACACGCTTGGCCGGACGGGTGGACAACTTCATGGCGATGTCGCTGAAGCCGAAGTCCTTGTACACATCCAGGGTCAGCTTGATGAAGTCGGCCGCTTCTTTCTTCACCTGCTCTTCGGTGCAGAAGATGTGGGCATCGTCCTGTACGAAGCCGCGCACACGCATGATGCCGTGCAGGGCGCCAGATGGCTCGTTGCGGTGGCACGCACCAAACTCGGCCAGGCGCAGCGGCAGGTCGCGGTAGCTCTTGAGCCCTTGGTTGAAGACCTGCACGTGGCAGGGGCAGTTCATTGGCTTGACTGCGTAGTCACGGCTCTCCGACGACGTGGTGAACATGTTCTCGGCGTAGTTGGACCAGTGGCCCGAACGCTCCCACAGGATGCGGTCGACCACTTGCGGGGTCTTGATTTCCTGATAACCGTTCTCGCGCTGGACATTACGCATGTACTGCTCGAGCACTTGGTAGACAGTCCAGCCGTTAGCGTGCCAGAACACCATGCCCGGTGCTTCTTCCTGCAAATGGAACAGGTCGAGCTGCTTGCCGATCTTGCGATGGTCGCGCTTCTCGGCTTCTTCGATGCGCTGGATGTAGGCCGCCAGCTGCTTCTTG
Organism: Pseudomonas sp. UBA5666; assembly: GCF_002420785.1. NCBI lineage: Bacteria > Pseudomonadati > Pseudomonadota > Gammaproteobacteria > Pseudomonadales > Pseudomonadaceae > Pseudomonas > Pseudomonas sp. UBA5666. The sequence goes on along the minus strand of NZ_DIIQ01000014.1, from coordinate 250,421 downwards.
TCCGCCCAGGCAGTGCCGTATACGCGCTGCAACTGTTCGTTCTTGGCATCGCCACGCCAGTAGGCGCCGGACAGCTTGGTCAGCTTGAATGCCTTGAGGAAACGGGTGTTGGGCACGTGCGGGCCGCGGCACATGTCCACGTATTCTTCGTGATAGTACAGGCCCATGGCCTGCTCGTTCGGCATGTCCTCGACCAGGCGCAGCTTGTAGTCTTCGCCACGGGCGGTGAACACGTCGATGACTTCAGCGCGCGGAGTCATCTTCTTGATGACGTCGTAGTCCGTGTCGATCAACTGCTGCATGCGCCTCTCGATGGCCGCCAGGTCATCCGGCGTGAAGGGCCGCTCGTAAGCGATATCGTAATAGAAGCCTTCGTCGATCACAGGGCCGATCACCATCTTGGCGGTCGGATACAGCTGCTTCACCGCGTGGCCAACCAGGTGGGCGCACGAGTGACGAATGATCTCCAGTCCCTCTTCATCTTTGGGGGTGATGATCTGCAGCGTAGCGTCGTTCTGAATCAGGTCGCACGCGTCGACCAGCTTGCCGTCTACCTTGCCGGCAACGGTGGCCTTCGCCAGACCGGCGCCGATGGATGCGGCGACCTCGGCAACGGACACGGGGTGATCGAACGAACGCTGGCTGCCATCGGGAAGAGTAATGGTGGGCATTGGCGCCTCCTCTCCTAGTGGTGACCCCTACCAAAGGTCACGTGGGTTGGGATGAGCCAGTACAAGATCCGAACCTGCCTTCCGTTTGACGGGAAGCCTGCCTCACAGTGGCAGAAGCCTTTGGGCTTGCGGGGACGAACCAGAGTGACTGGAAAGAAAATAGAACAGCAGCGGGGACGTTGTCAGCTGCAAGCCGGGCATGCTAGCACGCAGTCAGAGCCGTGCGCAGGAATATTTGGAAATTGCCGCCGGCGGTGAACTTCCGCGACAGCTTCCCTATCAGACGTGTGGAAGCAACCTGCTCTTGATGAGAACTGACCCAAGGAGTAATCGGTTATGCGAGTTCCGTCTCTTCTGGCCCTTGCGGCCGCTGGCGCCCTGCTGATGCCAATGGCCGCGAACGCTGGCAACTTCCCTGCCGGCAAGGAAAATGCCTATATGGCCCAGTGCACGCAAGTTGCCACTGGTCAGGGCGTTGATGCCGCCGCAGCGAAAAAGCACTGCGACTGTGGTGCACAAGCGATCAAGAAGAATTTCTCCGACGCTGAAATTGCCGACCTCGACAGCAAGGATGGCGTTGACGCCAAACTCATGCAAAAGGCGCAAAGCGTCGTGAAACAGGCCTGCGCACCTAAAAGCTGACGCTGTGTAGCTGCCGGTGATCCGGCAAGAAATTGCGCTGGATCACACTGGGGTGAAGGTAAAAGACGCGACAGCCGCAGAATTAGACTATGATGTACCCGTGCTCCGTAGCTTCGGCCACATTGCACCACCGAAAATACTAAATGTTCTGGAGATTCACCCATGTCCAATCGCCAACAAGGCACCGTCAAGTGGTTCAATGATGAGAAAGGCTTCGGCTTCATCACCCCAGCAGGCGGCGGCGACGACCTGTTCGTTCACTTCAAAGCCATCGAATCTGACGGCTTCAAGAGCCTGAAAGAAGGCCAAACTGTTTCCTTCGTCGCCGAGCGCGGCCAGAAGGGCATGCAGGCTGCGCAGGTTCGTCCGGAGTAATTCGGATAGCCGTAAAAAAACCCGCCCTCGTGGCGGGTTTTTTTTGACTTGGCTTTGACGGCTCACGTACAGGGCACAGGCGCCCTCGATACGCGAGTTAGATCTTTAGCCGCAGTTGACGCGTGTCACGCGCCCTTGCTCGTCGACGTTCAAGTTGAGCCGCTCTGAGCGGTATTCCAGGGTCACCACATCGTGGGGCTTGAGGATGCGCGCCATTTGCGAACCGCTCGCCTTGCGGGCCTGCTCCAGCAGCTCTGCGCTCCCCATCTTGCCCACTGCAAAATCAGCGCCGCTGGCCTGGCAGCGTCCATCATTGCCCGCAGGTGCCTCAGGCACTTGGCCGCCACTGGAGTCTCCACCAGTGCTGCAGCCCGCCAGGACAGCAGCCACCGCCAGGGTCGCCAGATAAGCACGGGTACGTAACATGAAGCCTCCTAGATCATTTGGGAACTGCCTGATCCGACAGCCTCACCTTAAATTCGTTGCAAAACTGGCCAAGTCTGCACCATCAGGGCGGCTGATGGGGGACACAATCGTGACCGAATTTTACCGCCCGGCCCACACGCCGCTTGGTTTGGCCTGCAAAGTCATGATTTACTTTAAGAAGTGAAGGCATAGTGCCTGCTACGAATGCCAGGTTTGGACGTTCGTTCTTTCATCCCGCGCCGCAAGCGAGAGCTTTTCATGAGCACCCACAGCATCGATGCCGACATCAAGGTCAAATGGGCGGAGGGGCAAAGCGCCTATAGCCCCAGCACCCCGGAGGAGTTGCTGCTGATCGCCATCGACCTCCTGGTACGCGACCGCGGCGCAGAGGCAGCGCGCGGCTTCATCGACCAGGTGGTCGAACGGTATGCGCCACGCCTTGCTACTTCAAACGCGCCAGCCGCTCGCTAAGCAGGTCGAACAGCCCCTGGGCATCCCCCTCCTCTACCCACATGACATTGGCCGGTTGCTTGAGCACCCCGTACCAGTCTGCCACTGTCTGGCCGAAGGTCGGCCCCTCGCGGGTGTCGATCGTCATGTGGATCCGCCGGCCGCTGAACTGGTGGGGTTTGAGCAGATAGGCGATGACGCTGGCGTCATGCACCGGGCCACCGGGCATTCCGTATAACGCCATGTCATGGGTGATGTAGGCATTGAGGATGTCCACCACACGCTTGCTGGCCTGTGTGTTGACGCCGGCCAGTTGCTTGAGCCGTGCGTCGCTGGTCAGCAGCTTGTGGGTAACGTCCAGGGGCAGGTAGGTCAACGGTACGCCACTTGCCAGTACCACGGCAGCCGCGTGTGGGTCGGCATACAGGTTGAACTCGGCCGCAGGCGTGATATTGCCACCGTTGAAATGAGCCCCGCCCATCACCACCACTTCCTTGATGCCCTTGGCGATCTCCGGGCGCTGGATCAAGGCCAGCGCCAGGTTGGTCTGTGGCCCAAGCATGGCCAGCGTCACGCTGTGTGGCGGGGCGGTACCTAGCGTGTCGACCAGGTACTGAACAGCGTTGCCGCTCGCCAAAGGCTGCTTGGGTTCATGTACCTCTACCCCGGTGACACCTTCTTCACCGTGCACTTCGGCCGCGTAAATGGGGGCGCGCACCAAGGGGCGACCCGCACCGGCGTACACCGGAATATCCTCACGGCCTGCCCATTCGCGGGCAAGACGGGCGTTACGGGCGGTCTTCTCCAGACGCACGTTGCCGGCAACTGTCGTGATGGCACGAATCTTAAGCTCATCAGGCGAAGCCATGGCCAGAAAGAGTGCAACCAGATCGTCAGCCCCCGGATCGGTGTCGATGATCAAGTCGATGGGTGCCGCTTGTACGGCAGACGCTGCGGCCATGAGAGCGAGTCCTTGAAGCAGGGGTTTTAGCATGACGAGGCACTCCTGTTGCCAGTGGATAACGAGTAGGAAACCGTCAGTGTCAGAACGTTACGCCAGACACCAGGGCGATATTGCTGTAGGGCTGGCACTCACCCGTGCGTACCATGGCCCGCGCCTTACGCGACAGTAGCTTGAATGCTTCATGGGGCATGTATTCACGCTCGCCCAGCGTGCCCTTCAGGCGCTCGATTTCTGCAAAAGCCGGCGGCGCCACGGTTTGTATTTCTTCGGCCAACAGGTGACGCTCGACCTGCAGTTCGCTCAGCACACAACGCAGCACACTGGCGAAATCAGGCAGCCCCGGGGTGACGGCCAAGTCGATCAGCTCGACGCCGGGCGGTACGGGTAACCCGGCATCGCCGATGATCAGGATGTCGCCATGGCCCATGCTGGCAATGGTCCGGGACAGTGCAATGTTCAGCAAGGGCGTCTTCTTCATGGCAGTAGCTCCGCGAGCCTGGGAATGGAAGGTTGCGCGCCGGCGCGGGTCACCGACAGGGCAGCAGCCCGTTGCCCGAAGCGGATTGCCTCGCCCTCCTCTAGGCCCTGCACCAGCCCCGCCGCAAAGCCTCCGATGAAGGTGTCCCCTGCGGCAGTGGTGTCCAAGGCTTGCACCACGGGTGCTGGATAATGCTGGTGGCCAGCGGGCGTGACCAACAAGGCACCTTGTGCGCCGAGGGTGATGATCACCTTGCCAGCTCCCAGCGCCAGCAGGCGCGCGCCCGCCAATAAAGCGCTGGCCTGATCGTGCACAGCAACACCGGTCAGCGCCTCGGCCTCGCTTTCGTTGGGCGTCAGGTAATCGACATGGCTGAACCATTCGGCGGGCAGCGGCCCCGTTGCCGGCGCCGGATTGAGTATCACCCGCTTGCCGAGCTGACGACCCCTGGCCAACGTCCAGGCCACGGTAGCCAATGGCACTTCAAGTTGGCAGATGATCACCTGCGCCGCCTGCAGCAGGCCGTCGAAGCGCGCTACGGCGTCTGGCACCAGCAACCCGTTGCCCCCAGGCACGATCACGATGCAGTTCTGGCTGGCCGCATCCACGGTGATCATCGCCACCCCTGTGGACACGCCGGTGCAGGTGACCACGCCCTGGCAGTCAATCCCTTCTACTTCCAGGGCATTGCGCAATTGCGGGCCGTAGGCGTCGTCGCCTACGCAGCCAATCATTGCCGCGCTGGCGCCCAGCCGCGCGACCGCCACGGCCTGGTTGGCCCCCTTGCCTCCGGCGGCGGTGAAGAAGGTATCGCCGGCCAGTGTCTCGCCAGGCCGTGGCAAGCGTTGGGCGCGCGCCACCAGGTCCATGTTGAGGCTGCCGACTACCACGACCTTGGCACTCATGTTGTTTCCTTAGCGGTAATCGTTGAACAGGTCCGGGCGCGGCCCGGTGGACTCGCGCAGAACGATGCGCGGGGTGACGATGCGCTGCTGCGATGCGCTGTTGCAGGGCTGAGCGATACGCGCCAGCAGCAGTGCCGCAGCGCTCTCGCCAAGCTCGCGGATCGACTGCCCCACTGTGGTCAAAGGTGGGTAGACGTAGCGGCTCAGCTCGATGTCATCGAAGCCGATGACCGACAGCGCACCCGGCACGTCAATGTGGCGCTCGGCCGCTGCGCGCAATACGCCGAAGCCGATCATGTCGTTGCCCGCGAAGATGGCCGTCGGCCGCGCCCCTGCCAACAGCTCGGCAGCTGCAGCGTGGCCGCCGGGGCTCGTGAAGTCGCAGTGGCGCACACGCTCAGCGGCCACGGTAACGCCCGCCTCGGCCAAGGCCCGACGAAAGCCGCGCAGGCGCATCTGCGTCACCCCGGTTTCTGCTGGCCCACCGATGTAGGCAATATCCCGATGGCCAAGCTCCAATAGATGGCGCGTAGCCAGGTAGGCGCCCAGCTCGTGATCGATGCGCACCAGGTCGGCGTCGACGCCTTCGAGCTCCCGGTCCACGATGACCATGGGTGTGCGCACCCCTGCCAGGCTTTGCAACAAGTCGTCATCCTGCCCTACCGACCCGACCACCAGCCCATCGATGCGCTTTTCGAGCAGCACGCGCAGGTAGTTGCGCTGTTTTTGGGGATCGTCGTCGGAATTGCACAGGATCACGCAGTAGCCATTGCGCTCGCAGGCGTCTTCAATACCTCGGGCCAGCTCGGCGAAGTAAGGGTTGACGCTGTTGGGCACGAGCAAGCCGATGGTGGCCGTGCTGCGCGCCTTCAACGACCGCGCGACGGCGCTGGGCACGTAGTCCAGTTCCCGAATGGCGGCCTCGACTTTGAGCCGGACAGGCTCGCTCACCGGTCGCGTTTTATTCAACACATGGGACACTGTGGTGTAAGAAATCCCCGCCAGCGCCGCGACGTCTTTGATGGTTGCCATGGTTCAGTTCCGCCGGGCTGCGCGCCGGCTGCGATAAGTATCGAGCACCACGGCAATAACGATCACAGCCCCGGTAATGATGCGCTTGGTCGGCTCACTGGCCCCGATCTGCGCAAGGCCTGCCGCCAGCACCGAAATGATGAGCACACCAAAAAAGGTGCTGATGACTGAGCCACGCCCACCCATCAGGCTGGTACCGCCGATCACGACAGCGGCAATCACCTGCAACTCCAGGCCAGAGCCCGCGTTGGGGTCGGCTGCCTCCAGGCGCGACACCTGAAACAACGCAGCCAGGCCAGCCAGCAGCCCCATCAGGGCGAAGACCAGCACCTTGTAGGGACGCGGATCGATACCGGCCAGGCGCACAGCCTCTTCGTTGGTGCCGATCCCGATCAGGTAGCGCCCGAATACGGTACGGGTGAGTACCAGGTGAGCGATCACGATCACCAGCAAGGCGATGATGAACGCGGGCGATATCCCGAAGGCTATCGGGTTGGAAAACCAGGCATAGGCATCACCAATGTAGGCCGTGCGCGAATCGGTGAACTGGTAGGCCAGGCCGCGAGCCATTTCCAGCACCCCCAGCGAAACGATGAACGAAGGGATACGCCAGGCCACGGTGACGACGCCGGTAACGCTGCCAGCCAATGCGGCTACCGCCATGCCCAGCAGTGCAGCCGGCACGATGCTCCAGCCCCAGCCAAGGATCGCCACGCTTACAGTCGATGCGGCCAGGGCCAGCACCGAACCGACCGACAAATCGATGCCGCCGATGATCAGCACGAATGTCATACCCACGGCCAATACCATCAGATCAGGTATCTGGTTGGCCAGGGTACTGAAGGTACTGTATGACCAGAAATGGCTGCTCAGCATCGAGAACAGCACGATCATCGCCAGCAAAGCGCCGGCCAGGCCCAGGTAAGTACCAAGGCCCAGGTAGGTGCCGCTGCGGCGTGCCGGGGCAGCGCTTTGGTTTTCGAGCGGTGTGGTTTTCATGCGTCCATCCTGGGGGCTGCAGGGTGCAGCAGTGCGTCACGTTTCTGATAGCCGGCGAAGGCTGCCGCCAGCAACTGGTCCTGGGTCCAGTGGTCACGTTCGAAGGTGTCGATCAAGCGACCGGCAGACAGGACCGCGATGCGGTCGCAGATCAGCATCAACTCGCGCAGGTCGCTGGAGACCACGACCAAAGCCTTGCCCTGCCGCGCGAGTTCGGCGAGCAACCCGTAGATATCGAACTTGGCACCGACGTCGATGCCGCGCGTGGGCTCGTCGAACAGCAAGACCTGGCAATCGCGCTCAAGCCAGCGGCCGATTACCACCTTCTGCTGATTACCACCCGACAGCTCGCCAACCACCTGATCGGCGCCGGCACTGCGAATGCGCATGGCCTGTATTTGCCGCTCGGCCAGTTCGCGTTCGGCTCCGCGGTCCAGGACACCGGCCCGCGACACCGCACCCAGGTTGCCCAGGGCGATGTTGGCGCTGATCGACTGGCTCAACAACAGGCCTTCGCCTTTGCGATCTTCAGTGATCAGGGCAATACCCGCGCTGACGGCGGACTTCGGCGAATCGATGGTGACAGGCAGCGGCGGCTGGCCAAGGGCGATGCTACCGCTGTCAGCGCGGTCGGCGCCGTAGATCAACCGCAGAAGCTCGGTACGACCCGCGCCGATCAGCCCGGAGATACCGAAGATTTCCCCTGCACGGACTTCGAAGGACACCTCACGCACCTTCTCACCCCGGCTGAGCTTGTCCACCCTGAGCAATGGACCACCGATGGAGCGGCGGCCCAGGTCGATGTGTTCTCCCAGCTCACGCCCAACCATCAGGTTGACCAACTCGGCGCTGCTGTAGCGCTGGATCGGCTCGTCGCATACCAGCCTGCCGTCGCGCAGCACGACGATGCGTTGCGCGACGCGCTGCAGTTCTTCGAGCCGGTGGGAGATATAGACGATGGCCACCCCCCGGGCGCGCAAGCGCTCGATCTGGGTGAACAGCAACTCGACCTCGCGGGCGGTCAACATGGCGGTGGGCTCATCGAAGATCAGCACGTGGCAGTCTCCGATCAGGTTGCGGGCAATCTCGACCATTTGCTGGTGACCGATGCCCAATTCTCCGACCGGTGTATCGGGGTCAATCGCCTCGAGCCCGACCTGGGCCATGGCATCGACAGCCATCTGGCGTAAGCGCTTCTGGCTGATCCAACCGAAGCGGCTGGGTAGGTTGTCCAGAAACAGGTTTTCTGCGACGGTCAGGGTGGGTAACAGGTTCAGTTCCTGCATCACCATGCGCACGCCGAGGCGCTCGGCCTCGCTGCGACTGACCGGCGCATATGCCTGCCCACGGTACAGCATGTGCCCGGCAGTGAGGGTTTCCAGGCCGCTGAACAACTTGGACAAGGTGCTCTTGCCGGCGCCGTTCTCGCCGGTCAAGGCCAGTACCTCACCAGCACGCAGCTCCAGGCTCACCTCGCCCAGCACTGGCTGGGCGTACGTCTTGCCGAGGCCGCGGGCAGTCAGGACCACGTCATGGACCGATGCGGACATCGCCGTGTCTCCTGGCAGCATCAAGGCTTCTTCGTGATCAGTTCGACCGGGGTCTGGATGACGTTATCGGCATCCACATCGGGCTTCTCGCCCTTGACCATTTTCAGCGCGGCCTGGATACCGAACACAGCCTGCTGGCTAGCTGCCTGGTCAAGCGTTGCCAGTACGCGGCCATCGGCAATCATGGGCTTGATGGCATTGATGTTGTCGTAACCGACAACCTGCACCTGGCCAGCCTTGCCAGCGGCCCGTACCGCCGAGACTGCACCCAAGGCCATGCTATCGTTGCCCGCCAGCAATGCCTTGAGCTCAGGGTATTCGTTGAGCATGGACGCAGCGACGGCATTACCCTTGTCGATTTCCCAGTTGCCGCTCTGTGTAGAGACGATCTTGATTTGCGCAGCGTCCATCGCATCCTTGAAGCCTGCGGTACGCTGCTGGGCATTGGTCGTGGTCGGCACGCCTTCGATGATGCCCACCTGATCGCCCGCCTTGAGTTTTTCCTTGGCCAGGTACTCGCCCACCAGGCGTGCGCCCTTGCGGTTGTCAGGGCCTACGAACGGTACGCTGATGCCTTTGCTCTTGAGCAGTTCAGAGTCAAGGCGGTTGTCGATGTTGATCACCACCACCCCCTGGTCCATCGCCTTTTTCACAGCTGAGACCAATGCCTTGGAGTCGGCCGGCGCGATCACCAGCGCCTTGGCACCGGCGTTGACCATCTGCTCGACGATGCGGATCTGCTCGCCCGTGTCGGTCTCATTCTTGATGCCGTTGGCAACCAGGTCGAATTCGTCTGCATGGGTTTTCTGGTAGGCCTTGGCGCCGTCTTCCATGGTGCGGAAAAACTCATTGGCCAATGACTTCATGACCAGCGTGACCTTGGGTTTGTCTTCGGCATGAGCAGCAGACAGTGGCAGGGCCATGGTCAAAGAAGAAAGAACAGCGGCGGCCAACAAGCGGCCTGGGAAAGGCAGTTTCATGGGCGATGACTCCGAATCTTGTTTTTTTATCGGAAAGCAAACGTTTGCGCTGGGTAACTATGCGAACGCGGTAGGCGTTTGTCAAATACGTTTAGCTGAAGCCAGCGCAAGATTATCCGTAAATTTCCGGATAACCGAACACGTTTCCCTACAATTAATCGGGTTTTCGAATGAAATACTTCCGGCCCTGATTACGCAAGTCATTCGATGCCCCGGCCAAAACATCATCCTCAACAGCGCCCGCTGCGGGGTTGAACCTGTCCGAGCGCGGTGTCACGAGCTGTTACAGAGGCCCCCGGGGACCTGGTACGGAACATGCCTTACCGACTGCGCGACGTACTAAAACCATCTCATTAGGAAGAGAGCACAAAAACGATGAATGCCGCACTTAAATCCTTTGCCCCCTGCGCACTCGCCCTGCTGCTGATCCTGCCAACCACGGTTTCGGCCGAAGAAGCCAAAACCCAGCAGAAGCTCGCCAACGTGGTCATCCTGGCAACCGGCGGCACGATAGCCGGTGCCGGTGCCAGCGCCGCCAATAGCGCCACTTACCAGGCCGCCAAGTTGGGCGTCGACAAATTGATCGCCGGCGTACCGGAACTGGCAGACCTGGCCAACGTGCGTGGCGAGCAGGTCATGCAGATTGCCTCCGAGAGCATCTCCAACGACGATCTGCTCAAGCTGGGCAAGCGGGTGGCTGAGCTGGCCGACAGCAAAGACGTGGATGGCATCGTCATCACCCACGGTACCGATACGCTGGAAGAAACCGCCTACTTCCTGAACCTGGTCGAAAAAACCGACAAGCCTATCGTGGTCGTCGGCTCCATGCGCCCCGGCACCGCCATGTCGGCAGACGGCATGCTCAACCTGTACAACGCCGTCGCCGTCGCCAGCGATAAGCAGTCGCGCGGCAAGGGCGTGCTGGTGACGCTCAATGATGAAATCCAGTCGGGCCGTGACGTCAGCAAGTCCGTGAACATCAAGACCGAAGCCTTCAAGAGCGCCTGGGGCCCGATGGGCATGGTCGTGGAAGGCAAGTCCTACTGGTTCCGCCTGCCAGCCAAGCGCCACACCCTGGACTCGGAATTCGACATCAAGCAGATCAGCAGCCTGCCTCAGGTGGACATTGCATACGGCTACGGGAACGTGACCGATACGGCCTACAAGGCATTGGCACAGAACGGCGCCAAGGCGCTGATCCACGCAGGCACCGGCAACGGTTCGGTATCTTCGCGCGTAGTGCCCGCACTGCAGGAGTTGCGCAAGAATGGCGTGCAGATCATTCGCTCTTCCCACGTCAACCAGGGTGGCTTCGTGCTACGCAACGCCGAGCAGCCTGACGACAAGAACGATTGGGTAGTGGCCCACGACCTGAACCCACAGAAAGCCCGCATCCTGGCCATGGTCGCCATGACCAAGACCCAGGACAGCAAAGAACTGCAGCGGATTTTCTGGGAATATTGATCAACCCTGTAGTAACCGGTGCCATCTGTGGCACCGGTACTTGGGAGCTAGGTAAACTTGGCGCTTACAGCTACATGGCTGAAATATAATGCTCAGGCATCACATTTTGCCGGCAATAAACCAATGGATACCCGAGCGCATTCCTCATTCCGAAAGCGCACTCCTAGCACGCCGTACACTTTCACAGTTAACACCCTTCACGTTCAGCGCACACCCGTTAATTCGAAAACTGTCAGCGCGTACTGACAGCGCCATTTCGCAACGCGCAAAACCTCACGCAAAGCCGAAAAACCAATACCCTAGTAGAACGCCCTCCTGGCTTGACGAAGCCTCATTGCCGAATGCTTTAGATCGCCTAGCCAAATGCATGTTTCGATAGTATTGAAGCACCCGTTCGAATAAGCGTACCTGCAAGCGCTCGTGCTACGCTACCGTCCCAATCGCCAAGGACCACCGTAATGAATTCGAAAACAGCCTCTGCAGCCCTAATCCTCCTCATTGGGTCCATTGTCTCCCCCGCGTGGGCCAGTACAGCACAGGCCATCAACTCGGTGAAACAGGGAAAAGCGGTATGGGAGTTCTATGAGTCAGCGGTCGCTGACCCAGCCCAGATAACCTTGCTGTCAATTGACATTGAGGCCACTTTCCAAGATGACCCCAATAACTACAAAGACCTCAATAATACATTTGCAGAGAATATGGGCTGGTTCAAAAAGGGCACAAGAGGGTCAGACCTGCTTGTGCTGCGCTCAGAACCGTCGTCCCATTCAGAACATGGTCGCTATTCAATCACTTTCAAGGATCTTAGTGCTAAAGAATGTCGGTTCCTGGCGAGCTATCCATCATTCAAGGATCGGTTTGATCATCTGGAAGTGAATCAAACTAAAACCGCGGCTGCTTCGTCATGCAAATCCAAGCTGTTCGGGTCTGATGACAACGCAATCAAATTCGTAAGCCGTTAGTCAAAACTCAAGCCTCCATGCTCAGCCCAAGTGTCGATGCGCGACGCTTGAGCTATGGGTACACGGTGTGCTCGCTTCAACCTCACTACTTGAACTGATATTCCAAGCCAGCACCGGCGTACCACGAACGCCCTGGGGCTGCCTCGTAGTAGCGTTTATTGCTGTCACCGACAATCACCGAACCCACGTATTGACGGTCGAACACGTTGTCCAGACGCACCAGTTGATGGAAAGTCCAGGGGCCGACCTGCTGCTCGAAGCGCGTGCGCCAGTTGAACACAGCATAGGCAGGCGCAGCTTTCTGCTGGTTGCTGTCCTCGACGAATACCTTGCTACGGTACTGCCCCTCGAACCCCATGCTGACCGAAGCGGTCGGTTTCCACACCACTTCTGCATACAGATTGTCTCGCGGCACGCCCGGCAAGCGATTGCCACTGTCGATGACTTGTCCGCCTTGCTTGAAGTCATCGGCGTAGCGAGCGTCGGTATGGGTGAACACCCAGGTGGTCTGCCAGTGCTCGGCAAAGTCGCTCTGCATGCTGGCTTCAAAACCACGGCGCACGGTCTGCCCGGCGTTGTGATAGCTGGTGCGGCCGTTAGTGGAATTATCGACCACGATTTCGTTATCCGTGCGGATCTCGAACAGGGCAGCATTCAGCCGCGTGGTCGCGCCCAGGCGATATTTCACCCCTAGTTCATATTGCTTGCTGGTTGCTGGGTCCAGCCCGAAGTTGAAACTTTCCTGCAAGCCTGGCGCATAGGCCATTTCAGCCTGTGTAGGCGTTTCGAAGCCCTTTCCTACGCTGGCATAGCCACGCAGATCAGGCGTGAAGGCGTACATCACCGACAGCGTCGGGTTGGCCTGCTGATAGCGCTTGACACCGCTGGCGTCACCGTTTTCCAGGTAGTGGTCATCGACCTTCATCTTCATGGTGCTGTAGCGCACGCCCAGCTCGCTGGTCCAGTTGCCGATTTCCCAGTGCGCCTGCACATAGGGGTCCAGGCTGGTCGCGATGTCTTTCTCGTCGCGCTTGAGCTCGCCCTTGACCCCCAGTTGGTCGCCCCGGAAGTTCTGGAAGCCCCGACGGTCATCCGTGCTCTGGTCGTAGTCGGCACCCACGGTGAGCGTGAAATGGCCGGGAACGGCCGGTACCGGCTGAATCCAGCGCAGCGTACCGCCGTGAAACTCGCGGTCAAAATCCACCACACCACCACCGCGCTGGCTGTTGGAGGCGATTTGCCGAGGAATCGACAGGTACTGCACCACGCTCCGACGCCCTGCGTAGAGATTGAACTGAAGGGTAGCGTCGCCAACGTAGCGCTCGTAGTTCATGCCCACCTGCTGGTGATCGATGCTCTTGCGCGTGTTGTAGTCCCTTGCGCCATCGGCGACCGAACGTGGGTCGTGCTTGTAGCTGGACCAAAGCTGACCCAGCGGGTCTTGCGTGTTGTTCTGTTCCAGGCTGCTGTAGGTCAGCGCCAGGCGTGAATCGGTATCTGGCCTGATGTGTACCTTGGCGAACGTCTGGTCGCGCTTGGCCGCGCTATGGTCGCGATACCCATTGGTGTCCATGCGCGAAGCGTCCAGCACGAAACCCCCGATCTCGTTGCCCCCCCGTGCCGACAGGTGATGCTTGCTGAAGCCATCGCTGCCAAAGGTGGTTTCGGCACCCAGGCGAGCCGGCCCCACCCCGTCACGGCTGAACATCTGGATGACACCGCCAGCGTTGCTGCCATAAAGCGTAGCGGCCGGGCCGCGCAGCACCTCGATACGGTCGGCCACATCCAGGTTCAGCGTGGCTGCCTGGCCCTGTCCATCCGGGGTGCTGGCTGGGATACCATCGCTGAGCAGCTTGATACCGCGCACGCCAAATGCAGAGCGAGCACCAAACCCGCGGGATGATATCTGCAGGTCCTGGGCATAGTTCTGGCGATTCTGCACCACTAGGCCAGGGACCTTCGTCAGCACCTCTGACAAGTTGACGCCAAGTTGTCCATCGGTGCCATTGGACAGGTCGACCGTGTCCACCGAGAACGGCAGATCGAAGCTGCTGGTAGGCGCGTAGGCACCCGTGACAACCATCGGATCGATAACGATCGCGGTTGCCGGGTCGGCCCAAGCTTGATTATGAGAAGTGACACCACCGACAAACAACAGGGCGAGGTGCGTGGAAGAGGTAACGCGTAAGACCAATCGATACATGAGCAATTTCCGGAAAGTTCCGCTATTACAGCAGACCCTGGCCTGAATCGCGAACATGGCGAGGGCGATCCACAGAACTTTGCCTTCAAGCTGTTGCGAAATCCCTTACAGTGAAATACTGTACGTGCATACAGCAAAAAAAGGAAATGCCTGTGTCTACCTCCTCGCCCTCACCTGCCAGCTACCAACAACTGGGCATGCGCATTCAGAAAATCATCAACAACCCCATTGCCCAGCGCAGCCGGGCGGCTTTGATTTTTCGCCTGGAACAGGAAACACCAGAGGACTGGGACACGTTGCTGGCCGAGATTGCCGAAAATGACAACGTTACCCTCGCCCACCGCGACGATGGTGGCGTACAGCTTTTCTGGACCGTGCCCAAGGAAGACTGACCGCGCCATGAGAGTTTCGCTTATTGCAGCAGCCTGCCTGCTGATGGCTCCGCTTGCCTATGCCGATGCGCCCCGGACGTTCCAGGAAGCCAAGAAGGTGGCCAGGCAACTCTACGCACCACAATCCACCGAGTTCTACTGCGGTTGCAAATACAACGGCAACAAAGTCGACATGGCTTCATGTGGGTATTCACCACGCAAGAATGCCCAACGCGCTTCACGCATCGAGTGGGAGCACATCGTGCCGGCCTGGCAAATCGGCCATCAGCGCCAGTGTTGGCAAAGCGGCGGTCGTAAGGCCTGCTCGCAGCACGACGAGGTATACAAACGCGCCGAAGCCGACCTGCACAATCTGGTGCCAAGCGTTGGGGAGGTCAACGGCGACCGCAGCAACTACAGCTTCGGTTGGCTGCCGGAACAACGTGGGCAATACGGCCAATGCCTTACCCAGGTGGATTTCAAGGCCAGGAAGGTCATGCCGCGGCCTTCGATCCGCGGCATGATTGCACGCACCTATTTCTACATGAGCAAGCAATACAACTTGCGCCTCTCAAGGCAGGACCGTCAGCTGTTCGAGGCATGGAACAAGACGTATCCGCCGCAGCCTTGGGAGTATCAACGCAACCAGCGGGTCGGGTGCCTGATGGGGCACGGTAATGAGTTTGTAGGGCCGGTCGACCTCAAGGCGTGCAGCTGATCGACCGGCCACGAGCGCTTAGCGGGCTGCGCCGTGCTGGATGACCACCGAGTCGGTGCCAAGCTTGGCCATGACTTCATCGCGACGGGCCTGCGCCTGCTCCCGGGTAGGAAACGGCCCCAGCAGCACCACAGGCTTGCCGTCCCGGTACTCCACCGAAGACGGAATACCTTTCTCGATCAGACGCGCGGTCATGTCGCTGAGTGCACCCATGTTGGCGCCCTGGACCACTTCGACGTCCCATCCCTCTGGCGCGGGCTCACCTTCGAGCGCTTGCGCACGGCGCTGCAATTCAGCACCCCCACACAGCTCCCGAATACGCAGGTTGTCGCCATTGTCGTCGACAATGATTTCGTACTGACCGTCGCGTTTGATGGCCACATAGCTGCGGTAGGCCTGGAATTGGCCGGCATCGTCCTTGCCGCGCACCTGACCGCAGATCGTACCCTGCGTATCGATGCGAACGTTACCGAACTTGGCGGTCTTGGGATTTTGCAGGTGTTCGGCCACACGCTTGTGCACGCCCTCCACCTCGTTGTCACAGCCCGCCAGGGCCAGCACTGCCATTACCACCACCAGTTTGCGCACGCGTGTACCTCCAGGTTCGAAGAGGCGGATTCTACCACGCGAGACTGAGCATCGAACTGCGGCCAAAGGTTACAGGCTGATTCCGCCGGGCATGCAAAAAGGGCGATCATTTCTGATCGCCCTTTTTGGGATTTGGTAGGCACAATTGGACTCGAACCAACGACCCCCACCATGTCAAGGTGGTGCTCTAACCAACTGAGCTATGTGCCTGTCGTGTGGTGCGCATAGTAGAGACTCACTGAACACCTGTAAAGCTTTTTTTTCGATATAAATCAAAAACTTTCGAGCAGCCGGAGAATTGGAGCCATCTAGGAGCTTCCAAAGCTAAACGCAAAAAAGGGTGACCCTTGCGGATCACCCTTTTTCAATTTGGTAGGCACAATTGGACTCGAACCAACGACCCCCACCATGTCAAGGTGGTGCTCTAACCAACTGAGCTATGTGCCTGTCGTGGTGCGCATTCTACGCAATTACAAAGGCGTGTCAACAGTTTTTTTGAAGCTAACCCACTGAATTGCAAACTCTTTATAAAGAGGCGTCAGGCGCGAGCACTGTTCATGATTTTCAGCGGACGACTAGCGGGTGTTTATTATTATTGATAGCATCGCTACATTCGTTAAAAATATAAAACACGAGGTTCTGCAGCATGGCTAACACCCCCTACCCCCAGTCCTACTACGCCGCCTCGGCCAACCCGGTGCCGCCACGTCCGGCGCTGCAGGGTGAGGTGCAAACCGATGTCTGCATCATCGGCGCGGGCTACACCGGCTTGTCCAGCGCCCTGTTCCTTCTGGAAAATGGCTTCAAGGTAAGCATTGTCGAAGCGGCCAAGGTAGGCTTCGGCGCATCGGGTCGCAACGGTGGCCAGATCGTCAACAGCTACAGCCGCGACATCGATGTCATCGAGCGCACCGTGGGTGCTCGCCAAGCCCAGCTGCTAGGCCAGATGGCCTTCGAAGGCGGGCGCATCATTCGCGAGCGGGTGGCCAAGTACAACATCCAGTGCGACCTCAAGGACGGTGGCGTGTTCGCTGCGCTGACCAGCAAGCAAATGGGTCACCTAGAATCGCAAAAGCGCCTGTGGGAACGTTTCGGCCACAACCAGCTGGAGCTGATGGATCAACAGCGCATCCGCGAGGTGGTGGCCTGCGACAACTACATCGGCGGCATGCTCGACATGAGCGGCGGGCATATCCATCCACTCAACCTGGCCCTCGGCGAAGCTGCTGCGGTCGAATCGTTGGGCGGCACCATCTATGAACAAACTCCGGCGGTGCGCATCGAGCGCGGCGCCAACCCGGTCGTGCATACCCCACAGGGTAAAGTGCGCGCCAAGTTCATCATCGTGGCGGGCAACGCCTACCTGGGCAACCTGGTCCCGGAGCTTGCCGCCAAGTCGATGCCTTGCGGTACACAGGTCATCACGACCGAACCCTTGGGCGATGAACTGGCGCGCACACTGCTTCCCCAGGACTACTGCGTCGAAGACTGCAACTACCTGCTCGACTACTATCGCCTGACCAGCGACAAGCGCCTGATCTTTGGAGGCGGCGTGGTTTATGGTGCACGGGATCCGGCCAACATCGAGGCGATCATTCGTCCGAAGATGCTCAAGGCCTTCCCGCAGTTGAAGAACGTCAAGATCGACTACGCCTGGACCGGCAACTTCCTGCTCACCTTGTCGCGTCTGCCACAAGTCGGCCGTATCGGTGACAACATCTATTATTCCCAGGGGTGCTCAGGGCACGGGGTCACCTATACCCATCTGGCAGGCAAAGTCCTGGCCGAGGCCATGCGTGGCCAGGCGGAGCGGTTCGATGCCTTTGCCGGGCTGCCGCACTACCCCTTCCCGGGCGGTCAGATGCTGCGCGTGCCCTTCAGTGCCTTGGGCGCTTGGTACTACAGCTTGCGTGACCGTCTGGGCTTCTGAGTCAAGACGTGGCAACCGGTAAAGGGCTGCCACTGGCGTGATGGGGTTCACTCATGTTCGCCGGGCCGCGTTGCGGCCCATGCCGACCAGCCCAGCGCCCCGGCAAGGCCACGCCTTCAGTGACCGTGGAAAGCCAAATGCGAGCAGCCTCACTTGAGGCTGTCCAGGGCCTGCCTGGCCGCCAGTTCCTGGCCCGCACGCGCCAGATCGTCAGCGGCCTGTTGCCAGCGCTGACGGTCAACGTTCGCCGGCAACTCCCCCGGCGGCTGCACCAGGATTGCCCAACGGCCCTCTTTCGCCCAGGCAGAGGCGAAATCGTCGAATGCCATCACCAGGCGGCGCTGCATGCCTGCACGCATCAGCACACGCTGTTTGTAACGGTCATACCCTATCAATACCGCATACCTGGGTTCGCTCCACCATGCCGAACCGTCCTGGTAGCGAACCAGCACCGGGTTTCCAGCGGCCACCTGCGTCAACAAGGCATCTAGCCGCTTGTCCAAGGGGTACACCACCCTACCGTAGTCGCGCGCAACGCGCGGGATGCTGGTATCTAGGCTGTCGATACCTGTGGGCAGGTTCAGCGGCTGATCGAGCAGCCCAGGCGTGATGGGCGCACCTTGCTGCGACAGAATCGCGGCCAATGCCATGGCTGCGCTGTGGTTGGCGTTACCGCGGTAGAACGGAACGCTGCTGAGCTCCACCCGCTGGGGCAGGCCCTGGAGTGCGGTAGAAGGTGTCCCGGCACAACCTGCCAAGGTGACACCCAACCAGCACGCCAGGATGAGCTGGCGAACGACCTTGGTCGGCGACGAGAAGGTGAAATTGGGCATGGATACTCGCTTGCTGAACGCAGGGCAGGCAGCGCCCTGCTGTGTTCGCGATGATAGGTCCCACAACGATGGCGGTACAGTCCGACAGGGCATGTTGGCGAATCATCTCGGCACCGCAGGCGTTATTCGATGGAACGTACCCACGCAAGGGCTACACTAATCAAGTGTCTGGAAGGCAATCGCTGGCGTATCAAGCGCTCGCCGTAGAGATGGAGGCACAAATGAATATGACCTTGGCAATCATCATGCTGGTGTGCATGTGGCTCAGCGTTGCAGCGGCCATGCTCTGGGGCGTACTGCGCATCGCACGGCGGCACGCTCAACCCGTTGCGCAACCACAGCCACGCCCTCAACCCGCCCCTGCACGGCGTGCTCCACACGCAGCAGCGGCGCACTGAACCCACCTGAAACATGCAGCGAATGGGGCGCCATGCGCCCCGCCTGCTGTCACCCTTGCTTGGCCTCACGCTTCAGCCGTGCTCGACGCGCCAGGATATTCAGAATCTCGATAGCGGTTGAGAACGCCATGGCGGCATACACATAGCCCTTGGGCACGTGGGCTCCGAAGCCCTCCGCGATCAGCGTCATGCCGATCATGATCAGGAAACCGAGCGCCAGCATGACAACGGTTGGGTTGTCGTTGATGAAGTTGGCCAGCGGATCGGCCGCCACCATCATCACGATCACGGCAGTGATCACGGCGATGATCATGATAGGCAAGTGCTCAGTCATGCCTACTGCGGTGATAATGCTGTCTACCGAGAACACAATATCGAGCAACAAAATCTGGAAAATCGCTGCGGCGAAGCCCAAGGTAACGGTAGAAGAAGCCTTGGACTCTTCCTTGGCACCGTGTGGGTCGACGTTCTCGTGAATTTCCTTAGTGGCCTTCCACAGCAGGAACAGGCCGCCGGCGATCAGGATCACATCCTTCCAGGAGAAGGCGTTGCCAAACACCTCGAACACAGGGTCGGTCAGCTGCACGATCCAGGCAACGGTGCTCAGCAGTGCCAGGCGCATCACCAGTGCCATGCTGATACCGATGCGGCGTGCCTTGGAGCGATACGCGACTGGTAGTTTGTTGGTCAGGATGGAGATGAAGATCAGGTTGTCGATACCCAGTACAACTTCCATGGCCACCAGCGTGGCGAGCGCCACCCAGGCTGTCGGGCTAGCGGCAAGTTCCAGCAAATATTCCATTGTTCACATCCTGTCACGCGGGTTGGGGATCAAATGTCCTGGGTTTCGGAAGCGGTGTCATCTTGCTCGGGCTCTCGCCGGTCGGTCCCAAGCGCGTCGCTCAAGGCCTGCTGGGCCGCCTGGTTGGTTTGCTCGATCACCTGCTGAGCCGACTTCGCCGCCTGGTCAAGCACTTGCTGGGCAGACTTCTCGGCCTGATCGCAGCCGGCCAGGGCCAACAGCGTCATGCCCATGACCAGCGCAGTACCCATTGATTTGAAATACAGCATAGGCGTCTCCGGAATGATGTGCGCAGGCGCGTATCCGCCTGAATGAAGTGGATTCTAGAGGGCGCAATACTTCTGTAAAATTCGTATTTTCAAGCGATATACTTCGGTTTTTCCGAATCGGCATCTGCGCTAATGCTTAACTATCGCCAGCTCCACTACTTTTGGGTGGTAGCCCGAACCGGCAGCATCGTTCGGGCGAGCGAGCAATTGAATCTGACGCCACAGACCATCAGCGGTCAGATCACGCTATTGGAACAGGCTTATGGCGTCGAGCTGTTCCAGCGGGTTGGCCGGCAATTGGAACTCACTGAGACCGGACGCCAGGCGCTGACGTATGCCGAGCAGATGTTCCAGCTGGGGGGCGAACTCGAAGCCATGCTGCGTGCCGGCCCTCAGGAGCAGATCCTGTTCCGGGTCGGGGTGGCTGACGTGGTGCCCAAGTCCATTGTCTATCGATTATTGGCACCCACCATGGAGCTTGAGAACGTGCTGCGCATCAACTGCCGTGAAGACAAGCTGGAGCGGCTCCTGGCCGACCTTGCCGTTCAGCGACTGGACCTGGTCATTTCAGACAGCCCGATGCCGCCCCACCTGGACATCAAAGGGTATAGCCAGAAACTGGGAGAATGCGGCCTGAGCTTTTTCGCAACCCCAACATTGGCCCTTCAGCACGATGGCCCGTTCCCTGAATGCCTGCACGATGCGCCGCTGCTCATACCCGGGCAAGAAACGGTGCTGCGCAGCCGCCTTCTACGCTGGCTTGGTGATCAACATCTTCAACCGCGCATCGTCGGCGAGTTCGACGACAGTGCCTTGATGCAGGCGTTCGGGCAGTCTGGCAGCGGCATCTTCGTGGCGCCCAGCGTGATTGCCGAAGAAGTGTGTCGGCAGTATGGCGTACAGTTGATTGGGCAAACCGAGGCCGTGAACGAGTCCTTCTACGCCATTTCGGTCGAGCGCAAGGTCAAGCATCCTGGCATCGTTGCCATCACCGAAGGGGCGCGACGCGAACTGTTCAACTGGTAGCGCTCCCCACAACGGGCAGTAAGTGCCTGGGCGAGGTCTATGGTAAAGTCCAGCCCTTTTCGAATTTCAGGACCTCGCTGCGCATGACACCGCTTCTTCGCCTTCTCAACCGCACCGGCCTGGTGACGCAAATCGTTATCGGCCTGGTGGCAGGTATCGCGCTTGCCCTGATCGCCCCCACCGTTGCCCGTGACCTGGGCTTTCTCGGTACGGTGTTCGTCAGTGCCTTGAAGGCGGTGGCGCCAGTGCTGGTCTTCGTTCTGGTCATGGCATCGATTGCCAATCACCGGCACGGACAGGAAACCCATATCCGCCCCATCTTGGGGCTGTACTTGCTCGGCACATTCGCCTCGGCTGTCGTGGCGGTGGTTGCCAGCATGGTATTTCCTTCGCACCTGGTACTGAACGCAGCGGATGCCGCCCTGAGTGCACCGGGCGGCATCAGTGAAGTGTTGAAGAACCTGTTGCTCAGTGCGGTCGACAACCCGATCAACGCGTTGCTCAATGCCAATTTCATCGGCGTGCTGACCTGGGCTATCGGCCTGGGTATCGCGTTGCGCCGCGCCGGTGACACCACCCGCAAGGTAGTCGACGACCTGTCCAACGGCGTCACGCTGATCGTGCGCATCGTCATTCGCTTTGCGCCACTGGGCATCTTCGGCCTGGTCACCTCCACCTTGGCTCAGTCAGGGCTCAAAGCCATGTTGGGGTACCTGCACCTGCTGGCGGTACTGATCGGGTGCATGCTGTTCGTCGCCCTGGTCATGAACCCGCTGATCGTATTCTGGAAAACCCGTCGAAATCCCTACCCACTCACCCTGCTGTGTCTGCGCGAAAGCGGCATCACTGCATTTTTCACCCGCAGTTCGGCAGCCAACATCCCTGTGAACATGGCGTTGTCCGAACGCCTTGGGCTGCATGAGGATACTTATTCGGTATCCATTCCGCTGGGGGCCACGATCAACATGGCTGGCGCTGCAATCACCATCACCGTATTGACGCTGGCGGCGGTGCACACCTTGGGGATTCCCTTGGACCTTCCCACGGCAGTGTTGCTCAGTGTGGTAGCGGCGGTCTGTGCCTGCGGTGCGTCCGGTGTGGCCGGCGGCTCCCTGCTGCTCATCCCATTGGCCTGCAGCTTGTTCGGCATTCCCAGTGAGATCGCCATGCAGGTTGTGGCGGTGGGGTTCATCATCGGCGTGCTGCAGGATTCTGCCGAGACCGCGCTCAACTCCTCCACCGACGTGCTGTTCACCGCAGCCGCCTGCCAGGCCGAAGCGCGCCGCAGCGCCTGATTTAGCCGGGCCGTCTTGCGGCCCTCCCCTCATACACCTACGCTAATGGCCTTTTCCCAGCAATGAGACAGGGCCATGTCCGAGCAAGACACCACCACTGAAGGTCGCTTGAGCAGCGTCGAGATTCGCGTGCTCGGCTCGCTGATCGAGAAACAGGCCACCAGCCCGGAAAGTTACCCGCTTACCCTCAACGCCCTGCTCCTGGCCTGTAACCAGAAGACCAGCCGCGAACCGGTGATGAACCTTACCCAGGGCCAAGTGGGTCAGGCGCTGCGCAGCCTCGAAGCACAACAGATGGCACGCTTGCAGATGGGCAGCCGCGCCGACCGCTGGGAACACCGGGTGGACAAGGCGCTGGAATTGGTTCCTGCGCAGTTGGTGTTGATGGGGCTGATGTTCCTGCGTGGCCCGCAAACCTTGAGCGAGTTGCTGACCCGTAGCAACCGCCTGCACGATTTCGACGACACCGACCAAGTTCGCCACCAGCTAGAACGTCTGGTGTCACGGAACTTGGCCGTGCACCTGCCGCGTCAGGCTGGCCAGCGTGAGGACCGTTACACTCATGCGTTGGGTGACCCGGCAGACATCGAAGCCATTCTGGCTGCAAAGCAGCAGGAGAGCTCAATGCGAAGTGGTACCAGCACGGTTACGCAGGATCGAATCGAGGCACTTGAAGCGCGCATCGCTGCACTGGAAGCGCGGCTGGACGCACTAGGCGGCTAGTCTTCAGCGGTCTGATTTGGGGAAGTTGCGGCAGCTCTTGCGCTCGGTCATTTCGCGATCGCTTGGGCGCTGGTCGACAAACACCGTGTGGCCGTTGCTGTAGATCTCAAGGTAGCCCCAGTGCAGGTCTTGTTCAGTCTGCCCGGGCTTTGGCGGCACTAGCCACCAGGGTTCGCGGCTGATCAGGGTCATGGCGTGGCTCCTGAGGGGTCTGCTTGTAAGCATAGACACCCTCATGGTTCGTGGGTTTAGCCAGGCCCATGACAAGACCCCCGCATGCGCTGCGCCATGGGGCACGGCCAGTTCATGCGAGGGTTGCGGTTCTGCTGAAATGTCGCTTATGCAGGCGCGGAGGTGCGGATCAGGTGGTCGAAGGCGGCCAGAGACGCCTTGGCCCCTTCGCCAACGGCGATCACGATCTGCTTGTAAGGCACCGTCGTCACGTCACCTGCAGCGAACACACCGGCAATACTGGTCTGCCCTCTGGCATCGACGATGATTTCGCCGCGTGCCGACAGTTCAACGGTGCCTTTGAGCCAATCAGTGTTCGGCAACAGACCGATCTGAACGAAGATCCCCTCCAACGCCAGCTCATGCTCGATGTCGCTGGTGCGGTCCTTGTAGCGCAGGCCAGTCACTTTCTCGCCATTGCCGATCACTTCGGTGGTCAGTGCCTGGGTGATGACCGTCACGTTAGGCAAGCTGTGCAACTTGCGTTGCAGCACCGCATCGGCACGCAGCTGGCTGTCGAATTCAATCAACGTCACCTGCGCCACGATACCCGCCAAGTCGATCGCCGCTTCCACGCCAGAGTTACCACCACCGATCACCGCCACGCGTTTGCCCTTGAACAACGGGCCGTCACAGTGCGGGCAGTAGGCCACGCCACGGCCACGGTATTGCTGTTCGCCCGGCACATTCATTTCGCGCCAGCGAGCACCGGTGGCCAGGATGACCGTCTTGGCCTTGAGCGAAGCCCCGCTCGCCATGCGCACTTCATGCAGGCCACCGTCGGTAGCCGGAATCAGTGCTTCACCGCGCTGCAGGTTCATGATGTCCACGTCATACTGCTTGACGTGTTCTTCAAGCGCGGTGGCCAGTTTCGGGCCTTCGGTTTCATGCACGGAAACGAAGTTCTCGATGGCCATGGTGTCGAGCACCTGCCCGCCGAACCGTTCGGCGGCCACGCCAGTGCGGATACCCTT
This sequence comes from Pseudomonas sp. UBA5666, assembly GCF_002420785.1. Lineage (NCBI taxonomy): Bacteria > Pseudomonadati > Pseudomonadota > Gammaproteobacteria > Pseudomonadales > Pseudomonadaceae > Pseudomonas > Pseudomonas sp. UBA5666. Next base: position 226,162 of record NZ_DIIQ01000014.1, on the reverse strand, counting down.
GCGCGCGGCATAGATGGCGGCAGAGGCACCCGCCGGGCCACCGCCTACGACCAGTACATCGAATGCTTGTTTGGCGTTGAGCTTCTCGGCCTGACGTGCGCCGGCGTTGGTGTCGATCTTGCCAAGAATTTCTTCAAGGCCCATGCGCCCCTGGCCGAACACCTCACCATTGAGGTACACGCTGGGCACGGCCATGATCTGGCGGGCATCGACTTCAGCCTGGAACAACGCACCATCAATGGCTACATGGCGCACGCTGGGGTTGAGCACCGCCATCAGGTTCAATGCCTGGACCACATCCGGGCAGTTCTGACAGGACAGCGAGAAGTAAGTCTCGAAGTTGAACTCCCCTTCCAGCGTCTGGATCTGCTCGATCACTTCCAGGCTGGCCTTGGAGGGGTGGCCGCCCACTTGCAGCAGCGCCAGCACCAGGGAGGTGAACTCGTGGCCCATGGGAATACCAGCAAAACGCAGGCTGATATCGCCGTTGGGGCGATTGAGCGAGAACGAAGGGCGGCGGGCGTCGTCGCCATCGGCTCGCAGGGTGATGAGGCTGGACAAGCCGGCGATTTCTACCAGCAGGTCGTGTAATTCGCGGGACTTCGCACCGTCGTCGAGGGAGGCAACGATCTCGATCGACTGGGTGACCCGCTCCAGGTAGGTTTTCAGTTGCGATTTAAGCGTGGCGTCCAACATACGGGCGATTTCCTTTTTCAAACTCAGATACAAAAACGCCCAGGCGAAGTCGCCCGGGCGTTTGACGGGGCGGTAAGTGGTTCAGCTGTGGCGGCTGCTTACCGCCCGCGTTTGGCACATGACTGGCTGCTCATCCCGCAAGGCCTGTGCGGCGCTGCCGCTGCACAGGCGCTTATCGGGCGACAATCAGATCTTGCCGACCAGATCCAGCGACGGCGCCAGAGTGGCCTCGCCTTCTTTCCACTTGGCTGGGCAGACTTCGCCTGGGTGGGCGGCGACATACTGGGCAGCCTTGACCTTGCGCAGCAGCTCGGTGGCGTCACGACCCACACCGCCGTCGTTCAGCTCGACGATCTTGATCTGGCCTTCGGGGTTGATCACGAAGGTACCGCGGTCCGCCAGGCCGGCTTCTTCGATCAGCACGTCGAAGTTGCGGGCGATCACATGGGTCGGGTCGCCGATCAGTGGGTACTGAATCTTGCCGATGGTGTCCGAGGTGTCGTGCCACGCTTTGTGGGTAAAGTGGGTGTCGGTGGAAACACCGTAGATCTCAACGCCCAGTTTCTGGAACTCGGCATAGTTGTCAGCAAGGTCACCCAGCTCGGTCGGGCAAACGAACGTAAAGTCGGCTGGATAGAAGAACACGACAGACCATTTGCCTTTCAGGTCGGCTTCGCTGACCGGGACGAACTCGCCCTTGTGGTAGGCAGTCGCGTTGAACGGTTTGACCTGGCTGTTGATGATAGGCATGAGAGACGCTCCTTCATGGGTTGAAATCAGTTGACGGAGAGAATCCTAACCGCATGGACCGATAAAGGCTCATTGGCAAACCTGATGCTCATGATTGGTTTTGGCTATGAGTGGGACAGGTTAGAGAGCGCTTACCGCGGTAATGCCCAAGCGCGCGGCTAGCCTATGAAACCGACCGCGCATGGGGCGACGATTACGTAATCGTCGCCCCGCAAGCAGGCCGCACGTTGCATGCGGCCTGGGCTGAGTCAGCGGGTCACCGTGCGCAGAGTCACGAACTCTTCCGCTGCCGTGGGGTGCACGCCGATGGTTTCATCGAACTGTTGCTTGGTCGCGCCCGCCTTGAGTGCGATGCCAAGGCCCTGGATGATCTCGCCTGCATCCGGCCCGACCATGTGGCAACCCAGTACCTTGTCGGTCTTGGCATCTACCACCAGCTTCATCAAGGTCTTTTCCTGAATGTCGGTGAGGGTCAGCTTCATGGCGCGGAAGCGGCTTTCAAAGACCTTGACCTCGTAGCCCTGCTCGACGGCCTGTTCTTCGGTGAGCCCTACCGTGCCGATAGGCGGCTGGCTGAACACGGCCGTGGGGATGTTCTGGTAATCCACGGGGCGGTACTGCTCCGGCTTGAACAGACGCCTGGCCACAGCCATGCCTTCGGCCAATGCCACCGGGGTCAACTGCACACGGCCGATTACATCTCCAATGGCCAGGATCGAAGGCGCCGTGGTCTGGTACTGATCGTCTACGCGCACGTAGCCCTTGTCATCGAGTTCGACACCAGTGTTTTCCAGGCCAAGGTTGTCCAGCATCGGACGCCGGCCGGTGGCGTAGAAGATGCAGTCGGCAACCAGTTCCCGCCCGTCCTTGAGCGTCGCCTTGAGGCTGCCATCCTCAAGCTTGTCGATGCGCTGGATGTCAGCATTGAACTGCAAATCGAGCCCGCGCTTTTCGAGCTCCTCCTTCAGGTGAGTGCGCACCGAACCATCGAAGCCGCGCAGGAACAGATCGCCGCGGTACAACAACGTTGTCGCAGCGCCCAGCCCTTGGAAGATCCCGGCAAACTCCACTGCGATGTAGCCGCCGCCCACCACCAACACCCGCCGCGGCAGGTCCTTGAGGTAAAACGCTTCGTTGGAGGTGATCGCCAATTCCTTGCCCGGGATGTCCGGCACCTGGGGCCAGCCGCCAGTGGCGATCAGGATGTGCTCGGCACTGTAGCGCTGGCCTTCGACTTCGACCTCGTTAGGTCCGGTGATGCGCGCATGACCTTGAACCAGGGTCACGCCGCTGTTGACCAGCAGATTGCGGTAGATACCGTTGAGCCGTTCGATTTCACGGTTCTTGTTGGCAATCAAGGTGCCCCAGTCGAAGTGCCCTTCTTCCAGGGTCCAGCCGTATCCAGCCGCCTGCTCCAGCTCATCAGCCACATGGGCGCCGTACACCAGCAGCTTTTTGGGCACACACCCCACGTTGACGCAGGTGCCGCCCAAATAGCGGCTCTCGGCAACCGCTACCTTGGCGCCAAAACCGGCAGCGAAACGTGCGGCGCGCACGCCACCGGAGCCGGCGCCAATCACGAACAGATCAAAATCGTAGGCCACTTTTCGTTCTCCAAAAAAAAGCTGCAAGCTTCAAGCGGCAGGCTGCACGAACGGGCAGCGTGGCTTGTCACTTGCAGCTTGGTACCGGCAGTTTCAAGCTTCAAGCATCAGGCGGCAAGAAAAAATGCGCCTGGCTTGCAGCAGGGGCTCAGTAAGCCTTGCCAGCCTTGTAGTAGTTCTCGAAGCAGAAGTTGGTCGCGTCGATGTAGCCCTCGGCGCCACCGCAGTCGAAACGCTTGCCTTTGAATTTGTACGCGATCACGCAGCCGCTCTGGGCTTGCTTCATCAAGGCGTCGGTAATCTGGATCTCACCGCCCTTGCCGGGCTCGATGTTCTCGATGATATCGAAGATGTCGGGCGTCAGGATGTAACGGCCGATGATGGCCAGGTTGGACGGCGCATCCTCGGGTTTGGGCTTCTCAACCATGTTGGTGACACGGAAAATGTCGTCACGAATCATGTCGCCGGCAATGACACCGTATTTGTTGGTTTCCTGCGGATCGACTTCCTGAATGGCGACGATCGAGCAACGGAACTGGTTGTACAGCTTCACCATCTGGGTCAGCACGCCATCGCCTTCCGGGTTGACGCACAGGTCATCGGCCAGCACCACTGCGAACGGCTCGTCGCCGATCAGGGGACGGCCAGTGAGGATCGCGTGACCCAAGCCTTTCATTTCGGTCTGACGGGTGTAGGAGAACGAGCACTCGTCCAGCAGGCGACGAATGCCTACCAGGTACTTCTCCTTGTCGGTGCCCTTGATCTGGTTTTCCAGCTCGTAGCTGATGTCGAAGTGATCTTCCAGTGCGCGCTTACCGCGGCCGGTAACGATGGAGATCTCGCTCAACCCTGCATCCAATGCTTCCTCAACGCCGTACTGGATCAACGGCTTGTTGACCACTGGCAGCATTTCCTTCGGCATGGCTTTGGTGGCTGGCAGGAAGCGAGTGCCATAGCCGGCTGCCGGGAACAAGCATTTCTTGATCATAAACGTCCTTAACAAAGGCTAGGCCTGGGGGTTACGGCGCAGTCTAATCAGGCGGCGGTCACCTTACAATGCCCCGCCTGTGGCCGATCGTTGGGAACATAGAGGCAACCGCTCACGGATAGTTCAAAGGGCCGCCCAATATTCCTCACCGGTACGTCACCCCTCCAGGCCGTTGCCCAGCTTTCAGCGACCGGTGCCCTGCCCGATCAACACACCTTCGATCTTCTGGCCGTAGAGATTGATCCCATCATTGGCATGGAACTTCAGGCGGGTTTTCTCGATGGAGCCCTCTACCAACCTCGGGTCCTGGGGCCGCTCGTGCCGGTTTATCCAGGCCGCCACGTCCCAGGCCTGCTGGTCGCTGAGCGAGCCCGGTCGACCCAGCGGCATGTTGTACTTGATGAATGACGCCGCCGTATTGATCCGGTGCATGCCCGCCCCCCAGTTGTAGGCGTCCCTGCCCCATAGCGGCGGCATCACATACTCGCCCGCCACCTTCTGGCCTTCGCCCTTCTTGCCGTGGCAGATCGCGCACTGCTCGAGGTACACCTGCTGCCCACGCTTGAAGTCATAGCCCCCCGCTGGCGGCGCCACTTCCGGATAGCCTCGCCCGGCCAACGGCACACCGGTCGGCGCTTTGGTAGAGAGCCAGTAGGAATAAACCGACAGCGCGGTCATCTCCGGGCTGTCAGCCGCCGGCGGCTTGCCGTTCATGCTGAACTGAAAACATCCCTGGATTCGCTCGGCATACGTGTTGACCTTGTCGTTTTTCTTTCGGTAGGCCGGGTACATCGGGTAAGCGCCCCACAGAGGGGCCGAGTGCGCCATGCGCCCTTGATCAAGGTGGCAATTAGAGCAGTTCATGCCGTTGCCAACCGCTTCAGGCATCAGACGTCGGGTATCGACGAACAGGGCGTGCCCCTCGCGCACCATCTTCCCAAACGCATTGTCCGGCAACTCGCCCTCTGCCGGCGGCACGAAGCGCGGTTGCGCCTGTGCATTCGGCACTTTGAGCTGGGACTGGTCTTCCATGGTCACGGGGCTGGCGTGAACGCTACCTGCTGCCAGCAGCAGGGCTGTAAGCAAAGGCTTCATGGCTTGGCCTCCAGGTTGGCAGGAAGAGCGAAAAACGCGGAAACGGCCGTGATCTCGTCGGGGGTCATGGCCTTGGCCACGCCGACCATCAACTGGTTGGGGTCGTTGCTGCGCGTTCCATCACGCCAAGCGTTCAGTTGAGCCGCCAGATAAGCGGCGGGCTGGCCAGACAACGGCGGGAAATGCTCGCCTACGCCGCCACCGCCTGGGCCGTGGCACTGGATACATCCAGGGACGTGCCGGTTCCAGTCGCCATAAAGCGCAAGCCGCAGCGTTGGATCATTGGCGATTTGCTGACGACGCAGGTCACCGGTTGCCGGCGCCGGCAAGCTGGCCAGGTAGGCACTCACCGCTGTGATCTCGTCCTCGGACAATGCCTTTGCCAAGGGCGCCATGACCGCCTGCTGTCGAGTACCATTGCGCCAGTCACGCAGTTGCTTGCTCAAGTAAGGGGCCGGCAGGCCGGCGAGCCGTGGGAAGCCTGCTGCGCCGATACCGTTGCCATCGGCACCGTGGCATCCGATGCAGGCGAGGGCTGCAGGGTCGGCGCCCCCTTGGGTAAAGACTTTCTGGCCATCTGCAGCGTGGGCCGATGCCCAGGCCAGGGACATCAGGCCACCGATCACCATGACGCTGAATGGTCTCATCACGAACCTCCTTTTCTATTGTTATATGCTTAGGCCCAAAACATATAAGCAAAAGAAGGTCGGTCACTTGCGCTGGGTCAATCCCCGGAAATACAAGCCGTCGCGGCTTTACGCACATCACCCGGGCGCAATGGGAAGTTGCTCAGACGTTCATGCAACTTGATGCTGCTGCCATTGTTGCCACGCTGGCTGATATCCAGAAGCGCGCCTGGGCCCTCGCCTGGCGAAAACTTCTGCGGCACGATCAAACGCAATCCATCACCGCGTTTTTCTTCCGTCAACGGGCCACGCGAGTCGGCCAGCCGGGCCTTCACGCAGTCGGCATATTCACGTGGCGTCTTGCCTGACATCACATCCATCGTCTCATGGGATTGTTCTAGGTCAGACACACTGGCGCACCCGGCCAGGGTCAGCATCCACGCCGCCAACATCCACTTCATCTGCTGCACCTCTGTCATCAGGAACACCGTTCGACCGTGATCTGGCTCTTTTGCTCCCTGTACTGGCAGATTTATCTGCGCCCGGTCAGCAGCCCGGCGCGCTCACCGCGCATCGTGTTATCGTGCGCGTTTGCAAAACCAGACTTTGCGGAGCCACACATGAAATTCGTACACCAGCGCGAGCACCTCAACGAGGACGACATCGTCGTCATCGAGTGCTCCCAGCGCTGCAACATCCGTCTGATGAACGACGCCAACTTCCGCAGCTTCAAGAATGGCGGTCGTCACACCTATCACGGCGGCCACTTCGACAAGTTCCCCGCCAAGATCACCGTGCCCAGCACCGGTTTCTGGAACATCACCATCGATACCGTGACGACCCGTCCGATCTCGGTCACGCGCAAGCCCAGCCTTACGCACAAGATCAAGATCATCCGTCGTTCCTCGTCGCAGCTCAGGTAAGGCCAGCCATGACCCAAACCATCAAGTACGTCATCAAGTACAAGCTCGAAGGCCAGCGCCGCTGGGATTTCGCCCTCATGTCAGACGACTCTCGGGAACAAGCGCTACAAGCCCTGCGCAAGATCCATGGTGAAGACGTGGACAAGGTCAGCGACATCCAGGTCAGCAAGGCACTCTAATCGCCCAATCTCCATCCATTGCGCCTGAAGGAGCGTCGCATGAGCCAGTGGTCCGATCGCCGTGTTCTCGATTTGCTGGGTATCGAACTGCCCATCCTTCAAGCGCCGATGGCCGGGGCATCAGGTACGGCGATGGCTATTGCGGTAAGCCAGGCCGGTGGTCTGGGCGCATTGCCTTGCGCCATGCTCACGCACCAGCAGGTACGCGAGCAAATCGCTGTCTTTCGAGCCGCCAGCCCTGGCCGCGCCCTGAACCTGAACTTCTTCTGCCATCAGGTACCTGCATCCGATGCTGACGCCCTCACCGCTTGGAAGCAGGTGCTCGAGCCCTACTATCGAACGCTGGGGGCTGATTTCGAAGCACCTGCACCGGTGTCCAACCGCGCGCCTTTCGACGAACACAGCTGCCAGCTGGTCGAGCACCTGCGCCCTGAAGTGGTGAGTTTTCACTTCGGCCTGCCTCAGGCTGACCTGCTGCGCAGGGTCAAAGCCAGTGGGGCCCGAGTACTGTCCAGTGCCACAACCGTCGAAGAGGCACGTTGGCTGCAGGATCGCGGCTGTGATGCGATCATCGCCATGGGTTATGAGGCTGGCGGGCATCGCGGCATGTTCCTCAGTGAAGACATCACCACCCAAATCGGTACGCTTGCGCTGGTGCCGCAGGTGGTCGATGCCGTCGATGTCCCGGTGATTGCGGCCGGTGGCATTGGCGATCACCGTGGTGTGCTGGCCGCACTGGCATTGGGTGCCTCTGCGGTGCAGATCGGCACCGCCTACCTGTTCTGCCCCGAAGCCACCGTGTCGTCGTTTCATCGGCAGGCGCTGGACAGCGCGTCCGCCAGCGACACGGCCCTGACCAACCTGTTCACCGGTCGCCCGGCCCGCGGTATCCATAATCGCCTGATGCGCGAGCTGGGCCCCATGAGCGCGCAGGCACCCCTGTTTCCGCTCGCAGGTGGCGCATTGATGCCACTGCGGGCAATCACTGAAGCCCAAGGCAGCAGTGATTTCAGCAACCTTTGGGCAGGCCAGGCACTACGCCTCGGCCGGCACTTGTCCGCTGCAGACCTGACCCGTGACATTGCAGACAAGGCATTGGCTCGTCTGAACCGCTAACCGGACCGATCGAGCGCGCCGTGCCTTGCTTGAGCCTCGATCCAATAAAAACAGCTGCAAGCAACTGGCGAAGCGCTATATAGTCAGGCATATAACGAAAACCAGGAGCTTTCCCAATGCGTTCTCGCCTGCCTTATCTAGCCGCCCTCGCCAGCCTGATCACCCTGAACACTGCCTGGGCCGACGAGGTCCAGGTGGCTGTCGCTGCCAACTTCACCGCACCAATCCAGGCCATCGCCAAGGACTTCGAGAAGGACACCGGCCATAAGCTGATTGCAGCCTACGGCGCTACCGGACAGTTCTATGCCCAGATCAACAACGGTGCCCCTTTCGAAGTGTTCCTGGCCGCAGACGACAGCACCCCGGCCAAGCTCGAGAAAGAGCACGCCATCGTGCCAGGCTCACGCTTTACCTACGCCATCGGCACGCTGGCCCTGTGGTCGGCCCAGCCTGGGTATGTGGATGACAAGGGCGCAGTCTTGCAGCGCAATGCATACCAGCACCTCGCGCTCGCCAACCCGAAGACCGCCCCTTACGGCCTGGCGGCCACGCAAGTGCTAGAAAAGCTCAAGCTGACCGAGGCGACGCGCGACAAATGGGTAGAAGGTCAAAATATCACCCAAGCCTTCCAGTTCGTCTCTACCGGTAACGCAGAACTGGGCTTCGTGGCGCTGTCGCAGATCTTCAAAGATGGCAAGGTGCAGAGCGGTTCGGCCTGGATCGTCCCGGCTTCCTTGCACGACCCCATTCGTCAAGACGCGGTGATTCTGGAAAAAGGCAAGGACAACCCGGCTGCCAAGGCCTTGGTGGACTACCTCAAGGGCCCCAAGGCAGCTGCGGTGATCAAAGCCTATGGCTATGAAATTTGATGCCGCTCGATGCCAGTGACCTTGGCGCCATCTGGCTCACCCTGAAGCTGGCCAGCCTGACCACCCTGATTCTTTTAATCGTAGGCACACCTGTTGCCTGGTGGCTGGCACGCACGCGGTCATGGTTTCGCGGGCCGATAGGCGCCATCGTTGCCCTGCCCTTGGTGCTGCCGCCGACGGTGATCGGGTTTTACCTGCTGATTGCACTAGGCCCGCATGGCTGGCTTGGCCAAGGGATTGCGGCACTGGGCCTGGGCAATGTGGTGTTCAGCTTCTCGGGCCTTGTAATCGGCTCGGTCATCTACTCGATGCCCTTTGTGGTCCAGCCGTTGCAAAACGCTTTTGCCGCCATTGGCAAGCGCCCCATGGAAGTGGCGGCCACGCTGCGCGCCGGGCCCTGGGACAGTTTCGTGCATGTGGCGCTACCACTGGCCCGTCCGGGTTTCATCACCGCCAGCATCCTGGGTTTTGCCCACACCGTAGGCGAGTTTGGTGTCGTGTTGATGATCGGAGGCAACATTCCAGACAAGACCCGCGTGGTATCCGTGCAGATCTTCGACCATGTCGAGGCGATGGCCTACACCCAGGCGCACTGGCTCGCAGGCGCCATGCTGGCGTTCTCTTTCTTGGTGCTGCTGTTGCTGTACGCAGGCCGACGCGGCAATGCGGGCTGGAACTGACATGACGCACTCGATCGTGGCACGCCTGAAACTGGCACGCGACGCTTTCACCCTGGACGTCGACCTGCAACTGCCAGGGCGCGGTATCAGCGCATTGTTTGGACACTCCGGCTCGGGCAAAACCAGTTGCCTGCGCTGTCTGGCCGGGCTGGAGCGCCCTGGCCAAGCGTATGTGGAAATCAATGGCGAGGTCTGGGAGGACACCGCTCGTGGCGTCTTTCTACCGCCCCATCAGCGCCCGGTGGGCTACGTCTTCCAGGAGCCCAGCCTGTTCGCGCACCTGACCGTGCGTGGCAACCTGGAGTTCGGCTGGCGCCGTGTGCCGTGGACCCAGCGCAAGGTGGACCTGGAACACGCCAGCGAGCTGCTGGGCATCGGCCACCTGCTGGCGCGCCGGCCCTCGACGCTATCGGGTGGCGAGGCGCAACGCGTCGGGATTGCCCGCGCGCTGCTCAGCAGCCCCCGGCTGCTGCTGATGGATGAGCCCCTGGCTGCCTTGGACGGGCCCCGCAAGCGTGAAATCCTGCCTTACCTCGAGCGCCTGCACGAGGAACTGGACGTGCCTGTGGTTTATGTCAGCCACGCACAGGACGAAGTGGCGCGGCTGGCTGACCACGTCGTGCTGCTGGAGCATGGACGTGTGGTAGCGAGCGGCCCGGTTGCCCCTACCTTGGCGCGTCTGGACTTATCGTTGGCTCAGGGCGAGGATGCCGGCGTGGTGCTCGAAGGCCAGGTGACAGGCCATGACCCGCACTACGACCTGCTTGAACTGCGCTTGCCTGGCAACAACGGGCTCGTACTACGTTTCGCACACCCCATCCGGGCCCTGGGCAGCGCCTTGAGGGTCAAGGTCCACGCTCGCGATGTCAGCCTGGCGCTCACCGCCGACGGCACCTCAAGCATCCTCAACCGAGTGCAGGTTCAGGTACGCGCCACCCACGCTGCCGACAACCCAGCCCATTTATTGGTCAGCCTGGATGCCGACGGCAGCACCCTGCTCGCCCGTATTACGCGTTTCTCGGCGGACCAGCTTGGGGTACACCCAGGCCAGCGCCTGTATGCACAGATCAAATCGGTTGCATTGCTGAGCTGACGCGCAGAAATGGAGCAACGGCCAAGCGGCCGTTGTCCATTGATCAGTGACTTGATCGAGGCCTGCCGCCCATGCTCGACTGCCCGCTTCCCGAAACCCTGCATTACGTCGACGACAGCCAGCCCGGCTTGACTCGTCGCCGCTGGCGCGACCGCTTCATCTACCTGGACGCCAATGGTGAACGGGTCCGCGACCCTGAAACACTGGCACGTATCGCCGCACTGGTGATCCCACCGGCCTATACCGATGTCTGGATATGCGCCGACCCGCAAGGGCACTTGCAGGCCACTGGCCGCGATGCCCGTGGCCGCAAGCAGTACCGCTATCATGCCCAATGGCGTGAAACCCGTGACCAGCACAAATACGGCCGAATGCTCGCCTTCGCCCAGGCATTGCCAAAGCTGCGCTCACAATTGGAAACCCACTTGTCACGACCGGGCCTTGACCGTGAAAAGGTCATGGCCCTGGTAGTCAGCCTGCTGGACCATACCCTCATCCGCATTGGCAACCAGCGCTACATGCGCGACAACAAGTCCTATGGGCTGACGACCCTGCGCAATCGACATGTAGAGGTCAAGGGCAGTACCATCCGCTTTCAGTTCCGTGGCAAGCGTGGCGTCGAGCACGATGTGACGCTGCGTGACCGACGCTTGGCGGCCTTGCTGAAGCGTTGCATGGAACTGCCCGGCCAAGCGCTGTTCCAGTATCTGGATGCCGATGGCCAGCGTCACAGCATTGGTTCGAGCGACATCAATCAGTTTTTGCAACAGTTGACTGGCGCCGACTTCACGGCCAAGGACTACCGTACCTGGGCCGGCAGCAGTCTTGCGTTGGACCTGCTCAGACCCTTGGCCTGGGAGCCTGAAACCGAGGCCAAGCGCCAGGTCGCTGCCATTGTCAAACAAGTCGCCTCGCGCCTGGGCAACACCCCCGCCGTGTGCCGACGCTGCTATATCCACCCAGCGGTGCTGGAGCATTACACACTCGGGCGGCTGGCCGCCTTGCCCAAGAGCCGAGTGCGCAAGGGGCTGGACCCGGAAGAGGTCGCTTTGCTGGTCTTTCTCAAGGCATTGGAACAGCAGGCCGCACATTGAGCTTGTCTATCCACTCCATGATGCAAAGGTATTTCCTATTGAACGAGGCCCCCACTATCCTTCCCAACAGAGCACCTTGTCCTACAAATCCTTTATACGGTAGCTGGCTGTTCGCATCCCTTCTTCGTGCCATAGATTTTGACATTTTGGGAATTACTAGGCTTCTAAAGCGTCTTTAATGGAAGGAAAAGGGATAGGCTCCCACCGCTAGCGCACATGGCCTGCGGACTTTTTTATCACCAAGGAGAAGTACATGCTGATACTCACCCGTAAGGTTGGCGAGAGCATCGTCATCAACGATGACATCAAAGTCACCATTCTGGGCGTCAAAGGGATGCAGGTGAGAATAGGCATCGACGCACCCAAGGACGTTCAAGTGCACCGCGAGGAGATCTTCAAACGCATCCAGGCCGGCAATCCGGCCCCTGAGAAGCAGGACGATTGACACCGATCATTCAAGCGGGCTGCAGGGATGCGCCCACAGCCTTAGCCCTTCAGTAGGCCACGCACGGTCGCAATCATCTCGCCCATGTCGAATGGCTTGTCGAACACTGCCGCGAATAATGTCGGGCATCCCTCGCTGGCCTGGGCGCCGCTCATGAGGATGACCGGCAGCGTTCGCAAGGCAGGATCTGCCCGCATGGCACGTACCAGCTCCTGACCATTGAGCACGGGCATCATGTAGTCGGTGATGACCAACTGCACCTGTACGCGTTTGAGTACCTCCAGCGCTTTCTGGCCGTTACTCGCCTTTTCGATCGCATACCCTTCGTCTTCCAGGGCAAAACCCAAGATCTCGGCTATCAGGTATTCGTCGTCGACGATCAGCACAGTCTTCATGTAAGAGAAACCTAAAGGCTCCCTTGCGGCACAGCTGTGCCAGAAAGGGCCCCGCTGGTGCCTTCGAACGCTCTACGCAGTGAGATCCCAGACGATGCGATTACAAGCTCATGCAAAGACGCGTCGTGAGCACTGTCGCGTACTTTCAGGATGGAGAGCATTCGGCGCAAGGTGCCGTCGTGCTCAACGAATCGCATCAACACCAGGTTGTCGACGATGCTTGATAAATCGGGCGCTGGCGCAGTGATCTCCGCACCAAAGATATCGCGCATTTCCCAGGTCAGCATCACACTCACCTCTCGATTGCGCAGCTCTCCGGTCAACGCGCGAAAAAAGGCATTCAGACGGTCAGGCTCCGTGGACAGGCGGCTCCATGCGCCCAGGCTGTCGATAAGGACTCGCTTGGCCCCGGTTGCCTGCACCTGTTCGATCAAGCGCGCACCCAGCTGATCCAGCAGCACCTGCGTACAAGGCTCCCAGCACAGTGTCAAGCTCTGGGTCTGTTCCATGGCTGCAAAGTCGTACCCCAGCGAAGCCGCCTTGATGCGCAGGCGATCGGGTGATTCGTAGAAACCGAAATGCAAGCCGGGCGCCTGGGGTGTGCTGGCCGCCAGAAACGCCATGCCAAGCGAGGTCTTGCCAATGCCCGACGGGCCGATCAGAAGCGTTACAGAGGCGCAGGACAGTCCGCCATCGAGCATGTCGTCGAGCGTCGACACACCACTGCTGATCCGTGATGCAACCGCACTAGCGGGCGCACTGGGCTTGGCGAACAACGACTCCAGACGCGGAAACACCCTCACACCGGTATCGTCGATCAGGCACTCGTGACGCCCGGACAAGCCTCCACTGCCACGTGTCTTGCGCAACTGAATCGTGCGAACGGCGCGGCTACCCATCATCTGCTCACCCAGTTCGATCACGCCGTCGACCATCGTGTGTTCAGGGCTGCCTTCTTCGAGCCGCGCACTGGTCAACAACAGTACGGTGCAGCCAGCAAAGGCTGCATGACCTTGCAGCGCCGAGACGAATTTTTTGGTATCGAGCGATGTTTCGGCACGTAGGCGGGCATTGAGTACGCCATCGACGATGAGCAGGCTGGCCTTGTGTCGACTGATCTCCTGCCTCAGCAACCTGACCACGGCATCAAGGCCATCCTGCTCCAGGGTGTCGAAGGCGCTGACGAACTGGATCTGATCGCCGACCATCGAGGGGTCGAAGAAGTCCAGCGTGCCCAAGTATTGAAATAGCCGCTCATGGGACTCGCTGAGCAACGTTGCCACCAGCGCCCGGCCCCCCTTGCGCACATGCTCGCAGGCCAGTTGGTTGGCCAGAATGGTCTTGCCTGCGCCAGGTGGGCCCTGCACGATGTACGACGCACCCGCCACCAACCCACCTTTGAGCAGGGCATCGAGCCCGTCGATACCTGTCAACAATCGCTTGAGTGTCTGAGTCATGCTGTGCCCCTCACGGCTCGGTAACTGGCTGGCTTGAATGAACGGGCAAATACAGCCGCATGCACGTGCCGACCCCCAGCTCGCTTTGCACGCTGATGGCACCGCCGCTTTGCCTGGCAAATCCGTACACCTGGCTCAGGCCCAGGCCGGTGCCCTGACCGAAGGGTTTAGTGGTGAAAAAGGGTTCGAAAATACGTGGCTGTACCTCCGCCGCCATGCCCTCGCCGCTGTCTTGCACCTCGAAGCACACGAAGTGGCCGTGCAGGCCATCGACCTCACCTGTCAGCGACACCGCTTCGACGGTCAGCACGATGCGGCCTTCCTCGGCTATAGCATCCCGGGCATTGAACAGCAGGTTGAGCAACACCATTTGCAACTGACCAGCATCCACTTCGATGATGGGAAGATCGGGCTGCACTCGCGCATCCAGTGTGACCGAACTGGGCAGTGCGTGAACAAGCAATCCATGGGTGGCGTCGATCAGTTTGGCCGGCTCTATACAGGTCACCTCGAGCTTGCGATGACGCGCAAAGCTGAGCAGCTGACGGGTCAGGTCGGTGCCGCGCTGGCCAGCTTCCAGAATGTTGTGCAGCATGCGCTGAACGCGCTCTGGGTCCGGGGCGGCAAGGGCCAAGCGTGCAGAGCTGAGGATAATGGTCAGCAGGTTGTTGAAATCATGTGCCAGGCCACCGGTCAACTGACCCAGCGCCTCGAGCTTCTGAGCCTCGAACAGCTGCGCTCTGACGGCGTCCAGTTGCATCGCTGACTCACGGCGGTCGGTAATGTCCCGCGTGACCTTGGCAAGCCCGACGACCTGGCCTTGGTCATCGCGAACCACATCGAGGGCCACCAATGCCCAGAAGCGCGTGCCGTCTTTGCGCTGGCGCCACCCTTCATGCCGCGACACCCCCTGTTCGAGCGCTTGACGCAACAACTGCTCAGGCTTGCCTTCGGCGCAGTCTTCAGGCGTGAAGAACAGGGAAAAATGACGCCCCACCACTTCATCGGCGCTATAGCCCTTGATCCTCTGGGCGCCCGCATTCCACGAGGCGATATGGCCGGTGGTATCGAGCATGTAGATGGCGTAGTCCACCACCGACTGGACCAATTGCTCGTAACGATGAGCAGGCATATCTGAATTGACCTGGCAATCAGTTGAAACCATGCGAGCTCCATCGGCACGGCAGGTGAACATCATCCAAACGGCTAGAGCTCAGACCTTGACGCACGCTGTTCACCTTCATTGCGCAGTCGTCGGCCCGACCATCACATCCAGTGACTTGGCTAACATTGGGCCAAGCTCATGACACTGTCAATCGGCCAGGTGTGATGGGATGCGATGTGCGGAATATGGCAGCCAAGGTTGACTCTGCTATAACGGTGGGTTATAAAGCCGCCTTGATTGCACAGCCCTTCTGTCTGAAGTGAGCCGGCCCCCGTGGCCCTTTCAAGCGTGCGAGTGTGGTGGAATTGGTATACACAGCAGACTTAAAATCTGTCGGCGTGAGCCTTGCGGGTTCGAGTCCCGCCACTCGCACCACATCCTGAAGAAGGCGCCCAAGGCGCCTTTTTTGTTGCCTGTCTTTTGCTGGCCCGCCATCACTCATCCTCGCAGTCGTCGAACCACGCAGGATGATCGCGCTCTTCTTCTTCCAGCGCGTCAAGCGATGGCATCTCGATCTCGTCTTGCGCCCCATGGGCATCCGGCTCGAGCGCGTCTTGTTCATCGTGAAATTCATGATCCAGCAAATGATCATGCTCAGGTTCGTGCAGGTCGTCGTCGCGCATAATGAGCCTCGATTCAAGTGGCACGCCTGTATAGGCTCAACGGCTTCTGCGGTCAACGCCGCAGTGACTTAATCCCAGGTTAACGCCCTGCGTTCAACGTAGGAGCTCTCCCTTCAAGACGTTGTTGGCCCGCTCGTTCCTGGCGGGCATTTTTTTGTCGGTCAGCAGGGCCTGCCACTGCCCAGTCGCACATTTTCTTCACGTACGACGTACCCATCACCTTCTCTTCACGAAATGATCACATTCGCCTTGGCACTCTGACCGTGCTCCGTATGTTCTTGCAGCCCGCCGCATTCTTGCCGCGGGCTTTTCTTTTTGTCGCCGCCCTCAACGCCACCGCCTTCCTATGACCTGCGGCAGTTTTCCACTTGCAAGCGGGCGCTATTCTGCATGGGCTAGCTTCAAGTCAACCGAATAGACACGGAGGTTCGTATGAAAGCTGCTGTCGTAGCCCCAGGCGGTCGCGTTGAGGTGGTCGAAAAACATGTTCGCCCTCTCGAATACGGCGAGGCCCTGCTGAAAATGCAGTGTTGCGGCGTTTGCCACACTGATTTGCACGTCAAGAACGGTGACTTCGGCGACAAGACGGGTGTTGTGCTGGGCCATGAAGGCATTGGCGTGGTGCAGGACGTCGGTCCTGGCGTAACGTCCCTCAAACCGGGCGATCGCGCCAGCGTGGCCTGGTTCTATGAGGGCTGCGGCCACTGCGAGTATTGCACCAGCGGCAATGAAACGCTGTGCCGGCAGGTCAAGAACGCCGGTTACACCGTAGACGGTGGCATGGCCGAGGCCTGTATCGTCAAGGCCGACTACTCGGTAAAGGTACCGGAAGGGCTATCGTCCGCTGCGGCCAGCAGTATCACCTGCGCAGGCGTGACCACGTACAAGGCAGTCAAGACGTCCAACATTCGTCCCGGCCAGTGGATCGCAATCTACGGCCTCGGCGGGCTGGGCAACCTGGCACTGCAGTACGCCAAGAACGTCTTCAACGCCAAGGTCATTGCGATTGATGTCAACGAAGAGCAACTGCGCTTCGCGACTGAAATGGGAGCCGATCTTACCATCAACCCCTCCAGCCAGGATGCTGCCAAGGTCATCCAGGCCCAGACCGGTGGCGCCCATGCCGCTGTGGTTACCGCCGTGGCCAAGGGCGCCTTCGATTCGGCCGTCGATGCTCTGCGTGCCGGTGGGCGGCTGGTGGCCGTGGGGCTACCGTCAGAAGCGATGAACCTGAATATCCCGCGCTTGGTGCTCGATGGCATTGAGGTCATCGGTTCGCTGGTGGGCACGCGCCAGGACCTGCAAGAGGCCTTTCAATTTGCTGCCGAAGGCAAGGTGGTGCCAAAGGTCAGCCTGCGCCCCATCGAAGACATCAATCAGATCTTCGAAGAGATGCTCGATGGGCGCATCAAGGGCCGGATGGTGATCCAGTTCGAGGGCTGAACGAGGCCCTCCACTCAAGCTGTGTGCAGCGGGCAGCGGCCCTGTTCATCGGGGTCGCCAGCCACTGCAAGGGTGGCTGCAGACCGCTGAGCGCCGTGCTCAACGGCCATGACCTCGCACCGCATAGGCCGACGTCGTCGCTTTTCTGCTGCGCCCTTCATAGACCCAGACCTGAGATCCTGGCAACTGCGCCATGACCTCGGCTTCCTCCGCTTCTGCACGCGGTTTCTCACAGGCGTCTTTGGCCTTTGCACACGCCTGCGCACGCTCACGCTCGTCCGATGCCGCCTTGAGCATCTTGTTCAAAGATTCGACCATACTGGAATAGTCCATTGCCTGACTCCTTTGCGGAAGGTGTTCACCTGATGAGCCTGATCATAGCGAGCCAACCTTTCAGAAACTGGCAACGCAAAACGCAATAAATCGTGGGTCTCTTACTTGATGACCCCCACTGCCGCGCGAGGTTCAGCCAAAGCGATCAACAGGTACCTTGAGACTAGCAGTCCCTGCTGTGTTTATCTGTCCCCGCCTCCACATCAGCCATGATCTCCACGCGCCTCGAACAGTTATCAAGGCGCTGCTACGTTCGTCGGAGAAGGTCACCAACAGCGAAGTATTGCGCTCTACTTACACAGGAGTCCCCGTTCAAGGTCCAGGTTCTATGGGACGTGGACGTTTCTGCTCAACCGGAGTAATCGTCATGACAGAAGAAGAAGCGAGTGATGTTGTAACGCGCATCCAACACGAACTCAGCCATCAAGCTCGTGTTGCTACGCGCATTGAAATACATGATCTGGGCCTCTGGGCACGTCTGGAGAAGGCGCACTTCACGACGACCATTCACGGCAACCAGTTGTTCGAAAAACCCGTCGTGATCGTACCCAGGTGCGATGCGTCATACACCATCCTTTACACCTGTTGAGCCAACGCGTTAACCGGTCGCCACGGGAGTCTCGAATGAGTATCCGTAGTCTTAAGAGGAACCTGCCTGCTGATCCACACAAGCCAGGGTGGGTACTGGGCTGGGGCGTGTTGAGAGATCGTCATCCGTGGCATTTTGTCGACGTCTACGCTGACCAGCGTACGGCCCACATCGAAGCCCAACGTCGAGGGAGTGGGTATGTGGTGGAATATGGCGCTCATCGCCTGGGCTCGAATGACTTTGTCTGTGGCGTCAGCCTTCCTGAAGGCTGACGCGTGCGCCTGGCTTCATGAGTCCTCTTGATCCTGTGCTGAAATCAATTCAGTAGGGATACCTGTGCGCTCACTCTAAGATGACCCCCACTTTACAGGGACAGACTCAACGAGTGGACCTCAATACTCATGACGCATCAAGCCATTACCTACTCGCTCAAACGCACGCGATTTGACGAACATTATTGCCCGTGCGAAAACACGCGGCTGACCACCAACTTTGCCAACTTGGCAAGGGGTTCACTTCGCGAACAGAACCTTCGCCACACACTGGGCATGATCAATAATCGCTTCAACGCGCTGGCCCACTGGGACAACCCTGCCGGTGACCGCTACACCGTAGAGCTGGATATCGTATCGGTGTACATTCACTTTACAACCGAGGTCACGCATACGCCGCTGCCCTTGATCGAAATACTGTCCACTGCCGTCATTGATCATCACACCGGCCAGCGTTTGCCGGGCATAGCCGGCAACAACTTTTCGTCCTATGTGCGCGATTACGATTTCAGCATCGTGCTGCCCGCCTATAACGTCCACCGCCCGGACTTCAGTGCCCCTGCCGATTTTGGCGTGCTGCACGGTAAACTTTTCAAAGGGTTTGTGGGCTCATCGGTTTACCAGCAACACTTTATCAAACCACCGGTCATTTGCCTGAGCGTGTCAAGTAGCAGAACCTATCAGCGCACGGGGCATGACCACCCCGTGTTGGGCCAAGAGTACCGGCAGGATGACTATTCATTGACCGATGCTTATTTCAAGCAAATGGGCTTGCGTGTTCGTTATTTCATGCCTGCAGGCAGCCGGGCGCCGCTGGCCTTGTACTGTTCGGGCGACTTGCTCAATGACTACACCTCATTGGAACTGATCAGCAGCTTGAGCACGATGGAAACCTTTCAGAAAATCTATCGTCCCGAAATTTATAACGCCAATGCAACGGCCGGCGCCACGTATCAGCCTAGCCTGCAACACGAAGACTACTCTTTGACGCGCATTGTTTACGACCGTGTAGAGCGCAGCCGTTTGGCCGTTGAACAAGGAACGTTCGCTGAGGCCCACTTCATCAAGCCTTACCACACGCTGCTCGAACAATGGTCTGCACACTTCGCAGGTTGATCGCCTCCTCGCACAAGGTCGAATTTCATGAACACATTGCTCCCCACCTCTACCGCTGGCAGCTTGCCCAAGCCGACCTGGCTGGCTCAGCCCGAAACCCTCTGGTCACCTTGGAAACTGCACGGCGATGCCTTGCTCGAAGGCAAGCAGGACGCACTGTGCCTGGCGCTGCACGAACAGTCGAGCGCCGGGATAGACATCGTCAGTGACGGCGAACAGACGCGTCAACATTTCGTGACCACGTTCATCGAGCACCTGAGCGGCGTGGACTTCGAGAACCGGCAGACTGTGCGCATCCGTGATCGCTACGACGCCAGCGTTCCGACAGTGGTAGGTACCGTGGCCAGGCGCAAGCCCGTGTTCGTCGACGATGCCAGGTTCTTGCGCGCGCAGACTCGACAGCCTATCAAGTGGGCGCTCCCAGGGCCCATGACCATGATCGACACGCTTTACGACAGCCACTACAAGAGCCGCGAAAAGCTCGCATGGGAGTTTGCCGTGCTGCTCAACCAGGAAGCCAGAGAGCTGGAAGCTGCAGGTGTCGACATCATCCAGTTCGACGAACCCGCCTTCAACGTGTTCTTCGATGAAGTGAACGACTGGGGCATCGCCACGCTCGAGCGGGCGTTGGAAGGCCTCAAGTGCGAGACAGCAGTGCATATCTGCTACGGCTACGGGATCAAGGCCAACACTGACTGGAAGAAAACCCTGGGTGCCGAATGGCGCCAGTATGAAAAGGCGTTTCCCAAACTTCAGCAATCGAGTATCGACATCGTGTCGTTGGAATGCCAGAACTCACGCGTACCCATGGACCTTATCGAGTTGATCCGCGGCAAGAAAGTCATGGTCGGCGCAATCGATGTGGCCACGCACGCTATCGAAACACCCGAGGCCGTTGCCGATACGCTGCGCAAGGCGCTGGCATTCGTGGACGCCGACAAGCTCTACCCATGCACCAATTGCGGCATGGCGCCCCTGCCCCGCTCGGTTGCCCAAGGCAAATTGCGCGCACTGACAGCAGGCGCTGCAATCGTGCGGCAGGAATTGTCGGGTGCAAAAGGGCCATGAGCGCACGTCAGTTTGCATTCGACAGTCGTCCTCCGCGGCAAAACTGAACACACTGGCGCCACTGAATTGACCGTTCAGTGGCTAGCGGCGACCACCCGAATCAAGGGTTTGCGCCTTGGCGTCTGCCGCACCCTTTGCCATGGCCAAATCGATCAGCACATCTTCACGCATTGCCTGACGCACAGCCTGGCGAGCCGCTTTCACACGGCCCGCCAGGCCCTCTCACGCCGGCAGCGCCACCTTGCTGAACCGCTGCGCCAGAAACGGGGTGATGTCCAATGGCAAAGCCTCCTCGTGGACCACCTTGTCCAGCATTACCCCCGTGATTGCCGAGGTCAGCACCCCGGTGCGGAAATGCCCGCAGGCGTTGAAATAACCCGGCATCTCATCCACGGGCCCGAGGATGGGTAGCTCATCGGGCGAGCCTGGCCGCAGGCCGGCCCAGGTACGCTTGAGGTTGACCTGTTCGAGTGCCGGGACGCAGCGTATGGCGCCCTGGACCAGGCTGCTGATCTCCGGGAAAGTCGTGGTGACATCGAAGCCTTTCTCCTCGGTGGTGCTCCCGATGAGAATCTCCCCATTGTCCTTTTGCGCCATGTAGCAGTCACTGGTGGTGATGCACCCATCAAGCAGCTTGGGTAGGCGCTCGGTCAATACGATCTGCCCTTTGACAGGTTTGACGGGGATGGACGTGCCCGTGGCCCACTCGCTCAGTTCGGCAGCCCAGGCGCCGGCCGCATTGATCAGGGTGTCGCAATGGAAGTCACCGGCCTGTTCGGTACGAACCCCTTTGATGCGTCCGCCCTGATGCAACACGCCGGTGACACGCGTGTTGAGATACAAATCGACGCCATTTTGCCGTGCACCTTCCATGTAGGCGTCCCCCAGGCGAAATGGGCTGAGCTGGTGGTCGCAGAGAAACTCCAGCGCACCGTGCGCGCTTTCGGTGACCGATGGCTCCGCCTTGCGAAGTGCCTGGCGGTCCAGCCAACGGATCTGTGACTGCAGGTGAGGGATGTGCTTGACGATGTGCTCGGCGTAAAGCTGATCCTCATCGTCCTGAATCACGTACTTGAGTCCAGTGCGCTCGAACTTGAAGTCCATCCCGTGGCGCTCGATCAGCTCCTGGTGCAGTTGCGGATAAAGCGCATTGGACTGCAACGCCAGATCGAAGAAACATTGCGGCAGGATGTGCGGGGTGCTCGAGTCCACGGCCACCGCCGCACCGTGAGCCTGGCGCTTGGCCTGGGAAGACAGCATGCGAAAGAAAATCACCCCGCAGCCCAGGCCCACCGATTCGCCGATGGCCCACAGCCCGCCTGCCGAAGCACGTGTGGCATTGCCGGGCCGCTTGTCGTCGATCAGGGCAATGCGCAGGTTGCCGCGCTTGGACAGCTGGTACGCGCAGGACGCGCCGATTACACCAGCACCGGCAATCACGATGTCATAGGTCTTGTTCATGTCAGGCCTCCGTGCCTGCGTGCTTGAATGCCGAAAACGGTACCGGGTCTACCGGGAATCGCGGCCGCAACCAGCCTACGTCAGCACGCCCCGTCGCGGCGCGCAGGCGATCGCTGCAATAGCCCACGCACATGCGTCCCTGGCAGTCCCCCATGCTCACCCGCGTGCGCATCTTCAGCCCGGCCATATCCTGAACCCCCTGCTCCAATGCCAGGTCGATGGCCTCGCGCGTCACCTGCTCACAGCGGCAAATCACCGTGTCAGCCTGTGGCAGCTCGACCTGTGCTGGCCCCCGCGCGGTATAGCGCTCGACGCCAGAGCGAAAACGCTTGATGCTTGCCAACTGGCCCAGGTAACGCTCGCGCCGTTCAATGGCCTGCGCAGCGTTCAGCACGCCACGCTGCTGCAGAATTGACACAGCCGCGATGCGTCCGGTCAGCATTGCTGCCTCCCCTCCGCGTATGCCGGCCATGTCGCCTGCCAGGTGAATATGCTCCAGGCTGCTTTGCTGCCATACGTTGCACTCGGCGCGCAGGTAGCCATCGGTGCTGTAACCATGGGCAAGCCCTAATTGCTGGCTAAGCTGCGTACGCGGGATGAAGCCGTAGCCTACCGCCAGCGTCTGCACCGACTCGCGACGCACATGGGTCATGTCCGCTTTCCAGGCATCGTCGTAGGGCGCCACGCTGACTTCGGTCAACTCACCTTCGCCCCGCGCCTCGACCACGCCCCAGCCATAGTGCATGGGAATGCCGTGCAGCTTCAGGTAGGCCAGCATGCTCAGGCCGTCGAGGAACAACTGGGGCTTGTTCATCAGCGCCAGGCTCTGGCGTGCGATACGGTTGAACGCACAGGCCTCGTACACCCCCGCCACCTTGGCACCGGCGGCGTGCAACTGACAGGCAACCAACGGCAGTAACGGGCCTGTGCCAGCGATCAGGGTCGTACCCAATGGCTTGACCACGTTACTTTTGATCTGCAACTGCAACCCGCCGAGCAGCATGACGCCCGGCAGGGTCCAGCCCGGGAACGGCACATTGCGCTCATGGCAACCGGCTGCCAGGATCAGTTGCTCGAAGGCCAGCGACTGCAACTGTTCCTGCTCGTCGAGTACTACCAGGCTATGGTCATCACCGCCCACGACACGGCTATTGAGCCGCAGGTCGATAGACTGCGCACGGGCGGCGAAGTCGGTG
Source organism: Pseudomonas sp. UBA5666 (assembly GCF_002420785.1). Taxonomy (NCBI): domain Bacteria; kingdom Pseudomonadati; phylum Pseudomonadota; class Gammaproteobacteria; order Pseudomonadales; family Pseudomonadaceae; genus Pseudomonas; species Pseudomonas sp. UBA5666. The sequence goes on along the minus strand of NZ_DIIQ01000014.1, from coordinate 202,886 downwards.
TGCAGTTTACCCAGAGCCTTGCTGTAGCGAGCGCCCAGGTAGCCCAGGTCGACACCTGCGCGCAGCGGGCCACGATAGACCACCCCGCCGGGGCGCGATGCCTCGTCGATCAGCGTGCAGCGCACGCCCGCGTCCACCAACTCGATGGCGGCAGCCATCCCCGCCGAACCCCCTCCAACAATGACTGGATGCCCGCTCATACCCGCGCCTCCCCGACAATCGGATTGACTTGGGTTTCGACGCGCATACCGGCCCGCACCAGCGTCTGACAGGCGCGCCGCTTGGGGCGTCCATCGATAGCGACCAGGCAGCAATGGCATACGCCCATGCCGCAGAAAGCGCCGCTGACCTGGCCATGGTCGTTGAGGGCGAGCTGACGCACGCCCACGGCGTTGAGCACACTTAGAACAGTTTCGCCCGGGGCGGCAGTCACGGCCGTGCCGTTGATGGACAGGGGGATTTGTTCAGCCGGGAGTGGCTGTATATCGAGGGTTCGTTCCATGAAATGTCGTCTGCCTTCCGTGATTGAAAGACAGACAGACTACGGGAGGCGTCAGGCCAGAAAATTGACCTGAGACGGGGTTTTAAAGCTTTTTTACAGCCCTTTTTGAGCGCTGCAAGCAAGCCCTCTACCTGGTGAAGAACGTTTGTAAGCGAAGCCGCCTATTGCCGCTGCAATCAACGCTTCGCAGCCCCGACACTTCACATGCCGTCAGAGGAATCGCTCCACATCCCTGCCGAACACCTGCCGATAACCCTTGCAAAACGCCTCCCACTCGGCCGTTGCCCAGTCAGACCTGCGCTTGACCTGTCGTAGGTCGTGGCGGCTGGCTTTCATTGCGGTCAGCCGCTGCCTGGCTTTCTCGAAATCCAGCAACGCGATCTTGATGCCCGACTCGTCGAAGGCGACGAACACATGCTTCAAGTACAGGCAACCATGCTGCCAGCGGCCAAGGTTCAGCGTGGCCAGTGCACGCCCATACGCTTCAAGAATGTCGTGGTGTAGCTTGGGCTCGATGGTCTTGTCCAGGCCTTGGAGGTAAAAGTCTTCAAGCGATACATAACCGTCCAGCGCTGCCGTGACCATCACCGCACGCCACTCACCGTCCTGCTTGTGGACGTCGCTGTGCAGCAGCAATGGCGTAGCGACGCCCAGCGCGGCAGCGGCACGCAGCGCCTTGGCCTCACGGGCCACTGTCGGATAGCCGAACGGGTGCACAAGGCTACGGTAGATATGGCCGACCTGCTGCTTCTTGTAGAACGTGAAGCCGTCGAGCTCGACCTTCAATACACCGCTCTCACCGCCCCTGCGGATATTCGGCGGCTCTACCCACACCCCAGGAGCACTCAGAATGGCCTGCACCGGCGGGTGAGAGGCCTCATGGCCAGACGCGCTAACGTGTTTCATTAAAACCTGCTGAATATTGAGCCACACTGCGGCAAGGGGCGAAATATATCAGCCAAATCTGAAAGAAAGCGATTATTGCGACACGGCGTTGATCGTTTTTTACAGGGATGAACAGACAAAACTGCGGGCACAATCGCCATTGTCTGACAATCCTGCAACCGCCAAGCCTCCGTCGCGCCCGCTCGTCAGCGTCAAGCCGCTTCGCACTCAACCCCTGATGGTCCATAGTTGATCGATTCGGGTGGTGTAGGACTGGCTCATCATCTCCCGTTTCATGCCCCATTCCGGCGCGGCTGGCACGCTGGCTGCACGGACCGTCCCCCTGCCCCAACGCTCATTGATGCTGTCCAGTACTTCCATGAGACGATCGCAGGCCGCCGATTGCCTTGAGGCGAACAAGTCCCCCGAAAAATCACCCGGTTGACGCAGGTCCATCAGCAACACCTCCGCCTTGCTGTAACGAAGCCCCGGCCGGAAGATCCGCTCTACGGCATCGGTAGCCAGCTGGGTCATCAGCAACGTGTCGCAGGTCGGATAGGGAAGCTCCACCCATGCGCCTTGAGCATGGTGCACTTCGTTCGGGTTGAACATGCCCGTGCGGATGCTCACCCGCATGCGCTTGCACACCGATCCCTGGGCCCTGAGCTTTTCGGCGGCACGGCCGACGTACGTGGCCACTGCCTGCTTGATCGGCGCCAACTCGCTCAGGCGCGTGCCGAACATTCGGCTGCTGCAGATTTCCTGCTTGGGCGGTTCGACATCGTCCAGCTCCAGGCAAGGCGTGCCTGCCAGTTCCCTGGCCGTCTTTTCCACCACCACGTTGAAGCGTTGCCGTAACGTCCAGGCATCGGCGCGGGCCAAGTCCATCGCCGTTCGAATGCCCATGGCCTCCAGGTGCGCCGTCATCTTGCGCCCAATACCCCACACCTCCTTGACCGCAGTATTGCGTAGCACCCAATCCCGTTTTACCGGGTCGGTGATGTCCACAACGCCGCCAGTGTGGCTCTGCAGTCGCTTGGCAGTGTGGTTGGCCAGCTTGGCCAAGGTCTTGGTACGTGCGATACCTACACCGACAGGGATGCCGGTGCACTGGGCAATGCGCAAGCGCAGCCGGTGCCCGAACAACGTCAAGTCCTGGGTCATGCCCGTGAGCTCAGCGAAACATTCGTCGATGCTGTAGACCTCGGTGGCAGGCACCATCGCTTCGATCAGCGTCATCACCCGCTCGCTCATGTCGCCATACAGCGCGTAATTGCTACTGAATGCCACCACACCGTGCCGACGGAGTTTTTCCCGCGCCTGAAAATAAGGCTCGCCCATTTTCACGAATGGCTTGGCGTCATAGGACCGGGCAATGACACAACCGTCGTTGTTGCTCAGCACCACGATCGGCGTCTTCGCCAGATCAGGCCGAAATACGCGCTCACAGCTGGCGTAGAACGCGTTGCAGTCGATCAGCGCAAATATTGGCTCACTGCGCATGATCGCGGACGCTATAGCGCACCACGCCCCAAATGAGCAGATCATCACCCTCCATGACATAGCGCGGGGGGTAGGCTCGGTTCTCGGACTTCAAGATCACCACACCGTCACGTCGGTGCAGGCGCTTGCAAACGGGCTCACTGTTGATGGCCGCAATCACGATATCCCCGTGCTCGGCTTCGCGCCCCCGGTCCACCACCACGATATCGCCCGAATAGATGCCAGCGCCTTGCATGCTGTCACCCTCCACTTTCACCAGATACACATGCGGTGCGCGGATGTCGAATAACTCATCGAGGGATATGTAGCCCTCAAGATGATCCGCGGCAGGCGACGGAAAACCGGCCGGAACGTAATACGAATAAATCGGAAGTGGTTCAGAGCTGCCACGTGGCGCGCCCAGGAAGGTGATGGTCATGAGAGAAAGTCCAATGCAAACTGTATGCATATACAGTTAATCTGGCATCGGCGGACGGGTCAATCCTGAACGTGTGAATTTCTGACGGACGAGAGGTGAATACATGTGCGGACGCTACTCGATCTACGAGTCGATGGATCACTACTTGCGACAGCTGGCGCTGGACTTGGTGGTGATCAACGGCTACGACCATGAACCGGTTGATCGCTATAACGTGGCGCCTTCTACCCGCGTCGAAGTTATACGCCAGGCTGAGGCAGGTCTGCACGTAGACAAAGTGAAGTGGGGATGGTCGCCTCGCTGGGCCAAAGGCAAGCGACTCGACCCTATCAATGCCCGGGCCGAAACCGTAGCCACTGGCAAGTTTTTCAAGGGTCTGTGGCCACATGCAAGAGCGCTCGCCCCTGCCAATGGCTGGTTCGAATGGCTGCCAGATGCGCAAGATCCCAAGCGCAAACAACCCTACTACATCACCAGCGCCGACGGTGCACCGCTCTACTTTGCCGCGCTTGCCGAAGTTCACCAGAACCTTGAACCAGACGCGCACGATGGTTTCGTGATCATCACGGCCGCCGCTGATCAAGGCTTGATCGATATTCATGACCGAAAGCCCCTGGTGTTGGCGCCGCACCTTGCCAGGGAGTGGCTGGACCCCGCCACTTCAACGCAGCGCGCCGAGGCGATCGTGGCGACAGGCTGCCGTCCGGCCACTGACTTCCGCTGGTATCCGGTCGACAAGGCCGTTGGCAATGTTCGCAACCAGGGTGCGCAACTGATAATGCCGATTGCCGAACAGAGCAGGCAAGGTGATCTCGAATTCTGAAAAGGGCGTTATGCGTGGATGTGCCAGCCAAAACACTCAGCTGGCGTGATAGTCTGCGCACCCGCAGGCTGGCTAGCAGACAACTTGGACGCACCTTGAAATAGACCGACGAAGGATTCCGTCATGGACAGAAAACGCGCCCTCCTCCTCCCGCTTGTTGGGTTGATCACCCCGCTGGCAGGCTGCACCGAAGAGAAAGTGCCCGAGCCAACGGCAGACAATTGTGGCCCGCAACTGTACGGAAAAAACCTTGCCAGCTTGTCAAAGGATGCAAACCGCAATGTGTTCATCGCGAACTGCGAAAGTTTCCTGGCGGCGAAGAAAATGACGGAATGGAAGTTCGAGAAAAGCCCCAAGGGCAAGTACTGAGCGGCTGGCCGAGGTGATTGCCAATCCGATGATCTAGCCGCAGGGTCGTCAAGCTTGCCGAGCAGGAACACCGCCTTTACAGGCGGCGTTTTCAAGCAGACTCAGGGCGCTCAGTCCTTCGCGTACGAGCACGCCTTTAGCAGAAGCGGTGACTGCACTGGGTCATTTCTTGGAAAGGTGAGCCAAGGTTTACCGAGCACGCGCCCCCGCCTTATCGGCCACCACCGATCATTCACGAGCCGGATCGAATTGTTTCTCACGGATGCACAGCAGCGGGATCATGCCGCAAAGGAAATAAGCAGCGCCAACGATCAGGAAACCGACACCGATCGAGCCCTGGCTGGCGAAGAAGCCAATGGCAGCCGGTGACACCGCAGCACCGATACGCCCGATATTGTAGGCACCGCCAACCGCAGAGCCACGGAACTTGGCCTCGAAGCTTTCCGTCATGTACGTGGCGTTGACGCTGTAAGGCACGCCATAGAGGAAGCCGAAGACGATCAACAGCCACAGAATGTTTTCCGGCTGGTTGAACAGCACGATGATCGGCAGGAACAGCGCCGTCCCCAGGCAACCCGCGGCAAACACTTTGCGCCGCCCGAACTTGTCCGCCGCCATGCCGGCGATGACCTTGCCAAGGATCGAAGCGGTGTAGGTGCCGACCAGGAACGTGGTCATCTGCTTGAACGCCATGCCCAACTCGGTCTCCAGGTAGCTGGGCATCCAGTTGTTGACGCCATAGTTACCAAACTGCAAGAAGCCTGCAGTCAGCGACCAGAGAACGAACATCTTCGCGGCATTGGGGTTGGCGAAGATCTGTTTGTACTTGCCGCCCTCCACACGCTCACGCGCCTTGCGCTCTGCACGATCGGCACTCTGCAAGCGGGTCCAGGTCGAAGGTTCCGGCACCATCTTGTGCATCAGCAGGGCAAGAATCACCGGTGTGACGCCCACGAAGAACAACGTGCGCCAGCCGTAGCTTGGCAGTATCCAGGCAGCGAGCAGCGTTGCAACGATATACCCGACCGACCAGCCCGCTTGCAGGCTGCCAAGGACGGTATTTCGGAACCGGGTAGGTACGTACTCGGCCATGAGTGTATTACATGCAACGTACACCGAACCAAGGCCTAGGGCCGAGACAAAGCGGATGATCGCAAACTGTACATAGTTCTCGGTAAAGCCCAATAGCCCCGTACCGAGGCTGAACAGCAGCACACTGAGCACCACGGTGCGCACCCGCCCAAGGCGGTCGGTTGCCCAGCCACCGTAAATGCCCCCAACAGCCATGCCGGCCAGGGTGCAGCTGCCGAGCATGCCTGCCTGCAGGCCAGTCAGGCCGAATTCCGTTTTGAGCGTGGCCAGGCTATAGGCCAGGATCATGACATCGGCGCCATCGATGACCATCGTCAGGAAGCAAAACACGAAGGCTGTGATCCAGGTCCGCTCGGTGGACGCGGCGATGACCCCGGCGGGGTTAGGGTTGTGCATGTTTTATCCTTATTATGGCGGGTTACGACGTGCCTGTTCCGGCACTACACGGCGCTGCAGTAACAGCGCAGGCGGCGGGCACAGCCCACCGTCAAAGGCCGTCACAACCTGCGGTAAAAGCTATGTTCACGCAAACGAAAAAATATCGGGCCTGCATTCCCGGTAGGAATGGCCTGATTTGCAAGGTACAAGCCGCTGTGACTGCCGACTCAGCATGCCGTGGCACTGCCGGTGCACGTACCAGACGCCACGCATGCGAAAAAGTCAGGCAGCGATTCGGTTAATTCGTTTGCCAGGCCGGCGCGTCACCGTGATCAATGCAGGCCTCGAATTTTCCAGGAGGCTCACCATGGACCCGGTCCGTTTCATGCACCCCGATGCAATCCGTGCGCTTTTCAGTACCGCCCTGTCAGCGATGTACAAGCAGGAGGTACCGCTCTATGGCGATTTGTTGGACTTGGTCGCCGAAGTCAATGCCCAGACCCTGGCCGCTCAGCCTGCATTGGCAGAACGACTGCGTAGCAGCGGTGACGAGCAGCGCCTGAGCGTGGAACGCCATGGCGCGATCCGTGTTGGAACGGCCGAGGAGCTGCAAGGCTTGCGCCGACTGTTTGCAGTCATGGGCATGTCGCCAGTTGGCTACTACGACCTGAGCATCGCCGCCGTGCCAGTACATGCCACCGCATTCCGACCTATCGAGGCAGCGTCGCTGCGCGCCAATCCGTTCAGGGTGTTCACCTCGCTGTTGCGGCTCGAATTGATCGAAGACCCACAACTGCGTGAACAGGCCTGCCAGTTGCTGAGCGAGCGGACCATTTTCACCCCTGGCGTAATGGCGCTCATCGACCGCCACGAATGTGACGGCGGACTTACCGATACGGACGCTCAAGCGTTCGTCCAGGAGGCGCTGGAAACCTTTCGCTGGCACCAGAGCGCGACGGTCAGTGCCCAGCAATACCGCGCCCTGCATGACCAGCATCGCCTGATCGCTGACGTGGTGGCGTTTCGTGGGCCGCACATCAACCACCTCACGCCCCGCACTCTCGACATCGACCGCGCTCAGGCCCAGATGCGTTCGCGCGGCATGACCCCCAAGGCAGTCATCGAAGGGCCACCGCCGCGCCAGTGCCCAATCCTGTTGCGCCAGACAAGCTTCAAGGCCCTGCAGGAAGCGGTGACCTTTGCTGGTGGTGATGGGGCACCGGGGCATCACACGGCTCGTTTCGGAGAAATCGAGCAGCGCGGCGCGGCGCTGACACCTGCGGGCAAAGCACTGTATGACCGGCTGTTGAGCCAGGCCAGGCAAGCGCTGGGCGCAGCACCATCGGCGGACAATGCCGAGCAGTATGCGCACCTACTCAAAACGGCATTCAGCGCGTTTCCTGACGACTACGCCTCGCTGCGCACGCACAAGCTCGCTTACTTCAATTATTTCGTGAGGGATGCGGCCAAAGCGCATGGGACGGATCTCGAAACGCTGATCGAACAAGGCGCGGTCGGTTTCGAGCCACTGGTGTATGAGGACTTCCTGCCTGTGAGCGCTGCCGGGATCTTTCAGTCCAACCTCGGCGACAGCACCAAGGCCGACGCCATGACGCAAGGCAACCAGCAGGAGTTGGAGGCAGCGTTGGGCGCTCGCGTGATCGACGAGACGACCCTGTACGCCCAGGCCCAGGCGCAATCCATCGCGTCCTGCCTGCGCGCGCTTGAAATCCAGGCAACCAGCGCATAGATTGGCCGACCGCCCAGCCGCCTTGGCCCAGGCGGCTCGTCCGGCCTGCCTGGCCATAGTCTTAGGTGATGCCTGCAAGCCATGCACAAGAAATTGCTTCCGTCCATGATGTCGCTGCAGTGCTTTGAGTCCACTGCCCGTCATGCCAGCTTCACCCTCGCTGCCCGTGAACTGAACCTGACGCAAAGCGCCGTCAGCAAGCAGGTCGCTCAACTTGAGCAAATGTTGCAGCGTCGGCTGTTCAATCGGTTGCGTGGCGGCTTGCAACTGACCGCCGTGGGCGAGCTGTACCTGAGCGAAGTTGGCAAGATCCTGAGCCAAACGGACATCTCGACGCGCTTCATCCTGACGTTCGATGGCCAGGCAGAAACCTTGAGAATCGCGACCCAACCGACATTCGGCTCGCGCTGGCTGATTCCTCGGCTGCCGGCATTCAGCGCAGCGTATCCGCACGTGCGGCTAAGCGTGCGCAATGAACTGGAGCCGTTCGACCTGTTACAGGCCAAGGCGGACGTTGCATTCTTCTATGGGCGTGGCACCTGGCCCGGCGCCCAATGCGTCGAGCTGTTTCGCGAAGACGTCGTGCCCGTGTGCGCCCCTGCCCTGCTGCTGCACCGGCCGCTGAAGGCTATCGATGACATTCACAGCCATACGCTCTTGCAGTGCGTTTCGCGACCCGAGGCGTGGCATGACTGGCTGGGTGCTCAGGCGATGACATCCAGAAACAGCTACAGAGGCCCGCAGTTCGACACCTTCGACCTGTGCATTCGCGCAGCGATCGCAGGGTTGGGTGTGGCCTTGGTACCCAGGTTCATGGTGACAGAAGAACTGCAGCGCGGCGCCTTGCTGATTCCGCTGCACTACTATGCACCCAGCCCGGATGCTCACTACGTGGCCTATGCGACCCAGAGCCACGATTCACCGAAGATCCGCAACTTCGTGGACTGGGTGTGCGAGCAGACGTCTTGAGCGGACCTGCGTCCGCGCCTCATGCACCCGCATGAGCGGGAGCTACCACTTGTCCGCCATGTAAAACATGCCGCCACCCAGCGCGGTCAGGAACAGCCCGCCCAGCACGTCTGTCAGCAAGGCCTCGCCATGAATGTACGCTTCGATTTGAGTGGCAAGAAACAAGACGGCCAATACCAGAACCACGGCCGATACGCGGCGCTGAATCTTGAACCTGGATTTTTCGGGGCCGATCCACCACATGCGCATTTTCCTTGAGCGGGTTGAGTATTGAACCTTAGCTACATCACCAGCCGTTGACCAACGACCAGGTGTGAACGCCGCTGGCCAGTGTCTTGGCTCGGAAGGTAAACACACTGCGCCAGCGTAGTATCACAAGGTCGTCATAAGGTAAGCCGCGAAGCCCTTGGCGACGCGCCAAGGCTTCAAGGCGGACAGGTGGTCGAACACTCGGCTGGAGTTGCCTGCCAGCCCTGCAAGCACAAGGTAAACAACCCACTTTCGCAGCGCCCTTGAGATTTTTCTTTTCATGACTCGAAACAAAGGGTGCGCCTCGGGAAAATCCTACCGCTTGAAGCGAAAAAGCCCAAGATCCAGTGCGCAGTTGATCCAAACCGCGCCAGCATTGACCAGCTCCCTTTGGCTGCTGAGCACTGGAGAAAATCGCGGGCATTAAAAAAGCCCCGCAACCCAAAGGGCTGCGGGGCTTTCGAATGGTGGAGGCCGAGGTCGGAATCGAACCGGCGTAGACGGATTTGCAATCCGGAGCATAACCACTTTGCTACTCGGCCTCAAAGTCGGGATCTAGCGGCTTACACCTCGCTATCTCCCCGAAACACTGCGCCTTTAAAGCGTGCTGCGTTTCGATGGGCGCCATTATGTCTACATTCACGTAACCGTGCAACCCCCTGAACGAAAAAAAATTTCAGCAGGTTCAAGGTGTTAGCGCAGACGGCCAAGTTTGCTCCATAACCCTACCAGCGTATTCTCCACGGTGCCGCTGGCCGCCATGCCAATGCGCTCCTGCAGGCTCTTGCGCTCTGCGAAGTGCAGGTGGAACAGGTTGGCACTGCGCGCGCGTTCGCTGAGGTATTCATCGCTGGTCTGCAACGTGTCCACCAGCTTGCGGTTCAGGGCTGCAATGCCCAGCCACACTTCACCGGTGGCCACTTCATCGATGTGCAGCTGGGGGCGGTAGCGGGCGACGAAGTCCTTGAACAGTTGATGCGTGACATCCAGGTCTTCCTGGAACTTTTCCCTGCCCTTTTCGGTGTTTTCACCCAGCACGGTAAGGGTGCGCTTGTACTCACCGGCAGTCAGCATCTCGACATCGATGTCGTGCTTCTTCAACAGGCGATTGATGTTGGGCAACTGTGCCACGACGCCGATGGAGCCGAGCACCGCAAAGGGTGCGCTGATGATCTTCTCGCCGATACAGGCCATCATGTAGCCGCCGCTTGCAGCCACCTTGTCGATGCATACCGTCAAGGGGATGCCGGCCTGGCGAATGCGGGCCAGCTGGGAGGCAGCCAGGCCATAGCTGTGCACCAGCCCGCCCCCGCTTTCCAGACGCAGTACCACCTCGTCTTGAGGGGTGGCGAGGGTGAGCAGTGCGGTGATTTCGTTGCGCAGGCTTTCGGTTGCAGATGCCTTGATGTCGCCATCGAAATCGAGCACGAAGACCCTGGCTTTTTCGTCCGCCTTGACCTTGCGGGTTTTCTTCTCGGCCTTGGCCTGCTGCTTGCGTAACGCCTTGAGCTGAGCCTTGTCGAACAGGCCTGATTCCAGCCGCTCGCGCAGGTCCTTGTAGAACGCATTCAAGCGGGTAACCTGCAATTGCCCACCCGGTTTGCGCCGCCCTTTACCGCGCAAGCCGGCAATGGCCGACAGCACGATGAGAACAGCGATGACCAGGGTGGCGGTTTTGGCGAGAAAGCTTGCGTACTCGGCAAGAAACTCCACGGTGACTCCTTCGATAGCTGCGCCAGAAGGCGCGTGAATGGTACAAGCATACCGGTGCACCCCAGGCGCTGCCAGGGGATGTAAACGCTGGCAACACCTTTCAAACGACCTTTTCAAACGCTTGTATGTTTTTTCGTTGACAGCGCTGTGCACCGCACCCTAACCTCGGCAGCAACCTTCAACAGCGGAAGCGTTCGTGGGCAACCTCTACCTGATTCGACATGGCCAAGCCTCCTTCGGCGCACAGGACTACGACGTGCTGTCACCCGTTGGCGTGCGCCAGAGCCAGGCGCTAGGTGAGCACCTTGCCCAGCTAGGGATACGGCTGGAGCGGTGTGTGGCGGGCGATCTGCGCCGCCAGCAAGACACTGCCCGCCTGGCCCTTCAAGCGATGCAGGCCGGTGGCAACGCCGTGCCGGCTGTTGAGACCGACGCTGCATTCAATGAGTTCGACGCCGATGGGGTGATTCGCGCGCTGTTGCCTGGCTTGTCGATAGACGAGCCCAACGCGCCAGAAATCCTGAGCAACGTCACGCATCACCGCAGCGAATTTCAGCGCCTGTTCGCACTCATGGTGCAGCGCTGGCACGCAGGCACCCATGGCAGCGACGAACTGGAAACCTGGGAAGCGTTCACTGCCCGCGTGCGCGAAGGGCTGAACCGCGTGCTCGACAATGCAGGCAATGGCGACAACATTGCCATTTTCACCTCCGGTGGCACCATTGCCGCCTTGCTGCACCTGGTTTCAGGCATTACCCCGGACCAGGCATTTGCCTTGAACTGGCAAATAATCAACACGTCGCTGAGCCAATTGAAGTTCAAAGGCCGCGACGTGGCATTGGCTTCTTTCAACAGTCAAGCCCATGTGCAACTGTTGAGGACGCCGGCGCTCATCACCTATCGGTGAGCCCGGCCTGTTGTGTCCCTGCGGGGACGTGAAAATCACTCTATAAGGAATGCGCCATGACCTCCGTAGCTGATGCCGTCAAAAAGATGCAAGAGAAATTCAACCCATCCGCTGCCCAAGGCCTGGACCTGGTATTCGGCTTCAACATTACCGATGAAGACAAGCACTACGCCCTGATCGTCAAGGACGGCACCTGCCAACTGCAGGAAGGCGAGAACCCGGACGCCAACTGCACGTTGGTGATGGACAGCGAAACGCTCAAGGGCATCGTCAGCGGCGAAACCGACGGCATGCAGGCCTTCATGGGTGGCAAGCTGCGCGTGGAAGGCGACATGATGCTGTCGATGAAGCTCAGCGAACTGTTCCCGTCCTGAGCAGCATCCCTGGATGACCCTGAACCGAAGCCCACAAGGCTTCGGTTTTTTTTGGTCCGGCGTTTGTCGGCACGGCAAGCATCAAGGGCATTGATCGACCAGCAACACCCCGGCCAATGGCGACCTGGGACGCTTGTCCCAACCAAGCGCAAGCATTAGATTGCAAAATAGTCCGCGTGATCGAGAATAAGGAAAACCCATGACGCTCACCGACGAGTCTACGCAAGTACGTTCCGGCGAAGAGCTTGACCTGGCAGCCATCGACGGCTATCTCAAGGCGCACATTGACGGCCTGGCCGGCGCGCCCGCCGTCAGCCAGTTCCCGGGTGGCGCGTCCAACCTCACTTACCTGGTCAAATACGCCGATCGAGAATTGGTCTTGCGCCGACCGCCGTTCGGGCAGAAAGCCAAGTCGGCGCACGACATGGGCCGTGAGTTTCGCATTCTCAACCAGCTCAACAATGGGTTCCCCTACTGCCCCAAGGCTTATGCGTACTGCACCGATACCCGCCTGATCGGCAGTGAGTTCTACGTCATGGAGCGCGTCAAAGGGATCATCCTGCGCTCGGACATTCCCGCGGCACTGAACCTTGACGCTGCACGCACAACGGCCTTGTGCAAAAGCTTCATCGACCGCTTGGTGGACTTGCACCGTGTGGACTACAACGCCTGCGGCTTGAGCGACCTGGGTAAGCCCGACGGTTACGTGCAGCGCCAGATAGAAGGATGGGCCAGCCGTTACGACAAGGCCATGACCCCCGACGCCCCGCGCTGGGAGCAGGTCAAGACCTGGTTGCGTGAGAAGATGCCTGCCGACCACGCCACACCTGCCATCGTGCATAACGACTATCGGTTCGACAATGTCATCCTGGATGCCGACAACCCGATGTGCATCATTGGCGTACTGGACTGGGAAATGGCCACGCTGGGCGATCCTTTGATGGACCTGGGCAACAGCCTGGCGTACTGGATTCAGGCAGACGACCCGGCGCCAGTACAACTGATGCGCCGCCAGCCGAGCAACGCTGCGGGCATGCTTACCCGGCGCCAGTTCGTGGACTATTACGCCGAGCGTGCAGGCATCGACCTGGACAACTTCGATTTCTACTACTGTTACGGCCTGTTCCGTCTGGCCGGCATCGTCCAGCAGATCTACTTCCGTTATTTTCACGGCCAGACCCAGGACAAGCGCTTCGCCCAGTTCATTCACATGAACCGGCTGCTGGAGCAGATGACCTTGCAGGTCATTGCCAAGTCGAGCCTCTGATCACCAACGCACCTTACGACCACAAGGGACCAGCAGCATGCCGCAGACCCACCTGTTCGACCTTCAGGGCAAGATCGCCTTCGTTTCCGGGGCCAGCCGAGGCATTGGCGAGGCGATTGCACACGTGCTGGCGCAGCAAGGCGCACATGTGATCGTCTCCAGTCGCAAACTCGAGGGCTGCCAACACGTGGCCGATGCCATCATCGCGGGCGGCGGCAAGGCCACGGCAGTGGCGTGCCACATCGGCGAGCTGGAGCAGATCCAGCAGGTATTCGCCGGCATACGCGAGCAGTTCGGGCGGCTGGACATCCTGGTGAACAATGCCGCGACCAACCCACAGTTTTGCAATGTGCTGGACACAGATCCAGCGGCGTTCCAGAAAACCGTGGATGTGAACATTCGCGGCTATTTCTTCATGTCGGTGGAAGCAGGCAAGCTGATGCGCGAACATGGCGCCGGCAGCATCATCAACGTGGCGTCGATCAATGGCGTATCGCCTGGCCTGTTCCAGGGCATCTACTCGGTGACCAAGGCTGCAGTGATCAACATGACCAAGGTGTTTGCCAAGGAGTGTGCGCAGTTCGGGATTCGCTGCAACGCCTTGTTGCCGGGCCTGACCGACACCAAGTTTGCATCGGCATTGGTCAAGAACGAGGCTATCCTCAATACCGCGCTACAGCAGATCCCGCTCAAGCGCGTGGCAGACCCCAAGGAAATGGCCGGGGCTGTGCTGTACCTGGCAAGCGACGCCTCCAGTTATACAACCGGGGCGGCGCTCAACGTCGACGGTGGCTACCTGTCCTGATCAGGTTTTGACGGCTGTCAGGGTATAACTCAGCGGCAGGCGAGCGGGTTGCTCGCGCAACCGCCACTCCCCGTCCGGGCCCTTGTCCATTTGCCCCGGCAGTGCCTCCCACGGCACGCTTTGGTGTTCTACCAGCGCTGTCAGCTGCAACCCGTTGGCCATCAACGCGGTGATCAGCTCGCCCAACCCGTGGTTCCACTCGTGGGTCTGGGTGTTGGCCAATCGCTGCGAGGTGGCCACATAGGTCTCGTCGCTCTGCCATACGGTTGGCTGCTCGCATTCGAAATACGGATAGTCGAGCTGCAGGCGGTCCTGATGGCCTTCATTGACCGCCCACAGCATGGGGTGCCCCTCGCGCAAGAAAAGCCGGCCACCGGGTTTGAGCAGGGCTGCCACGGTGTGTGCCCACGGCGCAATGCGCGGCAGCCAACACAGGGCGCCGATGCCGGTATAGACCAGATCGAACGTGCCTGCCGGTAACACCTGGGCTGCGGCGTACACATCGGCCTGATGGTAGTCGATGGGCGTAGCGCACAGGGTTGCCAGGCGCCGGGCCTGCGCCAGGGAGGCCGGGGAGAAGTCCAGGCCGCACACATCGGCGCCCAGCCGGGCAAGCGAAAGCGTGTCGGTGCCGATGTGACATTGCAGGTGCACCGCCCTTTGCCCCTCGATATTGCCCAGCATCGGCAGGTCGAACTGAACAGTCTGTGAAAGGTGCGCAGGGCGTTGGACGTACTGATCGAACTGGTAGTCCTGCGAGGCTGCGTGCAGCGGTGCGCGCTCGTCCCAATTGGCTTGGTTCAGCTGTGATGAAGGGTTCACGGCGACATCCTTGATGGGTAATGGGGCATGCTAGCGGCCGATGCCACACACCTGACAGCGTTCGGATGCTAAAAAGTGTAAAGCCCTGGCTCGCCCCTTGCCCGTCAAAGACAGGTTGCAGCCGCCGCCCGGCGCTGCAACGAGACGCCGTTGTCGTTCTGGGTGTAGTAATCGACACGCGCACCGCCGTCCTGCGGGTAGACATCGACGAACGTTTCGGCCTCGCGGGTATAGACGGTAAAGCCACCTTGCTTGCGCGGCTCCAGGTAGCCGCTGGCGTCCTGGCCGAACACACGCTCTTCCTGCCACCCGTACTGGATGCACTGGGCAACGCGTTCAGGCGCCTTGCGCGAATTCATGTGCGTAGTGGGTTGGCCGCTACGGGCCGCATCCATGGTCGCAGAAGCACAACCGACCAGCAGCACGGCTGCGGCCACGGGCAGAATCACACGCATGGTCCATCCTCGAAATCATTTAAGAAGGAGGCGACTCTAGCACTGGCATGCACGAGAGTGAATTGTGGCGCGACTTTCGCTGTCTTAGCACAAACACCACGCAACAAGGAAACCGCCATGAAACTGCACTACCTGCTCCTCGCTGCCCTGCCCTGCCTGCCCATGGTCGCCACTGCAGCGACGTCTACCGACGATAGCGTGCAGAATTCGGCCACCCACAACCGTGAACTGAAAGAAGGCGACAAAGCCCCGGATCAATACAAGCGCGACAATGAGGCCATCAAGGACTGGAAAGCCAAAGGCCTGCCGGCACCGGAGAAGGAAAGCCATTGGGTGAGCATGGGCGATCGTTACGTCCTCGTACAAACGACCAATGGCGTGGTCCTGGCCATCCGCACCAAATGATCCATTGCTCGGGCGGGTGCCAGGTACCTGACACCCGCCCGAGCACCCGCGTCGTTCCTCCCCGATAAACACTGCAATACATCAACACCTCGTTCACGCTCAGGTGGCACACTACCGGCTATCGTTCATGTGCCCTGTGTGAAGGAACACCTTTCCCGATGAATCTAGAGCTGACATGGGTGCTGGCCCTGCTTGCCATTGTCGTCGTGCTGTTCATCATCAACCGTCCACGCATGGATGTCGTGGCGCTGCTGGTGATCGTGGCATTGCCATTGTCGGGCGTGCTGACGATCGAACAGGCGCTCGCAGGTTTCAGCGACCCGAACGTCGTGCTGATCGCTGCGCTGTTCGTCATCGGTGAAGGGCTGGTGCGCACTGGTATCGCCTATCGCATCGGTGAGTGGATGAGCGAACGGGCGGGCAACAGCGAGGCCCGACTGTTGGTACTGCTGATGGTCGCGGTGGCCGGCCTGGGCTCGGTCATGAGCTCCACGGGAGTAGTGGCCATCTTCATACCGGTCGTGTTGAGTATTGCCGCGCGTTTGAAACTCTCGCCCAGCCGCCTGATGATGCCGCTGAGTTTTGCCGGCCTGATCAGTGGCATGCTCAGCCTGGTGGCGACCCCGCCCAACGTGGTGGTGCACAGCGAACTGGTACGCCATGGTGAGCAAGGCTTCTCGTTCTTCAGCTTCACGCCCTTTGGCTTGGTGGTACTGGTGCTGGGTGTGGGCTACATGCTTCTGACCCGACACTGGCTCAATGGCGAGGTGCGCAAGGATGGACGTGTCGAAACCCGGCGGACCCTGCTGGACCTGGTTCTGGACTACAAACTCAATGGTCGTGAGCGTCGCTTGCGCATTCGCCCCCAATCACCGCTGATCGGCCATACCCTGGGCGAGCTGGAGCTGCGTACCCGCCACGGGGCCAATGTCATCGGCATCGAACGTCAACACAAGTTCACCACACGCGTCATTTCGCCTGATTCCAATACCGTGCTGCACCAGGGTGATGTACTGCTGCTGGATCTGTTTGCCAGCCGCGACGATTTGCGCAGCCTGTGCCAGACCATGCAACTGGAACCCTTGCACTTCAAGGCCGCCTACTTCATCGACCAATCGCAGGAGGTAGGCATGGCCGAGGTGTCCCTGCCACCGGGCTCGCAACTGATCGGCAAGAGCATCCTCGAGCTGGGCTTTCGCTCACGCTACGACCTCAACGTGGTGGGCTTGCGCCGGGAGCAGGCGGCCGTGCAAGACCAGTTGGTCGAAGAAAAGCTGCGCCTGGGCGACACCCTGCTGGTGGTCGGGCCGTGGAAGGCGGTACGCCAGCTACAAGGCAAACCGCGCGATTTTCTGGTGTTGAGCTTGCCGGCCGAGATCGACCTGGTGGCACCTGCTCGCCGGCGCGCGCCCCAGGCGTTGTTGAGCCTCGCGGTGATGGTTGGCCTGATGGTCAGCGGCGCGGTGCCCAATGTCATGGCAGCGTTCATTGGTTGCCTGTTGATGGGCGCAGGCCGTTGTATCGACATGAACAGCGCCTACCGTTCGATCCATTGGCAAAGCCTGATACTGATCGTAGGCATGTTGCCATTTGCCCAAGCCTTGCAGAAAACCGGTGGCATAGACTTGGCCGTCGGGGCGCTGGTGAATGTGCTGGGCGACGCCGGGCCCAGCGCCATGCTGGCCTGCCTGTTCACGGTCACGGCAGTGATCGGGCTGTTTATCTCCAACACTGCAACCGCAGTGCTGATGGCACCGGTTGCCATCTCGACCGCAACGCAGCTGGGCATGTCGCCCTACCCCTTTGCGATGACAGTGGCGCTGGCGGCCTCGGCGGCCTTCATGACGCCGGTGTCTTCGCCGGTGAACACGCTGGTGCTTGGCCCTGGACAATACCGATTTGCGGACTTCGTGAAGATAGGGGTGCCGTTCACGCTATTGGTGATGGGGGTCACGGTGGTCATGGTGCCGTGGTTCTTCGGGCTGTGAAGTAGGCGGCATACGCAAAAGCTTCGAGCGGGGCAGATTGACATCAACTAGCCGGAACAACACACTGATGCGCAATTGCCCCAGGTGCGTTCAGCGGTCGTCCTGGATATCGTTTCCGCTTGCCGGTCGAGCCCATGGTTTTTCCAGCCCAATCGCGCTTGTTGCCCTACGCCGCACTGTTCAGCCTGACCTTCGCGCTTACCATTGGCGGCATTCTGGCTCGCCCGATCGAATCCCTGTCCTTGTTCTGGCCAGTCAATGCCGTACTGGCAGGCGTGTTGCTGCGCTATCCACGCCAGGCAACTGTGGCTGGCTTCGTGTTGATGTGGTTGGCCATGGTTGGCGCGGACCTGCTCTGTGCGAGTGCCCTGGGGCCGGCGCTGTGGTTCAACCTGTGCAACATGGGCGTCGTGGTCACCGTTTGGCAATTGCTATCGCGCTTGCCGCGCCTGCATCGGCGCATGCGCACGCCCCACGGGGTGCTGAGTGTGTTTGGCGCATGTGCAGCCGGGGCCTCGGTGGCTGCGAGCCTGGCCTCGGTGATGGCTGCCCCCTGGTTCGAACAGTCCCTGCGCAGCACGTGGCTGGCGTGGTTCAGCGAGCAGTTTTCCACCGCAGTACTGGTGCTGCCGGTGATGCTCACCGCACCGGCCGCGCGTACCTTGCTGCGTGGTGGGAGCCAAAGGATTCGCCTTGCGCCCCTGATGGTCATGCTGGTGTCGCTGGCGTTCAGCATCGCGTTCGGCGGCCCCGGCGCCATCGCGTTTCCGATCGCAGCCCTTTTGTGGTGTGCTTGGACGTACTCGCCCTTCCTGGTTTCGTTGTTGACGCTGACAGCCGGTAGCACGTTGATCGTTGCCGTTGCCCAGAGCCTCATGCACTTCAGCGTGCCGCAGAGCGAGTCGGGTGTAACGGCGCTGATGTCGGCGCGCCTGGGCATCGCCATGCTGGTACTGGGGCCGCTGGTAGTGGCCTGCGTGACCCAGGCCAATCGCAGCCTGCTTGCGCGTTTGGCGCACCAGGCCACCACCGACCACCTTACGGGCACTTTGAGCCGCAGCGCTTTTACTCGGCGTGCAAACGCGCTGCTGGAGAGTCGTCAGCATCAGCAATTCCTGCCACTGACGCTGATGATGCTGGATATCGATCACTTCAAGTCCATCAACGATGCCCACGGGCACGCCGTTGGCGACCAGGTGCTGCGCCAGTTCGCCGATGCGTTGCAGGAACAGTTGCACAGCGGCGAAGTATTCGCGCGCATGGGTGGCGAGGAGTTCGTGATCATCGTGCCAGGGCTTGCACCGGACAGGGCGCAATTTACGGCCGAGCGCCTGCGCCGTGCCGTTCAGGACCTTCAGGTGGAGCAAGCCGGCCAGCGCTTGCAGATCACCGTCAGTATCGGTCTGGCAGGCTGCGACGAAGGCATGCCGACGCCAGACCTGACCACACTACTGGCTAGCGCCGACAAGGCGCTTTACCTGGCCAAGGCGAAGGGACGCAATCGCGTGGAGCAAGCTGAGCCGCAGCGTCGAGCCATCTGAGGCTTCTGCTGCGCGCTCACTGAAGTCAAGCAGCTTCACCCGGCAACTCGAGATCATCGCCGGTCCATCAAGCCAGTTGATAAGGCGGTTTGGGCAAAGAGAATGTGTGACGGCTCCGCTCGATTAGGCAGTCCAAAAGCCAGACGAAATGTTGCTCAATTTCTGCTCAATTTAACGGAGCCCGCCGGGGGCTTGGGTTACAGCACGTTATCCACAGACCTACCCACTTTTTCTGTGGACAGATTTCCCAGCCTGGAGAACGACTTATCCCACTTCGACCATTGAACAGATGCGCCGGACAGATCGGCGGCTGTGCTAACGCCGAGCCTGAAGACTGACTGGGGATAGCGCTGGAATGCGGCGCAAACGACAAGCCCGCCTGGGCACTGGAAACCCGGCGGGCTGAAAAGGGAAATGGTCATGCCATCAACTGGGAGGAATGGTCCCCAGCAGCCCGATCATGATGGTCAACAGCAGGAAACCACCCAGGAACAGCGCCAGCTTGCTCATTGAAACCTCGACAGTGTGATACGGAATGACGTTATTTTCCGTTCTTCACTGATATGGTTACAGATTCAGGTTTGTAGAAAAAAAGCAGATCAGATCAGGAATGGGCGCCCCACGTAGCCGTCCACCGTAGCGCGGGGTCGTTTACCTTCACATCAGTTGCTGGAGCTTGCCGACAGGTAACCACCCCAGCTCCCCATCACCATGACGACGACACCATAGCCAGCCGTTGAGCAGGCGCAACCGCTCAACCAACTGGCCTGGTTCCACATCCAGCTCGTGGGCGCAATAGTGATCCAACGCCCTACCCTGATTGAAGTCCAGGCGCTCGATAAGCTGCTCCGGCACCCAGCCTGGCTCCTGGCCCGTGCAACTGCACAGGTACCAGTCCTGCATGCCCGGCTCACTCTCAAAACGCGGCCCCACTTCCAGCAGCGTGCCTTGAGCGAAATGCAGAGGGCGTCGGTAGGCACTGCGATGCCGCTCGATCACGATGAAATGCACAGGCCTCTCCTTGGCCGGAAACCTTCGAGCCTAGCAGAAGCTGCAGAAGTTGCTGCCTCGCAGCCTCTTTGTAGGAATATGTATCCCGCGATGTAGGAGGTTTCCTTAGACTTCGTTCTCGCTGTATGAAAGATCAGTTTATGAGGTGGAACTGACCTGTTACGGTCAGCCTTTCCTACAACAGCAAGGACGCTATCGTTAAGAGAACTCTATGGACGACTACAATGAGCCGGCGTTGAGACTTCAAAAAACCCTGTTGAACCTGCGCCGCGAGCGAGACAAGCTCAAAGGCGAAGGCAAGTACGATGAGGCCAGCGCATTGGCGGTATCGATAGCGCGAATCGAAACCACGCTGGCACAACTGCCGGCGGCGTTTAAGCCTGACACACTGCAATAGCCCCAGCGGCCTCGGCCCTTACGAGGGGCGAGGCTGCCTGTTTCCAAGGCTCACAGCTGACATTCGATACTCGCGCGCCTTCAAACAGGCCTATGTTGACGAACGATTCAAAGACCTGCGGCCGATCCAATCAGCATTTTCTTGATCCAGATCAATACGAAATAAATTGTTACCTAAATAACCCTGCACAATGACCATAAGAACAGGCTCGCGGTGTGCTGAAAACCATGGCAATTGAGCGATCCAACGGCGAACTACGCCGTTCGTAAACTGCTTATGTTTATTCTTAAAGTTTATTGCTCAAGGTGCCGATAGCTGTTTCAACGAGAGGGCTGCAGCCTTATTACCACGGTCACCCTGCTGGACTTGCTTAGCCTAGCAAGCATTGCTACACCAAGGAGCTACACATGTATTTTCGGAACTTGAAAATTGGCACACGCGCGGCTGTCATCTTTACGCTGGTCGCCCTCCTCGTACTGATCCTGGGGCTGGCATCGTTGTACCGCATGCACACGATGGACAAGGCCACTGACGAAGTGCGCACCGAATGGTTACCGTCAATCATGCTGCTGGACGAGGTCAGCATGAACCTGGGCCGCGCCCGAGCACTGACCTTGCGCAGCGTTCTGGAAGAAAGCCCCAGCGCCAGGGCCGCGACACTGGACAAGATCGCGGACATCTCCAAGCACTACCAGGAACAAATCAAAACGTACAAGGCAACAGCGACAGAAGAACGAGACCGGGCCCTGTACGACGCATTTCTGGCCAGAAGCGAGACCTACCATAGGTTGCAGGACGCAATTCTTGACGCTGTACGCAGGAACGACATTGCAGAAGCGACCCGCCTGGTCAACGGTGAACTGGCCAACTACGCCGACGCAATGATGAAGTCGCTGATCGAGCTGACCCAGTACAATTCCAACGGCGCAACCAACGCCTCCCAGATCAGTACGGACGCCTATGATCAGTCCTTCTCGATTATCACGGCGACTATCGTGGGCATCATCGTACTGATGATTGCGCTGGCCATCATGCTGACCCGCAGTATCGTGCGGCCTTTGAGCGAAGCGGTGGCCGTTGCCGAGCGTGTGGCCTCGGGTGAGCTCAACCAGGTCATCACGGTGACGGGTAGCGACGAACCCGCGCTGTTGCTGCACGCCTTGTCCAGAATGAAAGACAGCTTGCGCGAGACGATTGCCGGCATCGCAGCCGCCTCCGACCAGCTCGCCTCGGCGTCCGAAGAGCTGTTCACGGTCACCGAAGACACCAGCCGCGGCCTGCATCAGCAAAGCGCCGAAATCGACCAAGCCGCCACGGCCGTGAACCAAATGACCGCAGCGGTTGAGGAAGTGGCCAGCAATGCCGTCAACACCGCCGATGCCTCCAAAGGTGCAGACCAGACCACCCGTGAGGGCCAGCAGCGGGTCAATGATGCGCTGCAATCCATTGGTCAGCTCGTCGGCGATGTCACGACCACTTCCCAGGAAATCGAACAGCTGGCCACCAGCGCCAACGAGATCAGCCGGGTACTGGATGTCATCGGCTCGATCGCAGGCCAGACCAACCTGCTTGCGCTCAACGCTGCCATCGAGGCTGCGCGCGCCGGTGAAGCCGGCCGTGGTTTTGCCGTGGTCGCCGACGAAGTCAGGGCGCTGGCGCACCGAACCCAGCAATCGACAGCCGAGATCGAAGGCATGATCACAGGCATTCAGTCGGGCACCGAGTCTGCAGTCGGGGCCATGCACGCCAGCAAAGGGCGGGCGTCAGGCACCCTGGAAATCGCCCAATCCGCAGGCCAGGCACTGAACACGATTGCCGAAGCCATTTCGTCCATCAACCAACGCAACCTGGTGATCGCCAGCGCCTCCGAAGAGCAGGCCCAGGTGGCCCGCGAAGTGGATCGAAACCTGGTGAACATCAGGGACCTGGCGATGCAGACCTCGGCCGGCGCGAACCAGACCAGCGCCGCCGCCCAGGAGTTGTCACGCCTGGCTGTGGACCTGAACGCGATGGTCGCCAAGTTCAAGGTCTAGGGCTGGATGACAGAGGGGCAGCGGCCTGTCGGGAAAGCTTGCACCGTGCCCCTGGGGCAAGGATTCGCGCCATTGTGTGACGCAAATACCGCTGCCCTGGAGCAAGACCGTCGTGGGTTTCTGTAAAAAAAGCGACGATTTGTGCCTTTTGGGCTGCTCACCGGGGCTGCATCGCATATCCTTGCACCACGCAATCAACCTTGAAGCAGTGAATTGAACGATGAGCTTTGAACAACTGGCAGCGCTACGGGATCGCCTGCGGGCTGAAAAAGAGCAGCAACAGGCAAGCGCCCCAGCGCCGGCCAAGCGCAAGCCCCCGCAGAAGACCAAGCCGCGTGAACTGGACCCGGCAGTGGCCGCCATCTGGCCGCTGCAGAAGCACTTCCCGTTGGCCTTCCCTGTCAACCCTGCGCCGAAAGTGCCGCTCAAGGAGGGCATCTTCAAGGATGCCGAGCAACACCTGGAGCTGCTGGGCATTACCCGTGAGCAACTGAAGCTGGGCATTTCCACCTGGTGCCGGGGCAACCGCTACTGGACCAGCATGGTGGAAAACGCCCCGCGCCTGGACCTTAACGGTGAGCCGGCAGGCGTGGTGACCGCCGCCCAGGCGATCCATGCCAAGCGCCAGGCGGCCCAGCAGCGTAATCAGGAACGCCGCAAGCGGGCGCAAGCCAAGGCACAGACCGCTGCGCCTGCAGCACAGGGCGAGGCTGCAGACGAGCCGGCAGTGGAACAGGCCGCTGAGTAAAGGCTTGGTCTGAGCAAGCGCCCATCGCCCGTTCGCCAAGCGCGCGGGTGATGGGCGCTGCGGGCTATCACATGGCCGCCGACTGGCCGAGTGTACAGCGCAACCTGGTCATCGCCTCAGAGCCTCCAATCCAGGCTGACCATCATCGTACGTGGCTCACCGTGGTACACGCCGTTGTAGAAGCCGACGTTGTTGTAGTAATGCTCGTCGAACAGGTTCTTGACGTTGACAGAAGCAGTCAGGTGCTCATCGATCCGGTAGCGCGCCATCAGTCCAACCACCGAAAATGCCTTCTGGCCGATCTCGTCCTTGGCCGTGATGATTCGATCACCGTCGCGCCCTACCGGTCGGTTCGCCAGCCTGAAATTGTCGCTCTGCCAGTCCAGGCTTGCCCCTACGGTCAATGCTGGTGTTAGGGCATAGGTGCTGGACAAGCGCACCAGGTTCAAGGGTTGTTCGGTGTTCTTTCGCTTTTTCTCGGCCGTGGCAGCATGCGTATAGCTGTAGCCCAGGCTCATCTGCCACCCGGTCATCACCTCGCCTGCGACTTCAGCCTCGAAACCTTCGACAACCACGCCTTTGCCACCGCTTTTGTAGAATACTTCGTTGCCATTGGGCGGCACTGAGTCGTCTTGTTCCGCCACGTTGTCCTGCTTGCTGCGAAACACTGCCGTGCTCAGGTTCAGGCGGTCAGCGAACAGGCTGCCCTTGAGCCCCACCTCATAAACCTTGCCTACGATGGGCTCCAGGTACTGCTTGTTGACGTCTCTCACGGTTTGCGGGTTGAAGATATCGGTGTAACTGACATAGGCGGTGAACTGGTCGGTCAGATCGAAGAGTACGCCGGCATAGGGCGTCCACTGATCATTCTGGACCTGCCTGGTAGTGGACTGATCGGTGACTTGCAGGGCATCACCGTAATCCCACTCCCGCCGTTGCGTCTGCCAACTGCCGTAGCGGCTGCCAATCACGATGTGCAGGCGATCCGTGGGGTTCAGACGTGTTGCAATATAGCCGGCCTTCTGACGAATACTGGAGCGCGAACTGTCCAGCCCGGTTTCGAGGTCATAGAACGTAGGGGTGGCCCCCATGTACTTCCAATCGGCAATCGTCTCGAAACCGTCGGGTACAGGCAGATCAAGGCGGTGGGGTTCACTGTCGCGCCGTCGCGACTCGCCGTAACCGATCATGAAATCATGGCTGCGGCCGAACAACTGGAAAGGGCCCGCGAGGTTGAAGTCCAGCGCGTCCATCTGCTCGGAGCCCCCGAAGTGCGAGTACCAGGCCTGCATGCCGCTACGGTCGGCTTCGGGGAAGCCATTGCCCCCATAGTAGACCTTTCCGTCGCTGTCGCTTTGCCGGTGGGTATACGCCACCTTCATGACCCAGTCGTTGGCCAGATACTGGTCGAGGGTGGCGAATACCGTCTGGTCTTTGAGTGGCCAGGAAGACCAGGGCGCACTGAGGTTGGTGGAACGGGGCAAGTTGGCTTTGCTGCCGTCGGCGTTCCAGAACGGTACCGTGCCCCAGGATGACCCTTGCACATGCTTGTTCTGATAGTCATACCCCACCGCCAGCACGGTGCTTGGGGTCAGGTCGGCTTCAAGCACGCCGTAGGCCACTTCACGCTGGGTGGCATACTTGTCCATGAAAGACTTGTTGTCGCGGTACGCCAGCACGGTGCGTCCGCGCAGACGGCCGTCCCAGCCCAGCGGGCCACCCACGTCCAGGTAGCTGTAGTAATTGTCGAAACTGCCACCACTTACACCACTCTTTACCGCCAACGCGTGCGTAGGGCGCTTGCGAACCATTGCGATGGTGCCCGAGGGATCGCCTGCACCTGTGGTCAAGCCTGTGGCCCCACGCACGACTTCGATTCGATCGTAGATGATGGTGTCGGAGTCGGACTTGAGCCCCGAGAACGTGTTGAGCATGCCATCGATCTGGAAGTTGTTGATGGCGTAACCACGCGAATAGTAGCTCGGTCGCTCCGAGTCATTGCGTTGCACCGTAACTCCCGTGACGTGAGCCATGGCCTCGGACAGGCTGTTGAGCTGGAAGTCGTCCAGCTGCTGGCGGGATATGACCGAGACCGATTGGGGTGTCTCCTTGATCGAGAGATTCAACCGGGTGGCTGCGCTCATGCTACCGGTGGTGTAGGAGCCACTGCGTTCAGTGACGCTGCCAAGGCCGGTAGCAATCACATCGGTTGAGCCCAGCTCCAGCACGGGGCCGTCTTGGCTTGCCTGGGTATCGGCAAAGGATGGCGGGCAGATTAAGCAAGCGTACAGGCCGAGGGTGAAGGTAGTGGGATGGGAAATGGACGGGGGCATTGCGAGCTTACTCCTTGCGCGTGAAAATCCGTGCGCGCAAATCTACATCATAATCATCCTCATATGATAATTAATCGCATAAACCGCTACAGCTGAGCGGGGTTGTACACCTGGTCGCTTTTAGCCGGCCAGGTGCACGTCTGAGGTGGCCGTTCGTCGTGCTCGCCTGATGGTGTCCGCTACAACCTCTAGAACAGCTTCATGGTATAGCTGAGCACCACGCGGTTTTCGTCGATATCTGTTCGGTAATTGGAGCGAGCCATCACATTGCGCACGCGCACGCCGAGCCCCTCCAGCGGCCCACTTTGCAATACGTAGGCCAGGTCCAGATCCCGCTCCCGATCACGCCCTTCAAAGCCCAGCCCGGTTTTGACCTCCCGGCCTTGTACGTAACGCAATGTCGAGGTCAGCCCGGGGATCCCCCATGCCGCAAAGTTGTAGTCATGCCGCACCTGCCAGGAACGCTCCCCAGGCGCCGAGAACTCGTAGGTCGGCAGGGTATTACCCATCGGGTTGGTGTTGGCGCCCACCTGGATGAAACCGTCCTCCCCGCCTATCTGCTGGTAGCCCACGTAAAACGTATGCCCGCCCGTTCTCGCCGAGAACAGGCTGAACAGCGCATGGTTGTCATAGTTGCCGGCAAGCTTGCGCCCATCCTCGCGGGCCTGGAAATAGCCGGCATTCACACCCAAGGTCCAGTCACCTAGGGGCTCGGCGTGCTTGAGGCTGTAGAATCGCTGCTGGTAGATGTCCTGCAGCTGCGCCTGCCATACCCCCACGCTGGAGCGGTTGTCGTTGAAGGCATAGTCGGCGCCCAGGTAATTGAAGCGGTCACTGGTAAAGCGGGCCAGCCGCGCGGGGTTGATGGGGTCGTTGACCAGCGCATACATTTTCTGACTGTTGGACGAGTCGCGCAGGCTGGTGGAGCGAAATTGGCCGGCACTGAGCGTCAGCCCAGCAAACTCATGTGACTCCAGCATTGCGCCCTGATAAGTCGGTGGCAGCAGGCGCAGGTCGCTGAACAGCAACACAGGCAGATTGGGCATTAATTCCCCCACCTTCAATTCGGTTTGGGAAACCTTGAACTTGAGCGCCGCGCCCACGCGGCTGTAATGGTCGGCGGACGTGCCGCTGTCAAGGCTTGGCAGTAGGCCTGAGCGTGCATGTTCGGGGCTGCTGTCGAGTTTGAAACCCAACAGGCCGGTCACATCGACCCCGGCACCAATGATGCCCTGGCTATAACCTGAGCTGGCGTTGAGGATGAAGCCCTGCGCCCACTCCTGAGTACGCGATTGGGTGCTTGCTCCCTTGATATCGGCGTAGTCGCGGCTGAAGAAATAATTGCGAGCCTGGAGGGTCGCACGGGCGCCTTCGATGAAACCGACCTCTTCAGCCGGTGCCTCGGTACACAGCGCGGCTGCGATGCAGCCGCCAGCCAGGCGTGCCTTCGGGAAAAAACGCGGTGCAGTGCAAGCGTGCATGGGGCGATTCCTGAAATTCGGGCAACAGCAATCCACCGGCGAGACAAACGCCCGCCGACGTGCAGATTGCATTGAGAATGGGTGGGCAGGCCGGCATCGGCCCGCCTGCCCTACCGGGCGTGAAGCGCTGGACCGCTAGCGGTTGACCAGCTTCGCTGGCAGGGCGATGACCAGGAAGCAACTCAGGAGCAAGCAGCCGGCGAACACCCACAGCGCCGCGTGGGAAGTACCGGTCCAGTCAGTGACCAGGCCCATCAGCGAGTTGCTGACCAGCCCGGCAATGTTGGCCACCGAACAGGCCAGGGCAAAACCGGTGGCGGCTGCCGTTCCTTTCAGGAAGGTCGCCGGCAGGCTGAAGAACACCGGCACCGCACCAATGATCGCGGCCGAGGCGACTGCGAACAGCAATACAGTCATGACCAGGTTCTGGCTGAACAAGGTGCTGCTGGCCATGGCGATGGCGCCGACGATGAATGGGACGATGATGTGCCAACGACGCTCACGGTGACGGTCGGAGCTGGCGCCGATCATCAGCATGCCGGCCAGTGCGGCGAGGCTCGGGATGGCAGTGAGCAAGCCGATGTGGAACGTGTCGCTCACCCCTGCATCGCGGATGAAGGTCGGCATCCAGAAGCCCATCGCGTAGGCGCTGAGCAGGATCGAGAAATCGATACCGCCAAGCATCCACACCTTGAGGTTGAAGAACCCGTCACGGAAACTGTGCTTGCTGTCCTTGCCCTCTGCATCGTCGGCGGCAAGGTCTGCTGCCAGCTGAGCCTTGTCTTGGCTCGACAACCACTTGGCCTGCTGGAAGTGATTGGGCAAGGCCCAGAAGGTCAGAATGCCGAGCAGCACGCTGGGGATCGCCTCCAGCAGGAACAGCCACTGCCAGCCATGCAGGCCGTGGACCTGATCGAAGTGCCCCATGATCCACCCCGAGATAGGCCCACCGATCACGCTCGACAGCGGCAGCCCGATCATGAACAGGGCGATGATGCGCCCGCGTCGGTAAGTGGGGTACCACATGGTCAGGTAGAACAGTACCCCTGGCAAAAACCCTGCTTCGGCCGCGCCGAGCAGAAACCGCAGGATGTAGAACTGGGTGGTGCTGCTGACGAACATGGTGCACGCCGACAACAGGCCCCAGGTGATCATGATGCGGGCGATCCACAGCTTGGCACCGACGCGCTGCAGAATCAGGTTGCTGGGCACTTCGAAAATGATGTAGCCGACGAAGAACAGCCCGGCACCCAGGCCATAGGCGGCGGTGCTGAACTGCAGATCTTCGAGCATCTGCAGTTTGGCGAAGCCGACGTTGATACGGTCCAGGTAGGCGGCAAGGTAGCAAAAGCACAGGAAGGGAATGAGCCTCCAGGTGATCTTGCTGTACAGCGCTTTGGTGCCCTGATCAATGTCGCTATGGACCGTGGTTGCATTCGCAATTGGCATTTCCTGTCTCCTGGCGGGCGACTTTGTGGTTGTTTTTAAGGCCAGCAGTTTTCGACGCACAAGGACCGTCGCACGCTACACGCGACAGGCCCAGGCCACGCCTGAAAAACCCCGAGTGCTCCTGCGGGGCGACCGCCCGGACAGCAGGCGGTCATGAACGTGCTTCCGGCACCGTTCCTTGATTGTTATTGGGTAGGCGCCTGCCGGTGTCAGCCGGTCAATTGCCTGAATTGCGCCATCGCTTCCTGGCGGGAAACCACATCGCCGTACTTACTGTCGATGTCGAACAGGTTGGCGTGGTGCGGGTCGTCATGGCGATCACCCACACATTCGCGCACCACGATGGTTCGAAAGCCATGCTGCATCGCATCTACCGCGCTGGCGCGGATGCACCCGCTGGTGGAGCAGCCGGCCAAGACCACGGTGTCCACTCCTTGGGCGTGCAGCAGCGGCGCCAGGCTGGTGCCGAAGAAAGCGCTGGCGTACTGCTTGCTCAGCACCACCTCCTCCGGCTGTGGGGTAACGGCCTCGCAGAACGCCGCCAAGGGGTTACCCTCGACCATGTCCTTCATCACCGGCGCCTTGCGCACCCATACCCCGCCATCGACAAAATGCGGGGGCTGGTAGCGGATGTTGGTATGCACCACCAGGATGCCGCAATCGCGGGCTAGCGCCAGCAGGTCCGCGGCCTGCGCCACTGCCGTGACGACGCCTGGGGCGTACAGCGCAGCCCCCGGCGTGGTATAGCCCTGCATGAAGTCGATCATCAGCAGCGCCGGTGCGCGACCAAAACCGATACGCTGCCCCCATACACCCTGATAGTTGTCCCGAGCACTTTGTGCCTCGCTCATGTCTACCTCCCGATTTCAATAGGCGCCCGACAGCAAGGCGCCGGCACCTGGCACCACCGCCTCAAGGTCCAGCGCCTTGAGCATGGCGTAGGTGGTAGCGATGGCAGCGGTGACCACAGGCTTGCCGGTCTGCGCCTCGACTTTGGCCACGGCCGGCAACGACTGCATCTGCACGCAGGCCGACAAGACCACCACATCCACCCCTTCAAGGTTCATGCCGGCGACGATACCGGGCAGGTTGGCGGGGTCGTGACGGGCCACGGCCAGGTTGTCGGGAATCTCCAGGGCACGCCAGTCTTGAACCTCGAAGCCTTCTTCGCGGATATAGTTCACCACAAGCTCGGTCAGCGGCTTCATGTACGGGGCGACGATGGCGATGCGCTTGGCCTTCATCACATGCAAGGCTTCGACCAGCGCTCCGGCACTGGTGATGACCGGCGCCAGTGCATCATTATCGGCAGTCGCCTGCCTGAGGCGCTGTTCGGATTGCCGGTGATAGCCCAGGCCCATGGCCATGATCGCCACCAGGCAGGCGTAGCCCAGTACATCGACCCTGGCATCGGACAGCTCCACCGCGCAGCGGTCGGACTCGGCATCCATGGCCGCCAGTTCTTCCTTTCTCACCTGCTTCATGCGCATGCGGCTGGAATGAAAGGTGAAGCGCTCCGGGCGGATGGCTTGGCGCGCGTTGAGCATCGCCGGTATCTCGGTTTCCATGGTGGTGTTGGAACTCGGCACGATCTGGCCGATGCGGTATAGCTTGGTCATGTCTCGTGCTCCTTCAGGCAAGGGATCGATCGAGGAAGAGGCCGAATGCAGCAAAGAAACCATCGAGGTCGTCCCAGGGAATCATGTGCCCAGCGTTGGCAACCTGTACGACCTGAATGTCAGGCTTGAGCTCACGGATTTCGGCGATGTCGCACGGCTCGATTACCCCGCCACGCCCAGCCACCATCAACAACGCCGGCTGGCGTACAGCGGGCAGGTACTGATGGATGTCTACCTCGTGGAAGTCATCGAAGGCCCGCACGATCGCAGGCTCGTAACAGGTGTGCAGCCACTCGGCCCTCAGCGCCAACTGCTCGTCGCTCCAGGTGGCGCAATAGGTGCGCATGTCCTCGCCACTCATACCCATGCTGGCCTGGCGAATGGAATCGACATACCAGGGCAGCTTGCTTGGGTAGGCGCGGCGCCCTGGCCCGGATACCGGCGGGTCGACCAGCACCAGCTTCTGCAAGCCTGGCGCGCCGTTGGCAGCGGCACGAATCGCGAACCGTGCGCCCATCGAGTGCCCAACCAAGTGATAACTGTCCAGCCCCAGCGCGGCGGCAAAGGCGGGAATGTCGGCGGCACAGGCATCGGTGCCGTAGTCCAGATCGGGGCCGCTTGATGACAAACCACGCCCGCGCACATCCAGCACGTAAGTATCGAAGTGCTGGCCAAGGCGCTCGGCGACGAACCCCCAGGTAATCGCCGGGCTGGTGATCCCTGGCACCACGATCAGCGCATGGCCCTTACCGCCATAGCGCAGGTAATGCTGGCGGATACCATTGGCGTTCACATGGCCGCCAGTCACGAAGGTAGTCATGCGGCCTCCCCGCTCTTGAGCGGCTGACCGTACAGGTCGTAGCCGTATACCCAGGCTGGATCCTCCTGCGTATAGAGCCAGGTGTTGGCGTTGGATACCGACTGCACCTGGGAGGCTCGCTCTTTACGGTTGGCCTCGTACAGGGCAAAGGCGGTGCGGTGGTCCGACAGACCGGTCTCCTGCAGGCAGCGCGTCAACATGGCCGCATCCTCGATGGCCATGCAGGCGCCCTGCGCCATGTGCGGTTTCATCGGATGACAGGCGTCACCGAGCATCACCAGCCGCCCACGGCTCCACAGCGGCAGCGGGTTGCGATTGCGCAGCGGCCACTTGGTGATCGATTCGGTGGCGTCGATCAGCTTCTGGACGGTGGGGTGATAGCCCTCGAAGGCAGCGCGCATTTCTTCCTGGCTGCTGTCCACGTAGGCGCCCTGGAAGTCCCACGCCTCGTGGGGCACACCGGTCACGAAGTAGTATTCGTCGCGCTTGGCCGTGGTGTAGTAGACCATCATGTGCCGGTCTTCGGACCACCACTTGACGCAGGGCTCGAATGCGTCGGCATGCTGCGCCAGGTTTACCCCACGGATCAGCGCACGGTGCGCCACCCAGCCGCTGTAGTTCGGCGCTTCGGCACCGAGCAATTCTTCGCGGATCTTGGAGTGGATGCCGTCGGCCCCTATGACGATGTCGGCGACCGTGTGGGTGCCATCGGCGAAGTCCAGACGCACCTGATCACCCTCATCGATGATCTTTTCCAGGCGTTTGCCGAAGTGCACGGTACCCGGCTTGATGGCATCGATCTGCAGCGCATGCAAGTCACCCCGGTGGATGGTGATGTAGGCCGCACCGTATTCGCGGCGAGCATGCTCACCCAGTGGGATGCGCGAGAGGTAATCGCCGCTCTGGCCGTCGCGGCTGAACCAGAAGTCCGGGTGCGAACCCATGAGTTCCAGCTTCTGCTCCAGCCCCATGCGCCGAAAGATCTTCATGACGTTGGGGCCGATGTGGATCCCGGCACCCAGGCGGGTGAACGCCGGGGCCTGTTCGTACACCTCGACATCGAAGCCGGCCTGCTGCAGCAACGTTGCTGCTGCCGCCCCACCCAAACCCGCGCCGACGATTGCGATTTTTTGGCTTCCCCGCATGGAGAGTCTCCTGTTGTTCTGATGTGTGGCAAGCGGCATGGCCGCGAGTCATTTACAGCGTATACACTTTAAATGGCTCTTAGGAATAGCCTTGCTAAAATATTTTCAAACAGGTGATCGAACGGCAACATGGCCGTTTGTTACCGCATAACTGGGAGATGAGTTGTTTGGTAACGTCTCAAAGATCACTTGCGTTGATCGAATGAATGCGCTCTCATCGCTCAGGTTATGGCGTACACACTGTTTCTTGTGCGCCAAGATAAAGCGCCAAGCACTGCGATGGTGCACCGCTTGATGCCGCCAGAGGCCACCCAGGAGAACCCACAATGCCGGTGAGCAATGCACAACTGACCCAGATGTTCGAGCACGTACTGAAGCTGTCCCGTGTGGACGACACCCAGAGCGTGGCCGTCCTCAAGAGCCATTACTCCGATCCGCGCACGGTCAACGCCGCGATGGAAGCGGCGCAGCGACTAGGGGCGAAGGTCTACGCCGTGGAACTGCCGGCGTTCAATCACCCGACCGCCATGGGCCGGGACATGACCGCCTACTGCGGGGACACGGCACTTACCGGCAATCTGGCGGCGCAGCGCGCACTGGAAGCCGCCGACCTGATCGTCGACACGATGATGCTTCTGCACTCCCCCGAGCAGGAGCAGATTCTCAAGACCGGCACCCGCATTCTGCTGGCGGTGGAACCAGCCGAAGTGCTGGCGCGCATGCTGCCCAACGAGGACGACAAGCGCCGGGTACTGGCTGCCGAAACCCTGCTCAAGCAGGCGCGCAGCATGCAGGTGCGGTCCAAGGCTGGCAGCGACTTCCATGCCCCGCTCGGCCAGTACCCGGCAGTCACCGAGTACGGCTACGCCGACGAGCCGGGGCGCTGGGACCACTGGCCCAGTGGATTTCTGTTCACCTGGCCAAACGAGGACAGCGCCGAGGGCACGCTGGTCCTGGATGTAGGCGACATCATCCTGCCGTTCAAGAACTATTGCCGCGAGCGCATCACGCTCGAAATCGAAAAGGGCTTCATCACCGGCATTCATGGCGGTTTCGAGGCCGAGTACCTGCGCGACTACCTCAAGTACTTCAACGACCCTGAGGTTTACGGCATCTCGCACATCGGCTGGGGCTTGCAACCGCGCGCCCAGTGGACTGCCATGGGCTTGCACGACCGCAACGACGGGATGTGCATGGATGCCCGCGCGTTTTACGGCAACTTCCTGTTCTCCACAGGCCCGAATACCGAAGTGGGCGGCAAGCGCAAGACCCCTTGCCACCTGGACATCCCGCTGCGCAACTGCGATATCTACCTGGACGATCAGGCCGTGGTCATGGCCGGGGACGTGGTCGCGCCCCAGCAGTCGCTGGCGCGATAACGGTT
Organism: Pseudomonas sp. UBA5666; assembly: GCF_002420785.1. Lineage (NCBI taxonomy): Bacteria > Pseudomonadati > Pseudomonadota > Gammaproteobacteria > Pseudomonadales > Pseudomonadaceae > Pseudomonas > Pseudomonas sp. UBA5666. The sequence continues at coordinate 169,251 of NZ_DIIQ01000014.1, read as the reverse complement.
ATACTGGCCGGGCGCTCCGCTATTGGCGGCCGGCCAGCTCCTTTCCACCAGCCCAAAGCCTCTCATGCCGAACACGACTCCCCCCAGCAGCGCCCCACACGACACCGCCCCCTACGACGTTACTGAACAGGTGGGTCACTTGCTGCGCAAGGCTTACCAGCGGCACACGGCGATCTTCCAGCAGCAGGCTTGCGACCCACAGTTGACCTCCATTCAATTCGTCACCCTGTGCGCCCTGCGCGATCATGGCCCCAGCTCTCAGGCCGAGTTGATCAAGGCAACGGCCGTGGACCAGGCGACCATCCGCGGGATCGTCGAGCGTCTGAAAGCACGTGAACTGGTGCAGCTCTCGCCAGACCCGGGAGACCGGCGCAAGGTGATCGTCACGCTCACCGACAGCGGCGCGGCCTTGCTCGATGCGATGATTCCCTGCGCCCGGCAGATCAGTGAACTGAGCATGGGCAGCCTCAATGCCGCTGAGCGCGTCGCCATCTTGTACCTGCTGCGCAAGATGATCGACAGCGACGACGGCGCGGCCTGAGCCGCACCACTGCTGGACACCCCTTCGCGCGCCCTGCCTGAGCCACCGATTCGGTGAGCTCATTTTTCATGCCCTGCTCATCCGAATGCCTGGCCTGCTTCTTGCTCGCTCATTTCATGTAGTGAGTACTTACCGAAATGCACGCACCCTGTGGGTGCTTCGGTAGCGCAAGTCACCTCCAGAGATGAGCCCACCATGCAAACAACCCTCTCCGTGCGGGTCAACGGCCAGTCGTTCGAAGTCGACGCCCTGCCTGAAACGCCCTTGCTGCTGATCCTGCGCAACGACCTGTGCCTGAACGGCCCCAAGTACGGCTGCGGCCTGGGTGAGTGCGGGGCATGTACGGTGATCATCGACGGGGTGGCCGCCCGCTCCTGCATCATCCCCCTGGCCGGAGCCGTCGGCCGGGAGATCACCACCCTTGAAGGGCTGGGCTGCAAGCGTGCGCTGCACCCTGTGCAGCAGGCGTTCATCGACGAGCAGGCAGCCCAATGCGGCTATTGCATGAACGGCATGATCATGACCGCCACGGCCCTGCTCGATCGAATCCCCCAGCCGAGCGACGAACAGATTCGCAACGAACTGTCCGGCAACCTGTGCCGCTGCGGCACTCACGTCGAAATCCTGCGCGCCGTGCGCCGCGCCGCCGACACCCGGAGAAAAGCATGAACCACTCGCAACAGGTGCCCAGCCGTGACCAACTGCTGGCTAAGACTGGGGTGCTGCTGATCGTCGATCAGATCACACCGCCTTCCGGCCCGGTGGCCAAGGGTGTGACGCCCGAGCCCCGGGAGCGCGAACTGGCGCTGTTCATCGCCGTCTGTGACGACGGCAGGGTCTATGCCTTCAATGGTCACGTTGACCTGGGTACCGGTATCCGCACCTCGCTGGCGCAGATCGTCGCCGAAGAGTTGAACCTGCGCATGGACCAGGTGCACATGGTGCTGGGCGACACCGAGCGGGCGCCCAACCAAGGCGCGACCATCGCCAGCGCCACCCTGCAGATTTCAGCCGTGCCGTTGCGCAAGGCTGCGGCGACTGCGCGCCGTCATTTGCTGCAACGGGCGGCACTGCGCCTTGGGTGCGAACCCGAGTCGCTGCGCATCGAAGAAGGCACGGTCCTCACCGACGACGGCACTGCACTGAGTTATGCCGAACTGGTAAAAGGGGAAAACCAGCAACTGCACATTGCCGAGGATGCGCCGCTCAAGCCCATCGAAGACTACACCTTGGTCGGGCGCAGCACTGCCCGCGTGGACATTCCCGGCAAGGCCACGGGTGAACTGACCTACGTTCACGACATGCGCCTGCCCGACATGCTGCACGGGCGAGTGATCCGTCCGCCCTATGCTGGCCATGACAGCGGCGACTTCGTTGGCAACAGCCTGCTGGCCGTCGATGAGTCATCCATCGCCCACGTACCCGGCGTCGTGGCCGTGGTCGTGATCCGCGATTTCGTCGGCGTGGTTGCCGAGCGCGAGGAGCAGGCCATTCGTGCCGCGCAAGACCTGAAAATCAGCTGGAAGCCCTTTACCGGCAAGCTGCCCGACCTGAGCGATGTGGCCCAGGCCATCCGCGACAACCCGAGGGTCCAGCGCACGGTGCTGGACCAGGGCGATGTCGATGCAGGCCTTGCCAATGCCAGCCAGCGCCTGAGCCGTACCTATCTATGGCCGTATCAGCTGCATGCTTCGATTGGCCCATCATGCGCGCTGGCCGACTACACGCCTGGGCAGATCCGCGTGTGGTCTGGCACCCAAAACCCACACCTGCTGCGCGCTGATCTGGCCTGGCTGCTGGCCTGCGGCGAGGAGCGCATCGAAATCATCCGCATGGAGGCTGCCGGTTGCTACGGCCGTAACTGCGCCGACGATGTCTGCGCCGACGCCGTGCTGCTGTCGCGTGCTGTGCTACGCCCCGTGCGGGTACAGCTGACCCGCGAGCAGGAACACGCCTGGGAACCCAAAGGCACTGCACAATTGATGGAGATCGACGGCGGCCTGAACGAAGATGGCAGCGTGGCTGCCTATGACTTCCAGACCAGCTATCCGTCCAACGGCGCGCCGACCCTGGCCCTGCTGCTCACTGGCGCGGTGGAGCCGGTACCGGCCTTGTTCGAAATGGGCGACCGCACGTCGATTCCACCGTATGACTACGAACACATGCGCGTGACCATCAACGACATGACGCCGTTGGTGCGCGCTTCGTGGATGCGCGGTGTGTCGGCCATGCCCAACAGCTTTGCCCACGAATCGTACATCGATGAGCTGGCGTTCGCAGCGGGTGTCGATCCGGTGGAATATCGGCTCAAGCACTTGTCCGACCCGCGTGCCATCGACCTGGTCAAGGCCACCGCCGCCCGCGCCGACTGGCAGCCGCATACCCAGCCCATGCAGAGCCAGGGCGAAGGTGACGTACTGCGCGGGCGCGGCTTTGCCTATGCGCGCTACATCCACAGTAAATTCCCAGGCTTTGGCGCCGCATGGGCGGCGTGGGTGGCTGACGTGGCCGTTGACCGGCGTACCGGTGAAGTCGCCGTCACCCGCGTGGTGATCGGGCATGACGCCGGGATGATGGTCAACCCCGAGGGCGTGCGCCACCAGATCCACGGCAATGTCATTCAGTCCACCAGCCGCGTACTCAAGGAGCAAGTCAGCTTCGAAGCGTCGACCGTGGCCAGCAAGGAATGGGGCGGCTACCCGATCCTGACCTTCCCCGAGCTGCCTGCCATCGACGTGATGATGCTGCCGCGTCAGCACGAAGCACCGATGGGCAGCGGCGAATCCGCTTCGGTACCCAGCGCCGCTGCCATTGCCAACGCCATCTTCGATGCCACCGGCATCCGCTTTCGCGAGCTGCCGATCACGGCCGAACGGGTGCGCGCCGCCCTTGGCGCCAATGACCAGGGGCCTGGGCCCTCGGCCCCGGCGCAGCCTGCAAGCAAACGCTCAAAGTGGTGGTTCGGCGGCCTGGCTGGGGTGTTGGGCGCAGCCCTGGGCATGCTTGCCACCGCCCTGCCCTGGCGCAGTGAAATCGCACCGGTCACCCCGCCCGGTGCTGGCAGCTGGAGCGCCGCGATGCTCGAACGCGGGCGCCAGGTGGCAGCGGCCGGCGACTGCGCCGTGTGCCATACCGTCAGCGGCGGCAAGGTCAATGCCGGCGGGTTGGCCATGCACACGCCCTTCGGCACGCTCCACACCACCAACATCACGCCCGATCCGGAAACCGGCATTGGCCGCTGGTCATTCGCCGCCTTCGAACGGGCCATGCGCGAAGGCATCAGCCGTGACGGCCGTCACCTGTACCCCGCGTTTCCCTACACCTCGTTCCGCGTCATCAACGACGCCGACATGCAAGCGCTGTATGCCTACCTGATGTCGCAGACCCCGGTACGCCAGCAAGCGCCCGCTAACCAGATGCGCTTCCCGTTCAACCAGCGACCGCTGATGGCTGGCTGGAACGCCCTGTTTCTGCAGCGCGGTGAATATCAGGCCGACCCGCAGCGCAGCGATCAGTGGAACCGCGGCGCCTACCTTGTCGACGGTCTCGGTCACTGCACGGCGTGCCATTCGCCGCGCAACCTGATGGGCGCCGAGAAAGCTGGCAGCAGCTACCTGGCCGGCGGGATGGTCGATGGCTGGGAAGCACCGGCCCTCAATGCGTTGGGTAAATCATCCACCCCGTGGACCGAAGACGAGTTGTTCAACTACCTGAGTACCGGATTTTCTGACAAACACGGTGTGGCGGCCGGCCCCATGGGCCCGGTGGTCAGCGAGCTGGCGACGCTGCCGGAAAGCGACGTGCGTGCCATCGCCCACTACCTCGGCTCACTCGATGGCGAACCTCAGTCGCAGGCGACCAAGGCCCCGCAGCCGGCTGAAACGCACGTGTCATTGAGCAATGGCGAACGCGTGTTCAAAGGCGCCTGCATGGCCTGCCACAGCGATGGACAGGGGCCGAAACTGTTCGGCGTCAGCCCGTCGATGGCGGTGAACAGCAACATTCACAGCGACCTGCCAGACAATCTGCTGCGGGTGATACTGCATGGCATTCCTACCCCCGCCACCCGTGACCTGGGCTACATGCCAGGCTTCAAGGACAGCTTGTCGGACCGACAGGTAGCCGATCTTGCGGCGTACCTGCGCCAGCGTTTTGCAGGTGACAAGCCCGCCTGGCAAGGGCTCGCCGCCACGGCCGCGCAGGTTCGCGCCAACCCAGGCAGCCATTGAGGTCAGCGGCGCAGACCGCGCAGGACAAGGTCACTGATGAACGCCAACCAGTCGGCCTTGGCCTTGGGGTCTGCCAGGTCCACGGCCAAGAACGAACTGAGCGTATGGCGGTTGGAGTTATAGAAATAGCAGAGCGAAGCAATCATCAGGTAGGCGTGGGTGATGTCGATGTCGTCGCGAAACAGGCCTTTCGCCTGGCCCGCGTCGATGATCGGCCGCAGCACGCCAACCGCTTCGCCCGACAAGGCCTTGAGGTTTTGCGACTTGCGCGCATGCTCGCCTTGGTGAAGGTTCTCAGTGGCCAGCAGGGTGACGAATTCGGGGTGTTGCACGTAATAATCCCAAATGAATGCCACCAGCGCACGCACCGCCTGTTCAGGGTTGGCCAAGTCCAGCTGCAGCCCGGCTTCGGCCTGGTTGAAGCTGGCATAGATGTGCTCCAGCACACTGATGAACAGCTTTTCCTTATTGCCGAAGTAGTAGTAGATCATTCGGTCGTTGGATTTCGCCAGGCTGGAAATCTGCTCGACGCGCCCACCGGCGAAGCCTTCCCTGCTGAAGACCTGTACGGCAGCCTTGAGGATGTTGTCCCGGGTGCGGTCGGCCTGTTGGGCACGGATACCGGTTTTGCGCGTTTGCATGGAGGTCCCTGTGGAGGTGACGAGGGGAGTCACACTGCCATATTAGATGGGTATTGCGTAGCCTTTGGGCGAGAGGATCGGTGCGAGCGAGGGAGGTGTGACTCAAGTACTGCGATTGGCAACGACGGACACGAGCAGGGCTTGGGCAAAAGGCGGAAATCGTTCGGACACAAAAAAGCCCTGAATTGTCAGGGCTTTTTTGTAGAGAGTAGTGGCGGAAGCGTAGAGATTCGAACTCTAGGATAGTTGCCCATCGACGGTTTTCAAGACCGTTGCCTTAAACCACTCGGCCACGCTTCCAGCTGCTTTGCGGCCGCCATAATACCGGAATGAAACACGCTGTCAAACTCTCTGTGTCGCGGGTTGCAGGAGCTCTGGTAGACTCCTACCATCTTCGACGTTTCATATCACAGGTTCACCAAGGAGTGTCGCCATGCGCGAACAGGATTATGCCGTACACCACGGCCAGCAGGTCGAGCAGCAGGAGATCAGCAAGGTCCTGCGCAACACGTACAGCCTGCTGGCACTTACCCTCGCTTTCAGCGGCCTGATGGCCTTCATCTCACAGCAGATGCGGTTCGCGTACCCGAACGTGTTCGTCGTGCTGATCGGTTTCTATGGCCTGTTCTTCCTCACCGCCAAGCTGCGCGACTCGGTATGGGGCCTGGTCTCCACCTTCGCCCTCACCGGTTTCATGGGCTTCATTCTCGGCCCTATCCTCAACCGCTACCTGGGCATGAGCGGCGGCGCTGAAGTCGTCAGTTCGGCCTTCGCCATGACGGCGCTGGTGTTCGGTGGCCTGTCGGCCTATGTGCTGATCACCCGCAAGGACATGAGCTTCCTCAGCGGCTTCATCACCGCAGGCTTCTTCGTCCTGCTGGGTGCGGTCGTGGCCAGCTTCTTCTTCCAGATCAGCGGCCTGCAACTGGCCATCAGCGCCGGCTTCGTGCTGTTCTCGTCGGTGTGCATCCTGTTCCAGACCAGCGCCATCATCCACGGTGGTGAACGCAACTACATCATGGCGACCATCAGCTTGTACGTTTCGATCTACAACCTGTTCATCAGCCTGCTGCAGCTGTTCGGCATCATGGGTCGTGACGACTGATACAACGACGTGTGTGAAGAAGCCCGCCTACGCGGGCTTTTTTGTCCCTGCCGTTTCTACCGAACATGCACAGTCGCAAAGCGGTGGCTGCGCTCAGACTTATTGACTTAAAAGTCAGGTAAAGAAGGCGATGATCGTCGAACAGGCGGCTAACCGGCATTCCCCTACCGCATTCCCCATTCTGCCCGTAGAATGCGCTCCTTTTTTATAGACGGGCAGCGCTGCGCAATGAGCTCACAGGAACACAGCCCAGGTGCGACAGCGCCTGACAACGAACTGGTACTGGGTCTGGAAGACAAGCCGCGGCTGCTCATCGGCTTGCTGGCAGCGCTGCAACACCTGCTGGCAATCATTGTGCCCATCGTCACCCCTGGCCTGCTGATCTGCCAGGCGTTGGGTGTCTCTGCCCGTGATACCAACCTGATCGTGTCCATGTCCCTGGTCATCTCCGGCATCGCCACCTTCATCCAGTGCAAACGCTTCGGCCCCTTCGGCGCCGGCCTACTGATCGTGCAAGGCACCAGCTTCAACTTCGTCGGCCCGCTGATTGCCGGCGGGGCCTTGATGGTCAAGCAAGGCACGCCTGTAGAAGGCGTCATGGCCGCCATCTTCGGCGTGGTGATTGCAGGCTCTTTCGTCGAGATGGGCGTCTCGCGCATCTTGCCTTTCGTCAAACGGCTGATCACCCCGCTGGTGACCGGTATTGTTGTGCTGATGATTGGCCTGACCCTGATCAAGGTCGGCCTGATCAGCATGGGCGGTGGTTTTGGCGCCAGGGCCAACGGGACCTTTGCCAACGGCGAGAACCTGCTGCTGTCAGGCGTGGTGTTGGCAATCATCGTCATCCTCAACCGCATACCAGTGGTCTGGCTGCGCAGTTGCGCCATCGTCATCGCACTGGCAGCGGGCTATGCCCTGGCCGGCTACCTGGGCCGCCTGGACTTTACCGGCATGCATGAGGCCGCGCTCTTCCAAGTGCCGACACCTTTGCACTTTGGCCTCGGTTTTTCCTGGGCACTGTTCATCCCGATGCTGGTGATCTACCTGGTGACCTCTCTGGAGGCCATCGGTGATGTGACGGCCACCAGCAAGGTCTCGCGCCAGCCCGTGGAAGGTCCAGTGTGGATGCAACGGATCAAAGGCGGCGTGCTGGTCAACGGCGCCAACTCACTGCTGGCTGGCGTGTTCAACACGTTCCCAAGCTCGATCTTCGCCCAGAACAACGGCGTCATTCAGCTGACGGGTATCGCCAGCCGTCACATCGGTGTATGGATTGCGGCGATGTTGATACTGCTCGGCTTGTTCCCCAGCGTTGCCGGGGTGATCCAGGCGGTTCCGGAGCCTGTGCTGGGCGGCGCGGCCATGGTCATGTTCGATGCCGTGGCAGCTTCGGGTATCAATATCCTGGCCAGCACCCGCCTCGATCGCCGCGCCCTGTTGATCATCGCCGTATCGCTGGCCTTGGGCCTGGGCGTGGCACAGGTACCCGAGTTCCTCGCCCATATGCCAGCGGCGATTCGCAATGTGATGGAGTCGGGGGTTGCCACCGGAGGCATCTGTGCTTTGGTCCTGAACTGGTTCTTGCCCGAGGGCAAGGAGAAGGCCTGACGACCACAGGCCTGCAGCAGCCAGGCCTTTTTGTTTATCATGGCGCGATTCCATAGCACGAGTTCGCCATGAAATTCGCTATCGCGGTGTTTTCCCCCGCACAGGCGCCCGCTTCCCGCCGGGCGCTGCGCTTTGCCGAGGCAGCGTTGGCTGCCGGGCACGGCATCACCCGCTTGTTCTTCTACCAGGACGGTGTGCACAGTGCTTCATCCAATGTGGTAGCCCCTCAGGACGAACAGGACATCGCGCAGCAATGGCGCACGTTCCTACAGGCCAACCAGCTGGATGCGGTGGTGTGCATCGCCGCTGCCCTGCGCCGTGGCGTATTGGACGAACGCGAAGCCAGCCGCTATCAGCGCCCTGCCGTGAACCTGCAGCAACCCTATGAACTGTCCGGGCTCGGTCAGCTGCATGAAGCCGCGCAAACGGCCGACCGGCTGATCTGCTTTGGAGGCGATTGAATGGCCAAGTCCATGTTGATCATCAGTCGCCAGGCGCCCTGGAGCGGGCTGTCTGCTCGCGAAGCGCTGGATATCGTCCTGGCCGGCGGCGCCTTCGATCTGCCGCTGGGCATGTTGTTTCTGGACGATGGCGTGTTCCAGCTCGTCTGCGACCAGCACCCCACCGCCCTCGAGCAAAAAAACCTGGCGGCGAACCTGCAGGCATTGCCCATGTTCGGCGTGGACGCGCTGTACGCCTGTGGCCACAGCCTGGCACGGCGCGGCATGGCCCACGCAAGCCTTGGCCTGCCGGTAGAGGTACTCGACGATGCGCAGCTTGCGGCATTGATCGCACAGTTCGACCAAGTGGTGACGCTCTGATGACAACCCTGCATGTAATAGCCCACTCCCCGTTTGGTGACGAACGCCTTCACAGCTGCCTGCGCTTGCTGGGCAGCGAAGACGCCGTACTGCTGTGTGGCGATGCGGTCTACGCCCTGCTCTCGGGCAGCGAGCCTTTGCGTCTGCTGGAGCAGGCCGAGTTGGTCGGTCGCCTCTATGCCCTGGAAGAAGACATGCAAGCCAGGGCCATTTCTTCCTCGCTGGCAACGACGGTCGACTACCCAGGCTTCGTTGCGCTGTCCCTGCACCATGACAAGGTCAACAGCTGGTTATGAACACGCTCGATATCGAAGGCAAGGCCATTGCCCTGGACAAGGACGGCTTTCTGGTCAACCTTGAGGACTGGTCACCGGCCACCGCGCAAGGCTTGGCCACCCGCGAAGGCATCGCCCTGACGCCTGACCACTGGGAAATCCTGTCATTGCTGCGCACGTTCTACCAGGAGTACCAGCTCTCGCCCGCCACGCGCCCGCTGATCAAATACGCAGCGCTCAAGCTGGGCCCGGAAAAGGGCAACAGCGCCCATCTGAATCGCCTGTTCAATGGCACTCCCGCCAAACTTGCCGCCAAGCTGGCGGGCCTGCCCAAGCCGACCAATTGCATATGACCAGCCCTCGCCCACTGACCCTGGAAACCCCCGCTGAACACCCCTTCGCCGAGTACGTACGCATCCTTGGCAAAGGCAAGCGTGGCGCGCGCGGCCTGACACGCGAAGAAGCCCGCGCCGCCATGGCTTTGCTGCTGGAAGGTAAAGTCGAAGACGCGCAGCTGGGCGCCTTCCTCATGCTGCTAAGGCACAAGGAAGAAAGCGCAGAAGAGCTTGCCGGCTTCACCGAAGCGCTGCGCGCGCACCTGCAAGCGCCTGCCATTGCAGTGGACATCGACTGGCCGAGCTATGCCGGCAAGAAGCGCCATTTGCCGTGGTACCTGTTGGCAGCCAAGTGTCTGGCCGGCAATGGGGTGCGTATCCTGATGCACGGTGGCGGCGCGCACACCGCGGGCCGCCTGTACAGCGAGCAACTGCTCGCGCTGTTGCACATTCCCCTGTGCCGCGATTGGCAGGCTGTCAGTGAAGCCCTGGACCATCACCACCTGGCCTTTTTCCCACTGCAGGACTGGGCGCCTCAACTTCAGCGCATGATCGACCTGCGTAACACCTTGGGCCTGCGCTCGCCGATCCATTCCCTCGCACGGGTGCTGAACCCGCTCGGCGCACGCTGTGGCCTGCAGAGCATCTTCCACCCGGGTTACCAGGCCGTACACCGCGAGGCCAGTCGGTTGTTGGGCGATCATGCGGTAGTGATCAAAGGTGACGGTGGCGAAATCGAGATCAACCCGGATGTCATCAGCCATCTCTACGGCACCACTGACGGTAAGGCCTGGGACGAAGAATGGCCTGCGCTGAGCGAGCGTCGGCACGTCAAGCCGGCATCGCTTGAGCCCGAGCACATGCTGGCCTTCTGGCGTGGTGAAGTTGAAGACAGCTATGCCCAAAAAGCGGTGCTGGCCACAATGGCGCTGGCGCTTCGCGGGTTGGGGCAAGACCGCGAGCAGGCGTTTGCCCACGCGCAAGGGTGGTGGGCTGATCGCGATCGATCGATTTAACCGATCATACCGCCCCACTCTTTGCGCTATTGGTTCGAACGTCTTTCTCTAGACTGAGCTCCAACGACAAATCGCTTTTGTTAAGGAGCTCATCATGGGCCTGTTGGTCGACGGTCGCTGGCATGACCAGTGGTATGAAAACGGCAAGGACGGCGCGTTCAAGCGTGAAGACTCGCAGCGGCGCAACCCGCTGCCTGCCGCCGAGTCAGGTCGTTACCACCTGTACGTTTCGCTGGCCTGCCCCTGGGCGCATCGCACCCTGATCATGCGCGCGCTCAAAGGCCTTGAGCCGCTGATCGACGTCTCGGTGGTCAGCTGGCTGATGCAAGGTGACGGCTGGACCTTCGACCGCCAGAACGGCTCATCCGGCGATCACCTCGATGGGCTCAAGTACCTGCACCAGCGCTACACCCAGGACGATCCCCATTACACTGGCCGCGTGACGGTGCCGGTGCTGTGGGACAAGCACGAAAACCGCATCGTCAATAACGAGTCGGCGCAGATCGTGCGGATGTTCAACCATGACTTCAATTCGCTGACCGGCAACCTGCTCGACTTCTACCCGCAGCCGTTGCGAGCGGACATCGACGCCTTGAACGAACGCATTTACCCGGCGATCAACAACGGCGTCTACCGCGCCGGCTTCGCGACGACACAGCAGGCCTACGAAGCGGCCTTCGACGAGGTGTTCAGCGAGTGGGATCACCTCGAAGACGTGCTCAGCCGACATCGCTACCTGGCAGGCGAGTACCTCACCGAGGCCGACGTACGCCTGTTCACCACGGCGGTACGCTTCGATGCCGTTTACCACGGCCATTTCAAGTGCAACCTGCGCCGTCTGAGCGACTACCCCAACCTGACCCACTGGCTGCGGGAGTTGTACCAATGGCCAGGGGTAGCAGACACGGTAAACATGCAGCACATCCAGAACCACTACTACCTCAGCCACACCACCATCAACCCCAACGGGATCGTGCCAAAGGGGCCGCTGTTGGACTTCAGCCTGCCCCACGATCGCGCTCGCTTGCCCGGGAAGGGTATATGGGGTGGGAGCTGAATCAGCCTGTGCCCTGGCCAGATGGCATCAGTCGCGCATGAACCCGCCATCGACGTCCATGATCTCGCCGGTCACGAACCCGGCCTCCCGCGAGGCCAGGAAGCATACGGCGGCGGCGATGTCGCGCGGCGTGCCGGCGCGGCCAAGCGGCATCTGTGCGAGCACTTCGGCCCTGGCCTGAGGCGCTAGCGCGCTGGTCATCTCGGTGTCGGTCAGCGCCGGCGACACGGCATTGACGGTGATGGCATAGGGGCCGGCTTCTCGCGCCAGCCCTTTGGTCAACGCGATCACCGCGCCCTTGGCTGCCGCGTAGCAGCTATTGCCCAGCAAGCCCCCCCCACGCTTGCCTGCCACCGACGCGATATTGATGATGCGCCCACTCTGGCGCGCCATCATGCCCGGCAGCACGGCCTTGGCGCAGAAAAACACGCTGTTCAGGTCAATGGCCATTACCCGGTTCCATTCCGCAGTGGTGACCTCCAGCAAGGGGCCGGTCGAAACGATCCCTGCGTTGTTCACCAGGATGTCGACCCCTCCCAACATAGCTTGCACCTGGCCCACCATAGCCTGCACCTGGGCCTCATCGGCAACATCCGCTCCCACCCCAACAGCCTCGATCCCGACTTCTCGCAACCGAGCCGCAGCCGCCTCGGCCGCCTCGGCATCCAAATCGCACACCCCTACTCGTGCACCGGCCTGGCCCAGTGCCATGGCGATCGCATGGCCAATGCCACGGGCAGCGCCCGTTACCAGGGCCGTGCGGCCGGTCAGGGTGAAATTGAGTGCAGCATGCACAACGGGAGTGCTCATGATCGTCATCCATCGAAAGTGGCCGCAGCCAGGCGCGCCTGCTCATTGGCAGCAGGCGGTCGTCAAAGGTGTTGGAGGGTCAGGGCATCAGGCGGTGCCGCAGGCGCCGAGCGCTAATTGCTCCTTGAGCGGGGGAATGTCCAGCCGGCGCATCACCCGGTACAACGAGGGCCGGCAAATCCCCAGAGCGCGGGCCGCCGCCGACATGTTCCAGTGGCAGCTCTGCAAAGCGTGCAACACGTCACTGCGCTCATCGCCTAACGGGGCCGCCCGGCGGATGGGTGTGATGTTGGCAGGCAACGCAGCCGGGGCCTGGCACTGCTCGAGAACGTCCAGCGGCAGGTCGCTGCGCAGCATACGCGGGCCTTCCATCACTGCGCAGGCGTAGCGCACGACCGCCCGCATCTGGCGCAGATTCCCAGGCCAGGTATGGGCCATCAGCAAACTCCACACCTGCGCCAGTACCTGGCGAGGGTCACAGCCTGGAAGCTCATGGGCCACCATGTTGCACAGCAGCTCACCACGGTCCTGACGCTCGCGCAGCGGCGGTAACTGCACTACGCCTGTGGCGATGCGATAGAACAGGTCCTCGCGGAAACTGCCCTCGGCAACACGCGCCGAGAGGTCCTGGTGCGTCGCGCAGACCAGTGCGAAGTTGACCGGGATGCTGCGCTCGGCACCCAGGGGCGTCACCTCACGTTCGGCAATCACCCGTAGCAGGCGCGTTTGTTGTTCCAGGGGCATGTCGCCGATTTCATCGAGAAACAGCACGCCGCCATCGGCTTGCTGAACCTTGCCTTTCTTGCCGCCCGGCAGAGCACCCGAAAACGCCCCGCGGCTGTAGCCGAACAGCTCGCTTTCGATGAGGGTTTCGGGAATGGATGCGCAATTGAGCGCCACCAATGGCGCCGCGCGGCGCTGACTGTGTGCATGCAGAGCGCGGGCGAGGATTTCCTTGCCGGTACCGGTCTCTCCGCGGATCAGTACGGCGATGCCACGCTCCATCAGCCGCAAGGCCCGGTTGAAGGCCTGGCGCACTCCAGGGTCACTGTCTTGAGCGATGTTGCACGCCTCCACGACGGGTTGGGGCGCACGCACGGCAGGGTTACAAGCGGTCATTAGCGTCACCTTTTTTCTTGTTCTATAGCTTTTGACTATGTCGACGGGCGGGCTTGTGACACCGCCTGGGCCGAATGACGTTGCACGGTTCACATTAGGGAGGCGCAGTTATATTTTCCAATACATAATCATGCATCGACTGATACCTTCGAGAGCATCATGATCGAGCTGAGGCATCTGCAGTATTTCCGCACGCTGGCCGAAACCCTTCACTTCGGCCGCGCGGCCGAGCGCTTGCATATTTCACAGCCACCGTTGTCGCGGCAGATCGCGCTGTTGGAAGAAGAGCTGGGGGTCAAGCTGTTCGACCGTTCACGGCGCAGGGTCGAGCTGACGGAGGCCGGCCAGCGTTTCTACCTCGACACCGGCACGGTGTTCGCCGCCTTCGAGCAAGCCAAGCGCAATGCCCTGGCCGCCGCGCGCGGTGCGGCGGGGGCGCTTTCCGTGGGGTTCATGATGTCCACCGCCTACAGCATCACTCCGGCGATCACCCGCCGTTATGCCGCGCTGTTTCCCCAGGTGAACTTGAAATTGACCGAGACGCTGCCATTGGACCTGGCCCAGGACATCACCAGCGGCAACAAGGATGTAGCGATCATGTACCGGCCTCAGGACTGCACGGGCCTGGAAACCGTCACGTTATACCGCGAGGAAATGACCCTGGTACTGCCGCCCGGCCACCGCCTGGCCGAGCAAACCGTTGTGGAGCCACGTGAGCTTGCCGGTGAAACCTTCATCATCGTGCCACGGCGTATTGCTCCTGCCCTGCATGACATGATCTGCAACTACTGCCTCCAGCATGGGGTCACCCCGAACATCGGCCTTGAGATCAACATGCAGCAGACCATCGTCAACCTGGTGGGCGAAGGCCTGGGGGTGGCTATGGTCCCCCGGTCGATGCGCAACATGCGCCTGGCCAGCACCAGCTTCAGGCCCCTGCGCGAAGCACCGGTCATCGAAGTGGTGGCCGTGTGGACGGCCGACAACCACAACCCCTGCATTGCCACCTTCGTCGAGACGGCCCTGCAAGCCGGGGAACAGGCGACTCGGGAGGATGAGGCGCAACGCGGCGCAGAGCAATGAGTACCTGGTCTGGAAGCCGGTGATTCCTTCACCCTCGATCTCGATCTTTATATTCAAGTGCTAGATGCAGATAATCAGCATCGACAGTTGATCCAAGCCGGATCAAGCATGATGACCCGCGCTGCTATGTACAACTCGAGGCGTGTATCAACGTCATCGATAGTGTGGGATTACAACAGGTAGCGCATGCCTCGGCCTGCTGCGCTTTAACGTGGATCGACAGGATCCCGTAGCAGATCGACTTGAGCTGACATTGCTGCTGGCCGCTACCACCAGTGCCTGGCAAAACTGTCAGTGGCGACTTGCCCGACATGAAGAAGCGCTATGCTCAATTATCCCAAGGGCGGAGCTATGAAACATGACGACCCAATCGTTCAACCAGAACGGCCACTCTCAAATAAAACCGAGAAGAGATCTGAGTTACACCGCTTATGGCATGCACGCTTTCTCTGATCCGGCTTCTCCGATCCTTGCCTGTTGTGGCGAGCGTCAAGATAGCTTGTCTCAACTTTATTTACTTGGGAATGGCCATCGCCCCTACAGTAGTCGATTGATGAGATTTCACACGCCAGACGCTCACAGTCCTTTTTTGCAAGGGGGGGTCAATAGCTACTGCTATTGCGAAGGCGACCCCATCAACTTTTCGGACCCAACCGGAAACATGCGGACTCCATTTAAACCCTATAACGCCTCGACACATCACCAGGGAATTAACCCTACAATCCGCCAGGTCCTTAACCTCCAACGCCGTAAAACCTTGGCTAGAACTCGAGCCAGGCATGCCGGCGCGACCGCTCGGCAAGCCACTCAATTCGCACGAGATTCATTGAGGTACGTGCAGAGATTCAGAGAGGAGGCGATCAGCGCAAACGATTCAGTGCAGCGACAAATTTTTAGTGTCGTTGCCGACTGGAATCAGCAGCAGCGAGTGGAGCAGCTCGCTCGCAGCGAGAGAAGCAGGTCAGAAATGATCCGACAATTTAAGGCAGCTGACAGACTAACCGAAGAACAAAATATCCTACGTCGGACCGAAGGCGAGAACTTTCCTCCGCCCCCAGTCATAGCGCCACAGACGCATCAGGTTAATACAATTCAACCCCAAGCTGCCTGGATTCGGGGAACTGCTGTCAGAGGTGTCAATTCATGAGTTCGACGAAAACATCAGCCATGAGGCTAGCATGGAACAGCTACCTGAAAATTTTGGAAACCTCCGGTGGCCGTATTATTCAAGGTGAGAAAGTCTGCTTTAACGGTCATAAAACCTGATGATCAGCGCACCTCCTGTAGCCGCGGCCTTGTACCGCTCCGCCCGGCGGTAGTAACTGTAGAAAGATGGTGAGCCTCCAGACGCTGCGTCGGACCGCCTCTAAACCCAGCTAACTCCCCACG
This sequence comes from Pseudomonas sp. UBA5666, assembly GCF_002420785.1. Lineage (NCBI taxonomy): Bacteria > Pseudomonadati > Pseudomonadota > Gammaproteobacteria > Pseudomonadales > Pseudomonadaceae > Pseudomonas > Pseudomonas sp. UBA5666. Next base: position 153,222 of record NZ_DIIQ01000014.1, on the reverse strand, counting down.
CAGCCCCCGCTCAAATCTCCAGAATCCCGGACGCCATGAACCCCCCGTCCACCGGGATCACATGCCCACTGATGTAGGACGCATCATCGGACGCAAGAAACGCCACCGCCCCCGCCATCTCCGCCGGTGTGCCATAACGGCGCAAAGGCACCGCACGGGCATAGGATTCGCGTGTCGCCGCAGAATGCAGTGTCTGCGTCAAGGGCGTGTCCACCGGGCCCGGGGCAATGCCGTTTACCGTAATGCCATGTTCGGCCAGTTCGATGGCCATCTGCCGGGTCAGGCCGATCACCGCTGCCTTCGACGTGCCATACGCGGTGCGCCCCATGCTCGCCCGCATGCCGCTGATGGAGGCAACGTTGATGATGCGTCCCCACCCGTGTTCGCGCATCACCTGCGCAGCGTGCTGGCTGCACAGCAGTGTGCCGGTCAGGTTGACGTTCATCAGCCGCTGCCAGCCTTCCAGGTCCGTGTCCAGAAATGACTGGGTGCGAGCGATACCGGCATTGTTGACCAATACATCACAGCGCCCGCAGCGCGCGCGCAGCTCATCGAACAAGGCCGTGATCGACGCTGCATCACCAATGTCGATCACCAGCGCCAAGGCATCGATGCCCTGCTCGCGCAACCCCTCCACCCTGAGCTCGGCAGCCTGCAGGTCGATGTCGGCCACCACCACCGTGTGGCCATCATGCCCCAGGCGTTCAGCGATGGCCGCGCCGATCCCCATGGCCGCACCGGTGACCAGCGCCACGCGGCCCACGGCAGTTGCAGGCAAAGTCTTTTTCGCAAATTGGCTCATGTCAGCGCTCTCTTAAAGGAAACCGATGGAAATCCACGGGAAACAGGCAACGATCACCAGCGCCACCAGCAACGCCCCGAGGTACCCCCAGACGCGGCGAATGACATGATCGGATGACGTGTTGCTGATGGCGCACGCAGCGTAGAAACCCACTCCCAAAGGCGGTGCGAACAAGCCGATGCCCATGGCCAGGATCACGACCATGGCGTAGTGCACCGGGTGGATGCCGAGCATTTCGGCCAGGGGGAACATCAGCGGGCCGAACAGCACGATGGCCGGGATACCCTCCAGCACACTGCCCAAAATCAGGAAGGTGAGGATGGTCACCACCATGAACCCCATCACCCCGCCGGGTATGTCCTCGATCAGTTCTACCAGCGACTGCGAGAAGCCCGATTGGGTCAGCGCCCAGGCCATCGCCGAGGCCATGCCGATGATCAGCAGGATCGCCCCGGACAAGGCCGCCGCTTCCAGCAACATCGGGTACAGCCGGCGCCATTCGATATGGCGCATGAACAGGTGCATCACCAGCCCCACCAGCACCACGTAGGCCACACCGATGGTCGAGACTTCGGTCGCAGTGGCCGCCCCTTCCAGCACCGCCACCCGGATCAGCAACGGCAGCGCCAGAGCCGGCAGGGCAACCAGAAACGTCTTGGCCACGCGGGACAAGGGTGCCCGCGCAATCGCCGGCGCTTCGTCCTTGCGCGAGCGCCACCAGCACACCACCGCAATGGCCAGGGTGGCCACCACCGCAGGCATCAACCCGCCAATGAACAGCGCCGTGATCGACACGCTGCACACCGCACCGATGGTGATCAGCACCAAGCTTGGCGGAATCGTCTCGGTCATCGCCCCTGTGGCCGACAACAGCGCTGCCAACTCTTCAGGCTTGGATCCGCGCCGCTTCATTTCAGGAAACAGCGCTGGGGCCACTGCCGCCATGTCGGCAACCTTCGACCCTGAAATACCCGACACCAGGAACATCGCCCCCAACAGCACGTATTGCAGACCGCCACGCACGTGCCCCAGCAGCGAGGCCATGAAGTCGATGAGCGTGCGGGCCATGCCCGACAACTGCAGCACCACACCCAGCAACACGAACAGCGGCACGGCCAGCAGGACCATGTGCGACATGCCTTCGTCCATGCGACCGACCACGATCGACAGGGGCGCGTGGGTCGCCAGGGCCAGGTAAGCCATGGTCGCCGTGCCGAACGCAAAGGCAATGGGGATGCCGCCGAACACGCAGGCGCCCAGCAGCACCAGGAAGAACACCACCAGGTTGTAGTTGCCCATCGCTGCCAGTACCGGCTGCGCCAGCCACAAAGCGGCGGCTACCGTAGCCACGACTGCCAACCCGGCCATGAACTGGCGCACGGTCGAATAACGGGCCATGCGCGCGACGGCCGCCAGCAGCATCAGCACAGCTCCAACGGGCAGCGCCGCAGCACGCACGCCATCGGGAATGCCCAGCGCCGGGGTGGTGATCCACATCTGTTCGTGGGAATGCTGCATGGCCGGCGAGATGATCATCGCCACGAACAGGCAGACGATCAGTGCCGACAAGGTTTCGCTGAAACCGCGCCAGGCCTGCGGCAGCTTGTTGACCAGCGCCGACATGCGCATGTGCTCGCCGCGGTCCAGCGCCAGTACGGCGCCGAACATCGCCAGCCAGATGAACAACGACGAGGCCAGTTCGTCGGACCAGATCAATGGGCTATGCAGCACGTAGCGGGCAATCACGCCGGCCAGCAGCACGCAGGTCTCGATCACCATCAGGGCAACCGCGATCACGCCCACCAGGCGCATGGCCCACTGGTTGAGGCAGATGAGCACCCGGGCCGGCAGGCGCTGCGAAACGGTGGAGGCCGGTAGCGCTGGCGCGCGCATCACGCCAGCTTCCCGGCGTATTGTTCAAGGATGCTCCAGGCCTGGTCGCCGAACTTGTCGTGCCAATCGGCGTAGTAATTGGCACTGCGCAGCTTGTCGCGAAACGGATCGGCAGGCGCCTCGACCAGTTCCAGGCCTTGTCCTTTCAAGGTATCGCGGGTACTGCCTTCGAGCTTGGCCAGGTCCTGGCGTTGGCCCATCACCGCCGCGTCGATGTGCTTGCGCAGGATCGCCTGCATATCCGCCGGCAGGCGCCCGATCGAGGCACTGTTGCCGAGCATCCAGAAGCCATCCCACACATGGTTGGTCAGCGAGCAATATTTCTGCACTTCGTAAAGTTTGGCCGTCGATACCAGGGTCATGGGGTTTTCCTGCCCTTCGACGATCCGGGTCTGCAAGGCCGAATACACTTCGGCGAAGTTGATGCTGGTCGGCGCAGCTTCCAGAGCGCGGAAGATCGACATGATGATCGGGCTGGGCGGAACACGCAGCTTCATGCCGCGCAAGTCGTCCGGGCTCGCGACCGGTCGGGTGCTGGTGGTGGTAACGCGAAAGCCGTTGTCCCACATGTGGTCGAATGCGAACAGGGTGCCGGTCTTGGCGATCTCAGCACGCACATGCTCACCCAAGGCACCGTCCATTGCGCTCCACACCTGCTGGTAATCCTTGAACGCAAAGCCTACGGCGCTTATCTGCACCGACGGCACCATGGTGCCCAGGATCACGGGCGAGAGGGAAAACAGATCGACCGCCCCGGAGCGCACCTGGGCAAGGGTATCGGTGTCGCTGCCCAGCTGGCTGCTTGGAAATACCTGCACCACCAAGGCGCCGTTGGTCTCCTCCTTGATGGCCTTGGCCATGGCCCGGGCGCGCACGTTCATGGGGTGGCTGATGGGCAGGTTGTTGGCAAACTTGAGTTTGAAGTCGGCAGCCCGGGCACCAGTGCTGTAGAGGCCCAGGCCGGCAGCGGCAACGGCCGCCGATGCCAGGGAGGCCGTCTTGATGAAGGAACGGCGGGTGAAATCGCTCATGAAGCTCTCCTGACCTATTTGTTCTTATTGATCGAGTGGGATACGGCGATGGTGCAGATAACTTTGCAATAGAGGTGCCACACTCAAGCGGATGTACGGTGTAGCGTAGTGGGCATCCGCCATACGCGCTTAACTGCTTGATTTTAAAATGCTAAATAAAATCCACTGACGCGTCTTGCTGTGCCAGTGGGCATCTCGCCACTGCCTGAGTGTGTAACAGGTGTCTCCCTTGGGTGTCGCTTGCCAAGTCAAGGCGACACCTGTAGCACGTGCTCGCTACCCGTCGCCACCGTCGAACGTGCCACGAATGCGCGTGGCAGAGCGCTTGCCGCAGGCCTGGCACCGTTCTTGCCCTCGACCTCGCCAACCCCGAGCGAGGATTACTCTCATGCATTCACCCCTCATCAACGGCTGGTACCACGCCCCCTTCGGCAAGTTTCCCGACATCGACCCCGAGCGCATGATGGCTGACGCGGCCCTCGGCGCCCTGAATCACGCAGGGCTCGATGCACAGCAGATCGATTCGGTACACGTCGGCCACTTCAATGCAGGTTTTCTCTACCAGGACTTCCCGTCCGCCCTGCTCGCCAATCACCTGCCAGCACTGCGTTTCACTCCGGCCGTGCGCGTGGAGAACGCCTGCTCCACCGGTTCAGCGGCGATTCACTCGGCCTTGCACGCCGTGCTGAGCGGACAATCGCGCCATGCCCTGGTAGTGGGCTTCGAGAAGATGAACAGCCTGCCCACGGCCGAGGTGGGGAAGATCCTGCTCAAGTGCTGCTATACGCCCGAAGAAGCCAACATCGAGAACGGCTTTGCCGGGGTGTTCGGCAACATCGCCAGCGCCTATTTCGATCGCTATGGTGATCAGTCCGACGCACTGGCCATGATCGCCGCCAAGAACCACGCCAACGGCGCGCTCAACCCGTATGCGCACATGCGCCGCGACGTGGGCTACGACTTCTGCCGCACACCCTCGGACAAGAACCCCTTCGTGGCGGGGCCCCTCAAGCGCAGTGATTGTTCACTGATCAGCGACGGCGCGGCCGCCCTGGTGATCAGCCGGGGCGATCAACCCACCGGGAGCGGCCAGGCCGTTCGCTTTCGCGCAGCCGTCCAGGTCAACGACTTCCTGCCATTGTCACGGCGCGACCCCACGGTATTCGAAGGCGCTGCACGTGCCTGGCAGCAGGCGCTGAGCCAGGCGCGCCTGACGCTGGACGACCTGTCCCTGGTGGAGACCCATGACTGCTTCACCATCGCCGAACTGCTCGAATACGAGGCCATGGGCCTGGCCGAACGCGGTCAAGGCGCACGGGTAATCGCCGACGGCGTCAGCCGCAAGGACGGCAGGCTCCCGATCAACCCTTCCGGTGGCCTCAAGTCCAAGGGCCATCCCATTGGTGCGACCGGCGTCTCGATGCACGTGATGGCGGCCATGCAGCTCACCGGCCAGGCCGGCGACATGCAACTGCCGCGCGCAGACCGAGCCGGCGTGTTCAACATGGGCGGGGCCGCCGTGACCAACTACGTGAGCATTCTGGAGAGCGTGCGATGAACGGAATCGACAATGTCATGAACCTGGGGGAGTTGCTGGCCCAGGTGGCTAGGCGTTTGCCTGACCTGCCAGGCTTCATTCGCGGCGATCACCAGGTGTCATGGCGCCAACTGCTGCACCGTGTTGACAGCATCGCTGCCGCGCTGCGTGCACGCGGCTTGGGCAAGGGCGACCGCTTGCTGGTGCACTCGCGCAACAACCTGCCGCTGTTCGAAAGTGCCTGGGTGGCCTTTCGCCTGGGTATGGTCTGGGTGCCCACCAATGTGCGCATCACCCCACCCGAAGCCGCCTACCTGGGCAGTTCCAGCGGCGCAGTAGCGATGCTCTACGACGAGGGTTTCGGCCATTATGTGGACGCTGTGCGACAGGCATCACCGGCACTGCAGACCGTGATTGCCATGGCGGCGCCACGCCCGGGTGAACTGGCCTACGCTGCCCTGCTCGATGAAGGCGCCCAGCTTCAGCCAGGGTTTCGCCCTGCCGAGGTGAACTACAACGACCCGCTCTGGTTCTTTTACACCTCGGGCACCACCGGGCACCCCAAGGCAGGGGTACTGACCCACGGGCAAATGGCGTTCGTGGTCAACAACCACTTGGCCGACCTGATGCCCTGCCTGAGCCAGCAGTCACGTTCGCTGGTACTGGCCCCCTTGTCCCACGGGGCCGGTATTCATGCACTGGTCAACGTAGCCCGGGGTGCTGCTTGCGTGCTCCCTGTCGGGGACCGGCTGGACTGCGACGAGGCCTGGCGCCTGGTGCAGCAGCACCGTATCGACAACCTGTTCACGGTACCGACCATCGTCAAGATGCTCACCGAAGACCCGGCCATCCGCCGTTACGATCACAGCAGCCTGCGCTACGTCATCTACGCAGGCGCCCCCATGTACCGCGCGGACCAGTGCCATGCGCTGCGCACATTGGGCAAGGTGCTGGTCCAGTATTACGGCCTTGGCGAGGTCACCGGCAACATCACGGTGCTGCCCGCCGACTGCCATGATGCCGACGATGGCCCCCAGGCCAAGGTCGGTTCCTGCGGCTACCCGCGCACCGGCATGCAGGTGGCCATTCTCGACGACAAAGGCCACGAGCTGCCCACGGGTACGGACGGCGAAATCTGCGTGCGCGGCCCGGCCGTGTTCGCCGGCTATTACAACAACCCTCAGGCCAATGCCGAATGCTTCCGCCATGGCTGGTTCCATACCGGCGATCTGGGGCATGTGGACGCGCACGGTTACCTGTTCATCACCGGGCGCGCCTCGGACATGTACATCTCCGGTGGCTCGAACGTGTATCCACGCGAAGTGGAGGAAGCGTTGCTGACCCATCCTGCCGTCAACGAAGTGGCCGTACTCGGCATGCCAGACGACAAATGGGGCGAATGCGGTTGCGCGGTGATCGTTACCACGGCCGAGGTCAGCGATGAGCAACTGCTCGCGCACCTGGAGCCGCGTCTGGCGCGCTACAAATGGCCCAAGCAGTTCGTGCGCTGGCATGAGATGCCAAAGTCTGGCTACGGCAAGATCGTCAAGAAACACATCCGCACGTTGCTCGAGACTGGCACGGAGCAACCGGCATGAGGCCCCATTTCGAATTGCGCAGCGGGGTGCGCCACTTCAAGCACGCAGGCCCGGCCCGCCTACCCCGGCTGCTCGACTGTGAAGTGGCGTGCAGCCAGGAACTGCGCGTGGAGCTTGCGTCCGGCAGCCAGGTGGCCGAAAGCCTGCTGGCGGTGCTCGAGCGCTGTCGCTACCAGAGCGCGGTCGGCCGCGTGCTGTGGGGCAGCGCGTGCGCCTTGGCCTACCACCGCATGGTGACCACGAGCGACAGCCAACGCCCTTACGACTATGGCAAGCCCGTGGAGCTCACAGGCCCTGTGACGTTCATCAGCGGTGCCTTGACTGTCGGCAGGGATGCCAGCGGTGCCCCGTTGCTGCATTGCCACGCCGGCATGCTCGACAGCCTTGGGCAACAGCACGGTGGGCACCTGGTATTGCAGCGGGTCGTGGTCGGTAGCGAACCCTTGGTGCTGCGGCTATGCCTGTTCGAGCACGTCGCCTACCAGGTGCAGCCTGACACCGAGACCCACTTCAACCTGCTGCACCCTGTGATCAAGGAGGCCTCATGACACCTGCCCTGTCCACGACTACCTCGCAGGTCCAGCAAGGCCGCCTCGGGCGGCTGGTGGTCGCCCGCCTCAAGCCCAACGAAGATGTGATCGACAGCGCCGAAGCCCTCTGCGCCAGCCACGGCATCGCCTGCGCCGTGGTCCGTGGCGGGCTGGGCAGCCTGATCGACGGCGAACTGCGCTACCACGGTGAGCGCGGACATCAAGCCATTCATGTACCCGGGCCCGGTATCGAGATCCTCAGCCTGAGCGGTGAGGTCATCGCCGGCCGAAGCCACCTTCAGGCAGTGCTCGCCGACGCCGATGGCAAGCTCTTTGCCGGCTGCCTGCAACGGGGCCGCAACCTGTCCTTCATCACCGTGGAGCTCACCCTGCAGGAGTGGCTGCCGGACTGATTGCCCACCCTGCAGCACCCTTTGCGCCCGCTACCTGGGCGCCTATCACCCTCAGGAAGAAAACAATGACAAGAACGCCCTACGTGCCCCTGTACCTACTCACCTTGACCACCTTGGCCGTTCCGGCTGCCAAGGCGGCCTTCATCGAGGACGGCAAAGCCAACCTGCACCTGCGCAACTACTACTTCAACAACGATTACCGCGACCGCCCCGGCCCTGCCGGCCAAAGCAAGACGGCCGAATGGGCGCAGGGTTTCATGCTCGACTACAAGTCGGGTTTCACCGACGGCACCGTGGGGTTTGGCGTTGACGCCCTCGGCTTGCTGGGCCTACGCCTGGATGGCGGTGCAGGCAATCATCGAGGCAGTTCGATGATCCCGGATGCCAGCGATGGCAGCGCGGTGGACGAATGGAGTCGCCTGGGCTTGACCGGCAAGGTCCGTTTTTCGCAGACCGAGGCACGCTACGGTACGCTGCAACCGAAACTGCCGATTCTGGTGGCCAACGATGGGCGCTTGCTGCCACAGACCTTCGAAGGCGGGATCGTCACCTCCAAAGAAATCGATGGCCTGACCCTGACCGGGGGTCGCCTGGAGCACACCACCGGCCGTGGCTCGACCAACCGCTCAGGCCTGGCCGTGGCAGGCGGTACACGCGAGAGTAATGCGTTTGTGTTTGCCGGGGCTGATTACCAGCTCACCCCCGCCTTGAAGCTGCAATATTACGGCGCCCAGCTGGAGGATTACTACGTCCAGCATTTTGCGGGGCTCGTGCACACCTGGGCCTTGAGCGACAACCAGTCACTGACCACCGACCTGCGCTACTTCAAGACCGACGCCGATGGACGCAACGACTCGGCCAGCGGGCGCGCGGCGGGGTATCGCGTCACCGGCCTGGGCGACACCGCAGGCAAGATCGACAATGATACCTGGAGTGCCATGTTCACTTACGCCACTGGTGGCCACTCGGTGTTGCTTGGCCATCAGCGGGTCTCGGACAGTGGCAACTTCGTGCAGATCAACCAGGGCAATACGGGCGAAGGCGCAGCGGGCTCGAGCCTGTATCTGTTCACCGACCGGCTGGTGACCAGTTTCACCCGTGCAGGTGAACGCACCACCTTCGGCCAATACAGCTACAACTTTGCGGCATTGGGCATGCCTGGCCTGATTGCCTCGCTCACCTACCTCAAGGGCACGCACATCCGCACCACTGCCGGCGGTGATGAAAAGGAGTGGGAACGTGACATCGCCCTGGACTATGTGGTGCAGGACGGTGCGCTGAAGGGGCTGGGCTTGAGCTGGCGCAATGGCATGCTACGCAGTGGATTGCCCAGCGAGTGGGCACAGGATCAGAACCGGGTGACCGTCAGCTATACCGTGCCATTGTTCTAGGCCACGGTTGTCCGTATTCACGCAGCCTCTGTGGGAGCGGCTTTGCCGGGGCGCTCCCACAGGTGGGGGGGTGGACTCGATCTGCAAGCTTGCGGATGTTAGGGACAACTGCCTCGCTCATCCCCAAAGCGTCCGCAGACTGTCAACCGTGCTGTGCCCCCTCGAACCACGCCAGCTTTTCACGCAGCTGCACCACCTCACCCACGATCACCAAGGTAGGCGCATGCACTTCGTGGCGTGCGACCAGGGCGGGCAAGTCGGCCAGGGTGCCGGTGAACACACGCTGGTTGCGCGTCGTGCCTTGTTGCATCAAGGCGGCCGGGGTGCTCGCTGCCCGCCCATGGCGGATAAGTTCTTCGCAGATAGTCGGCAAGCCGACCAGGCCCATGTAGAACACCAGCGTCTGGGCAGGCGCGACCAGGTCGTCCCAAGGCAAGTTGCTGCTACCGTCCTTCAGGTGCCCAGTGACAAAGCGCACCGACTGGGCATGATCGCGGTGGGTCAGCGGGATGCCGCCGTAAGCGGCACAACCACTGGCAGCGGTGATGCCCGGCACGACTTGAAACGGGATATTGTGCTCGGCCAGCTCCTCGATCTCCTCGCCGCCACGGCCGAAAATGAACGGATCACCACCCTTCAGGCGCAGCACCCGCTTGCCCTGCTGGGCAAGGTCCACCAATAACCGGTTGATCTGGTCCTGGGGAACGGCATGCTCTGCACGACGCTTGCCCACATAAATGCGCTCGGCATCCCGACGGCACATGTCGATGATCGCAGGCGCTACCAGGCGGTCGTACAGCACCACATCGGCCTGCTGCATCAACCGTAGCGCGCGGAAGGTCAGCAAGTCCGGGTCACCCGGGCCGGCACCGACCAGGTAGACTTCGCCGCCCTGCTGCACCGGCGCGCCATCGACCATCGCCTGCAACAACCGCTCGGCCTCTGCGCCCTGCCCGGCCAGTTGGCGTTCGGCAATCGGCCCCTGAAAGACGGTCTCCCAGAAACCCCGGCGCTGGTTCACATCCGGGTACAACGACTTGACGGTGTGTCGGAAACGCGCCGCCAACCCGGCCAATTCACCGTAGGCAGCAGGAATCCAGGCTTCGAGCTTGGCCCGAATCAAGCGTGCCAGGACCGGTGCATCGCCCCCGCTGGACACGGCTATCACCAAAGGCGAGCGGTCGACGATGGCCGGGAAGATGACCGTGCACAGCGCCGGCGCATCGACCACGTTGACCGGCAAACTCAGGGCCTGGGCATCGGCCGAAACCTGGGCATTGAGCCCAGGATCGTCCGTGGCGGCGATCACCAGCCGGCAACCTGTGAGGTCCCCCGGCTGGTAACCGCGCACCAGGACCTGGCCACCGCCTTCGCGCGCCATGCTGGCCAGCTGGCCATCGATTTCCGGGGCCACCACGCGCAGCGCGGCGCCAGCATCGGCCAGCAGACGCGCCTTGCGCAATGCGATCTCGCCACCACCAACCACCAGCACCAAAGCGCCCTGCAGCTTGTGGAACAGCGGCAGGTAGTCCATTTAGCGGATCACCTCAACGCCGCCCATGTAGGGCTTGAGCACTTCGGGTACTCGGATCGAACCGTCGGCTTGCTGGTAGTTTTCCAGCACCGCGACCAGCGTGCGGCCCACGGCCAGACCGGAGCCGTTCAGGGTGTGCACCAGCTCCGGCTTTCCGGTTTCCGGGTTGCGCCAGCGCGCTTGCATGCGGCGGGCCTGGAAGTCGCCGCAGTTGGAGCACGAGCTGATCTCGCGGTATTTGTCCTGGCTGGGCACCCACACTTCCAGGTCAAACGTCTTGACGGCGCTAAAGCCCATGTCACCGGTGCACAGGGCCAACACACGGTACGGCAGCTCGAGCAGTTGCAGCACACGCTCGGCATTGGCCGTCAGGCCTTCGAGCGCTTCCATCGACTTGCCGGGCTCCACCACCTGCACCATCTCGACCTTGTCGAACTGGTGCTGGCGGATCATGCCGCGGGTGTCTCGGCCCGAGGCACCGGCTTCACTGCGGAAGCACGGTGTGTGCGCCACGAACTTGAGCGGCAGTTGCTTGGCGTCGAGAATTTCCCCAGCCACCAGGTTGGTCAGCGACACCTCGGCGGTCGGGATCAGGTAGAAGTCCGCCTCGCCTTCGCGGGTGATCTTGAACAGGTCTTCCTCGAACTTGGGCAGCTGGCCGGTGCCCTGAAGGGCTGGCGCCTGCACCAGATACGGGGTGTAGTGCTCCTCGTAGCCGTGCTCACCGGTGTGCAGGTTGATCATGAACTGCGCCAGTGCGCGGTGCAGGCGTGCAATCGGGCCGCGCAGCACGGCAAAACGCGCGCCAGACAGCTTGGCCGCCGCCTCGAAGTCCAGACCACCGCTGATTTCGCCCAGGGCGACGTGGTCCTTGATTTCAAAATCGAACGCCTTGGGGGTGCCCCAGCGACGCACTTCGACGTTCTCGTCTTCGCTGGCACCGACCGGCACACTGGCATCGGGCAGGTTGGGGATGGTCAGCACGATGCTGTCCAGCTCTGCCTGGATACCGTCGAGCTCGGTTTTGCCGGCGGCCAGCTCATTGGCCATGCGTTCCACATCCGCCATCAGCGGTGCAATGTCTTCGCCCTTGGCTTTGGCCTGGCCGATGGATTTGGAACGGGCATTACGCTCGGCCTGCAGTTGCTCGGTACGGGTCTGTACCGCCTTGCGGCGCTCTTCCAGTGATTCGATGCGCGCGACATCCAGGCTAAAGCCACGGAAGGCCAGGCGATCCGCCACTTCCTGAAGTTGGCCGCGTAACAGTTTGGAATCGAGCATATCGTTCTCTCGTTATGTGTAGGTGTTGGTCAGAATCGAGTGAGGGACAATCCCGCCCAGGTCGCGAGCAGCCCGCCCACGACGCTGATGGCCGAATAACCCAACGCCAGAGGCACCTGCCCGCTTTCCAGCAAGCGTACGGTGTCCAGCGAAAATGAGGAAAACGTGGTCAGGCCGCCCAGAAAACCCACGATCAAACCCGCCCGCAACTCGGCCGGGACCATGGGTTTGTGCAGGAACAGGCCGTACAGCAGGCCGATCAACAAGCAGCCCACCAAGTTGACGGCAAGCGTACCTATATAGAAGTGTCGCGGCCAGTGGGCGACGACCCAATTGCCTGCGGCAAAGCGCAACAGGGTACCGGCGATACCACCGGCACTGACGGCGGCGATCAGCGTAATCATGGTTTTCTCCGCTGTCGCGGACTGCTGCGATCAAGCTCGGCCAGGTGCCGGAGCTTTTCGCCAATCTTGAGCTCGAGCCCGCGCGGCACCGGTTGGTAATACTGGCGCGGCTCCAGCGCCTCCGGAAAGTAGTCTTCACCGGCTGCGTAGGCATCCGGTTCGTCGTGGGCATAGCGGTACTCATCGCCGTAACCCAGCTGCTTCATGAGCTTAGTCGGCGCGTTGCGCAAGTGCAGCGGCACCTCCAGCGAACCGTGCTCCGCCGCTTCGCGCAGGGCGGTCTTGAAGCCCATGTAAACGGCATTGCTCTTCGGAGCGCAAGCGATGTAGGTAATGGCCTGTGCCACTGCCAGTTCACCTTCGGGGCTGCCCAGCCGCTCCTGCACGTCCCATGCTGCCAGGCACAGGCTCAAGGCGCGGGGGTCGGCGTTGCCGATGTCCTCACTGGCCATGCGCACGACCCGGCGCGCAATGTAGAGGGGGTCGCAGCCGCCATCGAGCATGCGTGCAAACCAGTAGAGCGCCGCGTCAGGGTCCGAACCCCGCACGGATTTATGCAGCGCTGATATCTGGTCATAGAACGCCTCCCCGCCCTTGTCGAACCGGCGACGGCTGTCTCCAAGCAGGCTTTGCAGCAGATCAACGTCGATTTCACTGCCGTCTTCGGCCAGGTCAGCGGCATTTTCCAGGAAATTGAGCATGCGTCGCCCGTCACCATCGGCGGCGGCCCTCAGCATGTCGAAGGCCTTGTCGCCAACGCGCAGGTTGCGTTTGCCAAGCCCCCGCTCCTCGGTCAGGGCGCGGTCCACCAGCTTGCGCAGCGCGGGCTCGTCCAGGCTCTTGAGCACGTAGACACGCGCCCGTGACAACAGCGCGTTGTTCAATTCAAAAGACGGGTTTTCGGTGGTAGCACCGATGAACAGCAAGGTGCCGTCTTCCACGAAGGGCAGGAAGGCATCCTGCTGAGACTTGTTGAACCGGTGCACTTCGTCGACGAACAGGATGGTACGGCGCCCGTACTGGCCGGCCTGCTGCTTGGCCACTTCCACCGCCTGGCGGATTTCCTTCACGCCGGCCAGTACCGCCGACACCGTTTCGAAATGCGCGTCGCAAAATTGCGCCAGCAGCCGCGCCAGGGTCGTCTTACCAACCCCCGGCGGGCCCCAGAAGATCATGGAGTGCAGCGCTCCCTGCTCCAGTGCTTCACGCAGCGGTTTACCGCGGGCAAGCAGGTGCTCCTGGCCGACATACTCGTCCAGGTTGGACGGGCGCAGACGGGCGGCCAGGGGCTGGGCGACAGGTTCGCTTCTAAACAGGTCCATGACTGGCTCTGGTTACTCCTTGATGACGTCCGCACCTTTGGGGATGTCGAACTTGAAGGTGCTGTCCGCTACCGTCTGGTTGGCCTTGACCCCATTGAACAGGATGTTGGTGCGCTGGCCAACGCTGTCGATCAGCTGCATGTCATTGATCAGGCCCTTGCGGAACGATACACGCAGCGAGTCGAACAGCGTGTCCTTGGTCTTGGGCTTGAGGGTAAAGTCCATCACATCGCCCTGCTCACGGGAGACGATATCGAAGCTTTGGCTGATCTTCGACACATCACCGGAAAGCAGCAGCGCCGGCGTCTGGTTCAGACGCACGTCGAGTTTCTTGACGGTGGCCTGCTCAAGGTCAGGGTCCCACAGGGTGACGTTCTTACCGTCCGATACCACCACCTGCTCCTGGGGCGCATTGGTGTGCCAGTAGAACAGGCCTGGGCGCTTGACCGTCATCTTGCCGGTGGTTTCCTGCAGGCTGGTGCCGCCTGCATCCAGGGTCAGCTGGGAGAAATTGGCTTCGATGGTCTGCGACTTTTCCAGCAACTGGGTCAGGCGCTGGACATCCTGCTCGCCGGCGAACGCCGAGACCGGGCCCAGGGCAAGGGCCGAAACCAACAGCATGCGAATAGCGCGCATGGGAATCCTCATTAAGCGTTGAAGGGGGCCGGACACCACCGTTGGCGCCCGGCAGGGTGATATCAATCGCGCGGGCCGCCCGGGGCGATCACTTCCCGCGAGCCGTTGCTGTTCATCGGAGTCACCACGCCAGCCATTTCCATGGCTTCGATCATGCGGGCCGCCCGGTTGTAGCCGATCTTTAGCTTGCGTTGTACGGCCGAAATGGACGCGCGGCGGCTCTCGAGCACGAACTGTACGGCTTCGTCGTACAGCGCATCGCTTTCGGAATCGTCGCCATCGCCACCGCCACTGCTACCTTCAAAGCCGCTGCCGGCTTCTTCGACACCGTTGAGGATGTCGTCGTTGTAGTCAGGGGCACCGCGCTGTTTCCACGCCTCGACCACCCGGTGCACTTCGTCATCGGACACGAATGCGCCATGGACCCGAATCGGCAGGCTGGTGCCAGGCGGCATGTACAGCATGTCACCGTGGCCCAGCAGTTGCTCGGCACCGCCCTGGTCGATGATGGTACGCGAGTCGATCTTGCTCGACACCTGGAACGCCATGCGCGTCGGGATGTTGGCCTTGATCAGACCGGTGATCACATCCACCGACGGTCGCTGGGTCGCCAGGATCAAGTGAATACCGGCAGCCCGCGCCTTCTGCGCGATGCGCGCGATCAGTTCCTCGACCTTCTTGCCGACGATCATCATCATGTCGGCGAATTCGTCCACCACTACCACGATGGTCGGCAGCGTCTTCAGGGCAGGCGGCTCATCCTCCATGCTTTCGCGGCGATACAGCGGGTCGTGAATGATTTCGCCGGCTTCCTGGGCATCCTTGACCTTGCGGTTGAAGCCCGCCAGGTTGCGCACGCCCATGGCGGCCATCAATTTGTAGCGCCGCTCCATTTCCGCCACGCTCCAGCGCAGGGCATTGGCCGCGTCCTTCATGTCGGTGACCACGGGGCACAACAAGTGTGGGATGCCTTCGTAGATCGACAGCTCGAGCATTTTCGGGTCGATCATGATCAGGCGCGCGTCTTCGGGGCTGGATTTGAACAGGATCGACAGAATCATCGCGTTCACGCCCACCGACTTACCCGAGCCGGTCGTACCCGCCACCAGCAAGTGCGGCATCTTTGCAAGGTCGGTGATGACCGGCTTGCCGCCGATATCGTGGCCCAGGGCCAGGGTGACCGGCGACTTCTGTTCGTCGTATTGCGGGGTGGCGAGCACTTCGGAGAAACGCACCATCTGGCGGTTTTCGTTGGGAATCTCGATACCCACAGTGGTCTTGCCCGGAATCACCTCGACCACCCGCACGCTGGTCACGGCCAGCGAACGCGCCAGGTCCTTGGCAAGGTTGGCGATACGGCTCACTTTGACACCGGCAGCCGGCTGGATTTCGTACCGGGTGATCACAGGCCCTGGGTGAATGGAATCCACCGCCACTTCGACACCAAACTCCTTGAGCTTGATTTCCAGCAATTGGCCAACGCCCGCCAGGGACTCGGGGGAATACTCGATTTTTTTCTGTTCAGCCGGGTCCAGGATGGAAATCGGCGGCAAGGTGCCTTCCACTGCGCTGTCGATGAATTGCGGCGCCGGGGTTTCTCTGGCAATGCGCTTGACTGGCTCAGGCGCCTTGGCGGCCGACGGTGGCACGATATTGGAGATCAGGGCCGGGGCGGCTACAGGCGCAGGCGCCGAAGGCCGCGCCGCTGCCGGTTCGCGTGTGATCACAGGTTCACGCTGCACCCCTGGGTCACGCGCAACCGGTTCACGCGCGACCGAGTCGCGCATCGTCACAGGCTCACCGCCCAGGGTCGGCTCGCGCGGCTCGGGCTGAGCAGACGCAGGCTCGCGCTTGAACAAGCGCTCGCGCAGAGCAGGCTTGGCCGGCTCACGTGGTTCGGGCGCCACAGGCTTGGCCTTGACGACGGGCTCATCCTCGCGCAGCTGCGCTTCCAGGCGCTTGCGTTCGTTACGCGCCTCCCACCAGCGCGAGGCCGCGCCCTGCACCAGTTCCAGCAGATCCAGCGTGATCTTGCCGGTCATGTCCATGACCTTGAACCACGACAGGTCGGTGAACACCGTCAGCCCGAACAGGAACAGGGCGATGAACATCAGGGTGCTGCCCTGCACGTTCAGGAAGTTGCGAGCCAGATCGCCCAGGCTTTCGCCCAGGGCGCCGCCGGCCGAGAACGGGATGCTTGCCGGCGGATGAAAGTGGATATGGGCCAGCGCAGCCCCGGACAGCACCAGGAATATCAGGCCTATCAATCGCCAGGAGAACAACCAGCCGCTCCAGTCCCAGGGCTGGTGGCGCTGACGGAAAATCTGCCAGGTCTTGATCGCCAGCAGCAATGGGAAGATGTAGGCGAAGTAGCCCAGCACCATGAACAGGATATCGGCGAAATAGGCACCGGCTCGCCCGGCGGCATTCTGCACCTGGTCGACGGTGGCGGTGTGGCTGAAGGCCGGGTCCGAGGTGTCGTAGGTCAGCAGCGCCATCCACAGGTACAGGCACAGGGCGCCGACAGCGATCAGCGCACCCTCCTTGAGGCGATAGTGCAGCTGCTGCCGCCACAGGGGCACGGGCAAGGGAGCTGGGGTTGCGGTGGATTTCTTCAAAACGCGTCTATTCCTGCGCATGGTGCGCGTCCAATAGTGATCGGCCAGGGCCGAAGCCAACGGATCACTACTTTTAACATTACTGCCCGCCAGCCGCCATGGCGGCACGCCGTCTGGGGATCTGGCCGGGGGCGACTTTCCAATAGCTGCAATTTGAGCACGCATTGTCTTCTGTGACAAAGGCTTATGCTGTGTTTTTGCACAGGTGTGACAGCAAATGTGGCTGATGGTGCCGGCCGTAGCTGCAATGTATCCGAAATTGCCTGAATGGCTGCGGGACACTGCCTACAACGGCCCTGTCCAGGCCCGCCATTCAGCGGAAGCAACCCGATTGCTTGTGGAGTGGGCGATCACGTATCGCCCACCTGCGGCCGTGAAGCGATTGACCCCATTTCCCCATCGCGCCATGCTGGCCACTCCCCTCCCCTACCGCATGACCGACCATGTTGACCTGGCTGAAACGCGATTCCTTGACCTTCCCTGCGCTGGACCGCGCCCTGCAAGAGCCCAACGGCCTACTCGCCGCAGGCGGCGACCTGACGCCCGAACGGCTTGTTCAGGCTTACCGCCATGGCTGCTTCCCGTGGTACCAGGATGGCCAGCCGATCCTGTGGTGGTCGCCCGACCCGCGCACCGTGCTGGTGCCTGCCCGATTGCACGTGTCGCGCTCCTTGGCCAAGTGGATGCGCCAAGGCCGCTACCAGGTCAGCTTCGACACCGACTTCGCCGCGGTGATCGCAGCCTGCGCGGCGCCGCGCGATTATACAAACGGCACCTGGATCACCGACCCCATGCGCATGGCCTACTGCGAACTGCACGCGCGCGGCATTGCCCATTCGGTCGAAGTTCGTCAGGACGGTGAACTGGTCGGCGGCCTGTATGGCCTGGCCATGGGGCAGCTGTTTTTCGGGGAATCCATGTTCAGTCGCGCGGACAATGCCTCGAAGGTGGGCTTCGTGACGTTGGTCCGACACCTGGAAGCAGCCGGCTTCGTGCTGATCGACTGCCAGATGCCGACCGATCACCTGCAAAGCCTGGGCGCTCACGCCATCAGTCGCCGCGAATTCGCAGGCTACCTGGCCCGCCACCTCGATCAGCCCAACACCGCCACATGGGTTTGCTAGGCGCGTTTTTCACACCTGGCTTACACTTAGGCAAAGTCTCACCGAAGGGGTTGATCATGACAGAGCTGGCGCGGTTGAAGTTTTATGCCACTCAACCCCACTCCTGCAGTTACCTCCCCGACGAGCAGGCCACCACGTTGTTCCTGGACCCCAGCCAGCCCATGGACGTGAACGTGTACGCCGACCTGTCGGAGATGGGGTTTCGCCGCAGTGGCGATCACCTTTATCGCCCTCATTGCCAGAACTGCAATGCATGCGTGCCTGCGCGCATACCGCCAGCACGGTTTGTGCCCAGCCGGCAGCAGCGTCGGATTCTCAAGCGCAACGCCGATGTGACGGTGACGGCTGCACGCCCTGCCTTCAAGGAAGAGTATTTCGACCTGTACCGGCGCTACATCGAGGCACGTCATGCCGATGGAGACATGTATCCACCCAGCCGTGATCAGTTCTCCACGTTTCTGGTGCGCCAATTGCCGTTCTGCTGGTTCTACGAATTTCGCGCCAGCGGGCGACTGCTGGCAGTCGCCGTCTGCGACTTGCTGCCCAATGGCCTGTCTGCCGTGTACACCTTCTACGAGCCTGATGAGGAGCGCCGCAGCCTGGGCAGGTTTGCCATCCTCTGGCAGATCGGCGAGGCGTTGCGGCTCGATCTGGACGGCGTGTATCTTGGCTACTGGATCAAGAACTGCAAGAAAATGAACTACAAGACGCAGTATCGGCCTATCGAGTTGTTGATAAACCAGCGTTGGGTTGCCCTCAACTGAAAGCATTGGCTTGACACACAGTTTTCGGGCATAATCCACGCCACTTTTTTGCCCGGTGCGGTTATGCGTCGGGCCAACACTGGATCCGAGGGCTCTACTGCATGTCGAAAGAAGACAGCTTCGAAATGGAAGGCACTGTCGTCGACACCCTGCCCAACACCATGTTCCGCGTGGAGTTGGAAAACGGGCACGTCGTAACCGCGCACATCTCTGGAAAGATGCGCAAGAACTACATCCGTATTCTCACTGGCGACAAGGTTCGCGTCGAGCTGACGCCGTATGACCTGAGCAAGGGCCGCATCACGTACCGTGCGCGCTAAGCTCCAGCCATGAAAAAGCCCGGCATCTGCCGGGCTTTTTTGTGCCTGCCTGGGTCAGGAAGGGGCCGCATTGCGGCCCCCGAGGCTTACGCCACTTCGGCAGTGGTCTCGTAGTCGAAGACCAGTTCGCCATCGCGCAGGTCCACGTGCACCACCCCGCCGTGCTCGGCCAATTCGCCGAACAAAATCTCCTCGGCCAGAGGCCGCTTGATCTTGTCCTGAATCAGTCGACCCATCGGCCGCGCACCCATCTGCACGTCGTAGCCCGACACCGCCAGCCAGCCACGTGCCGCGTCGCTGACCTCCAGAAGCACACGCTTGTCCTCAAGTTGCGCCTGCAGTTCGATGAGGAACTTGTCGACGATACTCTTGATGGTCTCGGTGCTCAGACGGCCGAACTGGATGATGGTATCCAGGCGGTTGCGGAACTCCGGCGTGAAGCTCTTGCGGATAACTTCCATGGCATCGGACGCATGGTCCTGGTGGGTAAAGCCGATGGACGCTCGCGCAGCGGTTTCAGCGCCCGCGTTGGTGGTCATGATCAGGATCACGTTGCGGAAGTCGGCCTTGCGCCCGTTGTTGTCGGTCAAGGTCCCGTGGTCCATGACCTGCAACAGCAGGTTGAAGACTTCCGGGTGGGCCTTCTCGATCTCATCGAGCAGCAACACGCAGTGCGGCTGCTTGGTGATGGCTTCGGTCAACAGACCGCCCTGGTCGAACCCGACGTAGCCAGGCGGCGCACCGATCAGGCGCGACACGGTGTGACGCTCCATGTATTCGGACATGTCGAAACGCACCAACTCGACACCCAGCGCCTTGGCCAACTGACGCGCTGCCTCGGTCTTGCCCACGCCGGTAGGGCCGGCGAACAGGAACGAACCGACAGGCTTGTCAGGCGACTTGAGCCCTGCGCGCGACAGCTTGATGGCGGTCGCCAGCGAGTCGATGGCCGCGTCCTGACCGAACACGGTCAGCTTCAGATCCCGCTCCAGGTTACGCAGCAGCTCCTTGTCGGAACTGCTGACATGCTTGGGCGGAATACGGGCGATCTTGGCGACGATGTCCTCGACCTGAGGCACGTCGATTCGCTTAACGCGATTGGCCTCAGGCTGCAGGCGCTGGTAGGCGCCGGCTTCGTCGATGACGTCGATGGCCTTGTCGGGCATGTGCCGGTCATTGATGTAGCGCGAGGCCAGCTCTGCCGCTGCACGCAGCGCCTCGTCGCTGTACTCGATGTTGTGATGGCTTTCGAAGCGCCCTTTGAGGCCGCGCAGGATACCGACGGTGTCCTCCACGGAAGGCTCGCTCACATCGACCTTCTGGAAGCGCCGCGCCAGCGCCCGGTCCTTCTCGAAGATGCCACGAAACTCCTGGAACGTCGTGGAACCGATGCAGCGTATTTCGCCCGACGACAACAATGGCTTGAGCAGGTTGGAGGCATCCATGACACCGCCAGACGCTGCGCCGGCACCAATGATGGTATGGATTTCGTCGATGAACAGGATGGCCTGTGGCCGCTTGCGCAGTTCACCGAGCAGCGCCTTGAAGCGCTTCTCGAAGTCGCCGCGGTATTTGGTACCGGCCAGCAAAGCACCCAGGTCGAGTGAATAGACCACGCTCTGGGCCAGCAGATCGGGCACCTGACCGTCGACGATGCGCTTGGCCAAACCTTCGGCAATGGCTGTTTTACCCACGCCGGCCTCACCTACCAGCAGGGGATTGTTCTTGCGGCGACGGGCGAGGATCTGTGCCACGCGCTCGACTTCCTGCTCGCGCCCAACCAACGGGTCGATACGCCCGGCGCGGGCCAACTCGTTGAGGTTGCTGGCGTAGGCGTCCAATGGATTGCTCGAAGAGGTGGTTTCACCGCCCTCATCGTCCGGCATCTCCTGGTCGCTGTCTGAATGCGGCCCATGGCCGGGCACCTTGGAGATGCCGTGGGCAATGTAATTGACCACATCGATGCGGGCCACGCTCTGCTGCTTGAGCAGGAACACAGCCTGGCTTTCCTGTTCGCTGAAGATCGCCACCAGCACATTGGCACCGGTAACCTCGCGCTTGCCGGAGCTCTGGACATGGAACACGGCACGCTGCAGCACACGCTGGAAGCCCAGGGTCGGCTGAGTCTCGCGGTCTTCGTCGCTGACGGGAATCAAAGGGGTCGTAGAATCGATGAACTCTTGCAGATCATGCTTGAGCTTGTCGAGATTGGCGCCACAGGCGCGCAGAACGGTCGCGGCAGCCTCATTGTCAAGGAGAGCCAGCAGCAGATGCTCGACCGTCATGAACTCATGACGCTTCGAACGGGCCTCCTTGAAGGCAAGATTGAGGGTGACTTCGAGCTCGCGGTTTAACATAGCTTCACCTCATACCCAAGTGGTCGGCGATTAACCGTCCTTCTCGATTTCACAGAGTAGCGGATGCTGGCTTTCCCTGGCGTATTGGTTGACCTGCATGGCCTTCGTTTCGGCGATGTCGCGGGTAAACAATCCGCATACTGCCCGCCCCTCGGTATGGACGGTCAGCATGATCTTGGTCGCCAGCTCGCGGTTCAGATTGAAGAACGTTTCGAGCACTTCGACGACGAAATCCATCGGCGTGTAGTCATCGTTGAACAAAACCACCTTGTACATAGGTGGCGCCTGCAGGATCGGCTTGGCTTCCTGAACCGCCAGACCAGCGCCATCGTCCTCGTTGGATTGAGGGCGATCCTGATTGAATGTTAGTCGAATCTGGCTGTGTGCATGCATGGAAAGAATTTCATCACATCGACAGGATAAGGTTATGGGTTGACCCTGCAGCAAGCGATACGGCCTGGCCGCTGCATGACCTTGACTATCGGCAAAACGGTGTTACAACCAATAGGAACACACCGTGGTCAATAAAGATCCGCGCAACCAGCCCGATTTTTTCGAAGGCTCATTGGCGGATGATGTGGATGATACTCCAGTGATGGAGTCCTTGCAGAGGGACATAGGGATGGCAAACGGTAAAGTCAAGTGGTTCAACAACGCCAAAGGGTATGGGTTCGTGGTCGAGGATGGCAAGAGCGAAGACCTCTTCGCCCACTTTTCCGCTATCCAGATGGACGGCTACAAGACCCTCAAGGCGGGGCAGGCAGTTCATTTCGATGTCATTCAAGGCCCCAAAGGCCTGCACGCTGTCAATATCCGCACCCAAGAGGCTGCCCAGGCGCTGCTACCTGATTCGACACTGGCCGCCACTGTGAGTGCGTGACGCCGGTACGTCCATCCTTGAAGGATCGCACGTGTGTCGACCACCAGCGTGCGGCCTATCTGTACGCATGAAGTTACAACTCTGTTATCAAGACCTCCCTCCGCTTCTGCACGACCCGCGAGGCTGCCGCATGCGACAACCGGTCACATTGTCGCTACGTCTTTGGTCTTATAAATGGGCCGATATCACTCAGTCTTGATGATTAGGCTGATTGGTTTGATATACTGCCCCGCGACCGCAGGGTCACCGGGGCGATCCCTAGGAAAATGCGGACCGTCCCAGGCCATCTCAGGCCACTAAGCCCGGGTTGTTACCGCAGCTCGGCACTTGACGCTCGACTGATGCATCCACCATCACAGCTCGCAGCCTCTCGACTTTCCGCCCATGGCGCTGCCAGGGCGGTGTGCCTACCCGGTGCACCACGAGACTCGAGCACGCTCAGCACACAGAGAGTTAGCCCGCATGCCCACCCGTTCCAAGATCATCTATACCTTCACCGACGAAGCTCCTGCCCTCGCCACCTACTCGCTGCTGCCGATCATCGAAGCCTTCACCGCTTGCGCTGACATTGCCGTCGAAACCCGCGACATCTCCCTGGCAGGCCGTATCCTTGCAGCCTTCCCGGAGCAACTCGGCGCAGAAAAACAGGTAGGCGATCACCTGGCGGAACTGGGCCAACTGGCCACCACCCCTGAAGCCAACATCATCAAGCTGCCGAACATCAGCGCCTCGGTACCGCAGCTCAAGGCCGCGATCAAGGAGCTGCAAGGCAAGGGCTTCAACATCCCGGACTACGCCGACGAACCGGCCACCGCCGAGGAAAAGGAATCGCGCGCCCGCTACGACCGCATCAAGGGTTCGGCCGTGAACCCGGTCCTGCGCGAAGGCAACTCCGACCGCCGCGCACCGCTGTCGGTCAAGAACTACGCACGCAAGCACCCTCACAAGATGGGCGCCTGGGCGGCCGACTCCAAGTCGCACGTGGCTCACATGAGCCAGGGCGACTTCTACGGCAGCGAGAAGGCTGCACTGATCGAGGCTGACGACAGCCTGCGCATCGAGCTGGTCGGCGCCGACGGCACCACCACCGTCCTGAAAGAGAAAACCGCCGTCAAGGCAGCTGAAATCATCGACTGCGCCACCATGAGCCGCAAGGCCCTCAAGGCCTTCGTCGCCGAGCAGATTGCCGACGCCAAGGCATCGGGCGTGCTGATGTCGGTGCACCTCAAAGCGACCATGATGAAGGTTTCCGACCCGATCATGTTCGGCGTCATCGTCGAAGAATTCTATAACGATGTACTAGCCAAGCACGCGGCCGCCCTGGCCGAAGTCGGCTTCAATGCCAACAACGGCATCGGCGACCTGTACGCCCGCATCAAGGACCTGCCCGCCGAGAAGCAAGCCGAAATCGAAGCGGACATCCAGGCCTTGTACGCCGAGCGCCCTGCCCTGGCGATGGTCAACTCAGATAAAGGCATCACCAACCTGCACGTGCCGAGCGATGTGATCGTCGATGCCTCGATGCCGGCCATGATTCGTGATTCGGGCAAGATGTGGAACAGCGCCGGCGAGCTGCAGGACGCCAAGGCGATCATCCCGGACCGCTGCTACGCTGGCATCTACCAGGCCACCATCGAAGACTGCAAGGCCAATGGCGCCTTCGACCCGACCACCATGGGCAGCGTGCCGAACGTTGGCCTGATGGCGCAGAAAGCCGAGGAATACGGCTCCCACGACAAGACTTTCCAGATCAAGACCGATGGCGTCGTGCGCGTTGTCGACACCAAGGGCAACCTGGTGCTGGAACAGAAGGTCGAAGCAGGTGACATCTTCCGCATGTGCCAGGTCAAGGATGCACCCATCCAGGACTGGGTCAAGCTGGCCGTCAACCGCGCCCGCCTGAGCGATACCCCGGCCGTGTTCTGGCTGGACCCGGCTCGCGCCCACGACAGCGCCATGATCGAGAAGGTGCAGACCTACCTCAAGGACCACGACACGTCCGGCCTCGATATCCGCATCATGTCCCCGGTCGAGGCCATCAAGTTCTCCCTGGCTCGCATCCGCGAAGGCAAGGACACCATCTCGGTGACCGGCAACGTGCTGCGCGACTACCTCACCGACCTGTTCCCGATCATGGAACTGGGCACCAGCGCCAAGATGCTGTCGATCGTGCCGCTGATGAATGGCGGTGGCCTGTTCGAAACCGGCGCTGGCGGCTCGGCCCCCAAGCACGTGCAGCAGTTGGTAGAAGAGAACTTCCTGCGCTGGGACTCGCTGGGTGAATTCCTGGCCCTGGCCGCTTCCCTGGAGCACTTGGGCAACACCTACGAGAACCCACGCGCCAAGGTGCTGGCCCAGACGCTGGACCAGGCAACCGGCAAGTTCCTGGACACCAACAAGTCGCCTTCGCGCAAGGTCGGCGGCATCGACAACCGCGGCAGCCATTTCTACCTGACCCTGTATTGGGCACAAGCACTGGCCGCCCAGGACGACGATGCAGCCCTGAAAGCTCGCTTTGCCCCTCTGGCCAAGGCTTTGAGCGACAACGAAGAAAAAATCGTTGCCGAACTCAACGCTGTTCAAGGCAAGCCAGTGGACATTGGTGGCTACTATGCCCCTGACGCCGACCTGACGGCCAAGGTCATGCGCCCAAGCCAGACCCTGAACAGCGCCATCGCCGCCCTGTAAGGCTCGCTTGACGTAACCCACGAACCCCGGCCACGCACCGGGGTTCGTGCTTTCTGGGCCGCACAACGGCCAACTCGCTCACCCTGGAGCACTGCATGACCTGGCACCCTCATATCACCGTCGCCACCGTTGTCGAAGACAACGGCAGGTTTCTGTTCGTCGAAGAGTTCAAGGCCGGGCGACACGTCTTCAACCAACCTGCCGGCCACCTCGAACCCAATGAAACCCTGGCCCAGGCGGCGCTGCGTGAAACCCTGGAAGAAACGGCCTGGGAGGTGGAGCTGACCGGGCTGGTGGGTATTTACCTGTATACGGCGCCGAGCAACGGCGTGACCTACCAGCGCATCTGCTTTGCCGCCCGCCCTGTCCGGCATCGCGTCGACAGCCCCCTGGACAGCGATATCGAGCGCGCCATGTGGCTGACCCGTGACGAGCTGCTCGCCGATCCGGCGCGCTGGCGCAGTGAACTGGTGCCTCGCTGCCTTGACGACTACCTGCAGGGCCCGCTGCACAGCCTTGACCTGCTGCGCGACTGACGCGCCGCTGCGGGTTTGGTAGTATCGGCGTTTTTCCTCTTGATCTACATCGGTAACCATGACCAGCCCAGCACTCAAAGACCCCGCCAAGACCCGCGTCATCGTCGGCATGTCCGGCGGCGTGGACTCTTCCGTCTCCGCCCTTCTGCTCATGGAGCAGGGTTACCAGGTGGAAGGGCTGTTCATGAAGAACTGGGAAGAGGACGACGGCACCGAATACTGCACGGCCCGTGAAGACCTGGCAGATGCCCAAGCGGTTTGCGACCGCATCGGCATCACCCTGCACACCGCCAATTTCGCGGCCGAGTACTGGGACAACGTGTTCGAGCACTTCCTTGAGGAATACAAGGCCGGCCGCACCCCGAACCCCGACATCCTTTGCAACCGCGAGATCAAGTTCAAGGCCTTCCTGGACTATGCCCTGTCCCTGGGCGCCGACCTGATCGCCACCGGTCACTATGTTCGCCGCCGCGACACCGGCGAACTGACCCAGCTGCTCAAAGGCCTGGACCCGAACAAGGACCAGAGCTATTTCCTACATGCCGTGGGCGGCAAGGAAATTGCCCGCACCTTGTTCCCGGTGGGCGAGCTGGAAAAACCCGAGGTGCGCGCCATTGCCGAGAAACACGGCCTGGCCACGGCCAAGAAGAAAGACTCCACCGGCATCTGCTTTATCGGTGAGCGACGTTTCAGCGACTTCCTCAAGCAATACCTGCCGGCCCAACCCGGCGACATCGAAACCACCGACGGTGAAGTGATCGGTCGTCATCATGGCCTCATGTACCACACCATCGGCCAGCGCCAGGGCCTGGGTATCGGCGGCCTGAAGGATGCTGGGGACGAGCCTTGGTACGTGCTGCACAAGGACCTGACGCGCAATGTGCTCGTGGTCGGCCAGGGCAATGAACACCCCTGGTTGTTCTCCCGCGCCCTGCTGGCCTCCGAAATCTTCTGGGTGAACCCGGTCGACCTCGATAGCCCGCGCCAGCTCACTGCCAAGGTTCGCTACCGACAACACGACCAGCAGTGCACCCTGCACCGTACGGCCACCGGTTATCGGGCCGTCTTCGACGAGCCGCAGCGCGCAGTTACCCCTGGCCAGTCGGTGGTGTTCTATGACGGCGAGGTGTGCCTGGGCGGTGGCGTGATCGAAGCAGCCGAGCCGTGGAGCCCACGCTCGTGAACCGCGTGCAGGAACAGTTGATCGCGCTGGGCGGCGTATTCCAGGCAGCCGTGCTGGTGGACCGTATCGCCCGTACCGGGCAGGCCAGCGAAGCTGATATCGGCTGCATGCTGGGCAGCCTGCTGGTGCGTGATCCCAAGGATACGCTGGAGGTCTTCGGTGGCGATGACCTGAACTTGCGCGACGGTTACCGCGCGCTGGTCGGGGCATTGGAGCGCGACCCCAGCAGCCTGCAGCGCGAGCCTTTGCGTTATGCCTTGTCGATGCTGGGCCTGGAACGGCAGCTGAACAAGCGCGGCGACCTGCTCGAGACCATCGGTAACCGCCTGCCGCAGATCCAGTCCCAGGCCGATCACTTCGGCCTGGTGCACGAGAACGTCATCGCGTCGAGCGGCGCGCTGTACCAAGACACCTTGAGCACCTTGCGTCAGCGCATCCAGGTGCACGGCGACATGCGCTTCCTGCAGCAGCCCAACAACGCCTCCAAGATCCGCGCCCTGCTGCTGGCCGGTATCCGCGCTGCACGGCTATGGCGCCAGCTCGGTGGGCACCGCTGGCAGCTGGTGTTCAGCCGACGCAAATTGCTCAACGAGCTGTACGACATGATGCGCACAGCGCCCTGAAACCCAGCCTCACACATTCGGGCGCACAGACGCGAACGCGCCTGGCTGACCACATTCCTTGCAGGAGGGGCCTTGTGCCCCGACGGGCTGCACGGCAGCCCCGACGCGAGCTGACAGAGATCAGTCAATGGCGTTGCTCCGCCACCAGATCGGTGCAGCGCCCGCTCAGCAAACCGAGCAGATTGAAGCAACCTTTGGTCAGCCCCCCGACTCCAGCGCATTTTTAATGTATGATATGCGCCCTCCAAAAGCCTGACTGTCCGAGAACACCCCATGCAGCTTTCTTCGCTCACTGCGGTTTCCCCTGTAGACGGCCGTTACGCCGGCAAAACCCAGGCCTTGCGCCCCATCTTCAGCGAATTCGGCCTGATCCGTTTCCGCGCCCTGGTCGAAGTGCGCTGGTTGCAGCGCCTGGCCGCCCACCCGCAGATCAGCGAAGTGCCGGCGTTCTCCGCCGAAGCCAACGCGCTGCTGGACAACCTGGCCACCGATTTCAAGCTCGAGCACGCCGAGCGCGTCAAAGAAATCGAGCGCACCACCAACCACGACGTCAAGGCGATCGAATACCTCCTCAAGGAGCAGGCCGCCCAGCTGCCTGAGCTGGCCAAGGTCAGCGAATTCATCCACTTCGCCTGCACCAGCGAGGACATCAACAACCTGTCCCACGCCCTGATGCTGCGCGCCGGTCGTGACGAGGTGCTGTTGCCGCTGATGCGTCAGATCGCCGACGCCATTCGCGCCCTGGCCCACGCCCATGCCGATGTGCCGATGCTCTCGCGCACCCATGGTCAGCCTGCCTCCCCGACTACCCTCGGCAAGGAGCTGGCCAACGTCGTGTACCGTCTGGAACGCCAGATCGCCCAAGTCGCTGCCGTGCCGCTGCTGGGCAAGATCAACGGCGCCGTGGGCAACTACAACGCCCACCTGTCGGCCTATTCGCAGATCGATTGGGAGCAGAACGCCCGCGCCTTCATCGAAGACGAGCTGGGCTTGCAGTTCAACCCCTACACGACTCAGATCGAGCCGCACGACTACATTGCCGAGCTGTTCGACGCCATAGCGCGCTTCAACACCATCCTCATCGATTTCGATCGGGACGTGTGGGGCTACATTTCGCTGGGCTACTTCAAGCAGAAGACCGTTGCCGGCGAAATCGGCTCCTCGACCATGCCGCACAAGGTCAACCCCATCGACTTCGAAAACTCCGAAGGCAACCTGGGCATCGCCAACGCCCTGTTCCAGCACCTGGCCAGCAAGCTGCCGGTTTCGCGCTGGCAGCGTGACCTGACCGACTCCACCGTGCTGCGCAACCTGGGCGTGGGCTTTGCCCACAGCGTCATCGCGTATGAAGCCAGCCTCAAAGGCATCGGCAAGCTCGAAGTGAACCACGCCCGTATCGCGGCCGATCTGAATGCCTGCTGGGAAGTGCTGGCCGAGCCGATCCAGACCGTGATGCGTCGATTCAACATCGAGAACCCCTACGAGAAGCTCAAGGAGCTGACCCGCGGCAAGGGCATCACCCCGGATGCTCTGCTGAGCTTCATCGATGGGCTGGACATGCCCGCCGAGGCCAAGGCCGAACTCAAGCAACTCACGCCCGCTACCTACATCGGTAACGCGGCTGCGCAGGCAAAACGCGTCTAACGCGCGCTCTGCGCCCAACGCCCGGCCTGGCCGGGCGTTTTTATTCCCGTCTGAAAATTACGTTTTTTCAATAGGTTGAAGATGAATCCTGATACTCCACTGCAGCTGCTGGGCGGCATTACAGCCCGTGAATTCATGCGCGACTACTGGCAGAAAAAGCCGCTGCTGGTGCGCCAGGCATTCCCCGATTTCATCAGCCCCATCGATCCGGACGAGCTGGCTGGTCTGGCGCTGGAAGAGGAAGTCGAGTCCCGTATCGTGCTCGAGCACGGCGCACACCCGTGGGAAATGCGCCGCGGTCCGTTCAACGAGGACACGTTTGCCGAGCTGCCGGAAAAAGACTGGACGTTGCTGGTACAAGCCGTCGACCAGTTCGTGCCGGAAGTGGCAGAGTTGCTGGAAAACTTCCGCTTCCTGCCCAGCTGGCGTATCGACGACGTCATGATCAGCTTCGCTACCCCAGGCGGTAGCGTGGGCCCGCACTTCGACAACTACGACGTGTTCCTGCTGCAAGGCCAAGGGCAGCGTAACTGGAAGATCGGGCAGATGTGCGACAGCGACAGCGCCCTGCTCGAGCACAGCGACCTGCGCATCCTGGCCGATTTCGAGCAAAGTGACGAGTGGACCCTGGAGCCTGGCGACATGCTTTACCTGCCGCCGCGCCTGGCTCACTATGGCGTTGCCGTGGACGACTGCCTCACCTACTCGGTCGGTTTCCGCGCACCGAGCGCCGCCGAAGTGCTCACTCACTTCACCGACTTCCTCGGCCAGTTCCTGCCGGACGAAGAGCGCTACAGCGACGCCGATGCACAGCCAGTCAGCGACCCTCATCAGATCCAGCATGATGCCCTGGACCGCCTCAAGGCGCTGCTGGACAAGCACATGGGTGACAAGGACCTGCTGTTGACCTGGTTCGGCCAGTTCATGACCGAGCCGCGTTACCCCGAGCAGATCGTTGGCGAGGAGTTGTCCGAGCAGGAGTTGCTCAATGCCTTGCAGCAGGGCGCCATCCTGATCCGCAACCCGAGCGCCCGCATGGCCTGGTCCGAGTTCGACAGCGACCTGCTGCTCTTTGCCAGCGGCCGTAGCTGCCCGCTGCCTGGAAAGCTGCGCGACCTGCTCAAGCTGGTGTGCGCTGCCGACGCCCTGCACAGCGAGAACCTCGGCCAGTGGCTGCAGGATGAAGATGCATTGATGCTGATCCAGCAGTTGGTCAAGCAAGGTAGCCTGGGTTTTGCCGATGAATAAGATTCGGGTGCGCCTGGCCGATTGGGTCAAGGACAACGCCGACATTCGCCGCATCCGTGAGGCAGTGTTCGTCGCCGAGCAGCACATACCGGTCGAACTGGAATTCGACTCCGAAGACCAGGATGCCTTGCACTTCCTGGCACTGGAGGGCGACTACCCGATCGGCACCGCACGCTTGCTCGCCGATGGCACCATCGGCCGAATCTCGGTGCTCAAGGACTGGCGCGGCCTGAAAGTGGGCGACGCACTGGTCAATGCCGTCATCGCCGAAGCGCAGGCCCGTGACCTTAAGCCTCAACGCCTCAGCGCGCAGGTGCACGCCACACCGTTCTACGAGCGGCTGGGTTTCAAAGTGGTCAGCGAAGAGTTCCTCGAGGCCGGCATCCCTCACGTAGACATGGTGCGCGAGTCGCACTTGCCTTCTTGAAGCGTGCCAGGCCTGTTCGCATCTGACCCCGGCATGCCGGCGCGACCGCCGCTCTTGTCCCCACAGGAGCGGTTCAAGCTCACGCGCGTACACGTCCCCGTCAGGCGCCGGCTTGCCGGCGACAGGCTGACCGTTAGCCGTATTCAATCGCGCTGCTAACGTACCGATCCTGTGCCGGCTCACATCACCGGCACATCCGGATACGCCTCGCACTGTACATCCATCCACATAAAACTTGCCTACTTCGTTGCGCACCCGCATCCTAGCGCTCATCTCCATCGATGAAGCGTCAATGGTCATGCGGCTGTTTCTGTGTGAAAAACCCTCCCAGGCAAAAGACATCGCCAAAGTGCTCGGCGCCAATCGCAAAGGCGATGGCTGTTGGCAAGGCACCGACGTGTGCGTGACCTGGTGCATTGGCCACCTGCTGGAAACGGCCCCACCCGACAGCTATGACGAGCGCTACAAGCGCTGGAACCTGGCCGACCTGCCGATTATCCCGCAACAATGGAAAATGCTGGTCAAACCCAAGACCGCCAGCCAGTACAAGGCGGTCAAGCGCCTGCTGGGAGAGGCCCGCGAGCTGATCATCGCGACCGATGCCGACCGCGAAGGCGAAATGATTGCTCGCGAGTTGGTCGAACACTGTCGCTACCGTGGCCCGGTGCAACGCCTGTGGTTGTCCGCGCTCGATGATGCGTCGATTCGCAAGGCCCTGGCCCGCCTGCTGCCGGGGCATGAGACCTTCAACCTTTATCACTCGGCGCTGGGCCGTTCACGAGCCGACTGGCTGATCGGGATGAACATGAGCCGACTGTTCACCCTGCTCGGTCGTCAATCCGGCTACCAGGGCGTACTACCAGTGGGTCGCGTGCAAACGCCGACCCTGCGCCTGGTGGTAGATCGAGACCGCAGCATCGCACAGTTCGTGCCCGTGCCCTTCTGGGCCATCGACGTGCGTCTAAGTCATGCCAACCAGGCGTTCATGGCCCAGTGGCGGGCGCCGGAGGACGTCTGCGACGACCAGGGTCGGTGCCTTAACCAGGCGTTGGCGCAGCAAGCGGCCGCTGCCATCGAGCAGGCCGGCGTTGCCCAGGCCGTGAAAGTCGCAACGGAACGGGTGCGCGAAGCCGCGCCCCTGCCCTTTGACCTCGGTACTCTGCAAGAGCTGTGCTCGAAGAAGTTCGGCCTCGGCGCCCAGGAAACCCTGGATATCGCCCAGGCGCTGTACGAGACTCACAAGCTGATTACCTACCCGCGCAGCGACTGCGGTTACCTGCCGATGAGCCAGCATGGGGAAGCGCCCGCCATTCTTGCGGCGCTACAGCGGGCTGATGCCAGCCTGGCGCCCTTGCAACCTCATCTGCAACCCCAGCGCCGTTCACGCGCCTGGAACGATGCCAAGGTCAGTGCCCACCATGGCATCATACCGACGGTCGCCGCCAGCGACCCAGGGCGCCTGCCGGCCAAGCACAAGTCTGTGTATACCCTGATCCGCGCGCGCTACCTGGCGCAGTTTCTACCTCACCATGAGTACGACCGCACCCAGGCCGACTTCGACTGCGCAGGCCATGCCTTGCGCGCCGTGGGCAAGCAGATCGTCGAGCCGGGCTGGCGTCGCGCCCTGCCGGAGGCCTTGACGCCGGCCAAGGGTCGCGAAGCCGCCCCGCCCCAGGTACTCCCGGTGTTGCGCGAAGGCCAAGCGTGCTCGGTCCAGGATGTCCAGCTCAAAGACCTGTGGACCCAACCCCCCAAGCCCTTTACCGAAGGCGACCTGATCAAGGCCATGAAGAACGTGGCCAAGCTGGTGGACGACCCTCGGCTCAAACAAAAGCTCAAGGAAACCACTGGGATCGGTACCGAAGCCACCCGTGCCAGCATCATCCAGGGCCTGCTGGACCGGGGCTACCTGGTCAAGAACGGCAAGGCCCTGGCAGCAACGCCTGCTGCCTTCAGCCTGATAGACGCTGTCCCCCGTGCTATCGCCGACCCCGGCACCACTGCCATCTGGGAGCAAGCACTGGACATGGTGCAAAGCGGCGACATGAGTCTGGAGGAATTCGTGGCCCGGCAATCGGCCTGGATGGGCAAGCTGGTAGAACGTTGCAGCGGTCTGCGCATGACCATTACCGGCCCGGCGGCGGGCGCTGCCCCGCCTTGGAAGAAAAAGCGCAGAAGCGGCGGCAAGGTCCGGTCAAGTTCAGGCAAGGCAGCAGGTGCCAAAGGTGGCGCAGGTAAAGCCAGGCAACCGAGGAAGAAGTCCACCTGAGCCTGTGGATGCAGGCTACAGCGGGCGGATTGGGCGGCCTCTGCTACATTTCCCTGGATCTATTCGCCTGTGGAGTTGCCCATGAGCCCGGACTTGGAACGCACGCCTGCCCAAACGAGCTTCCCGGACGTACTCGCTGAGGTTCGCGCCTTTCGTGCCCAGTATCCCGGCGTGCGCCATGTCGACCTTATCAGCCTCGACATCCCAGGCCACTTTTACGGCAAGCGCTACCCGATCGACATGCTTGAGAAGGTCGCCGCCGGCAGCCCGCTCAAACTGCCCCAGAACGCAGTGCTCCTTGGCACCCAGGGTGGCCTGTTCCAGATCGGCGACTACTGCTTCAACGACGGCGACCCTGACGCCCTGCGCCGGCTGGTGCCCGGCACGTTGAAGCCCGTCACATGGGAAGCGCACCCCTTGGGGCAGATGCTGATCAGCAGCGACGCAACGCCAGCCCCCATCGCGTTCGAACCCCGAGAGGTGCTGGCGCGGGTTCTGCAACGCCTGGCACGCCGCGGCATTCATCCAGTCGTGGCGTTCGAGCTGGAGTTCTACCTGTTCGACCGCGCGCTCACAGCGGGCCTGCCACAGTTTCCCCGCGATCCTCTGAGCGCCGATGAAGACGACCAGCCCAACTTGCACATCGAGCGCTTGAGCCGCTTCGCAGAGGTACTGCATGACATGGTTGCCACAGCCAATGTGCAAGGCGTGGATGCTAACGTCATCACCGCCGAGCTGGGGCCAGGCCAGTTCGAGATCAACTTCGGACACTGCAACGATGGGCTGCAAGCGGCAGACTGGGCGGCGTTGTTCAGCCGTAGTACGCGCGGTGTCGCACGCAAGCACGGCCACCGCGCCTCGTTCATGAGCAAACCTTACTTGCATGCGCCCGGCAGCGGCATGCATGTGCATGTCAGCCTGTATGACGAGGGGGGCAACAACCTGCTGGCCGCCGATGGCCAGCGTCCGCTGCGCCAGGCGGTAGCCGGATGCCTGTCTCTGCTGCCTCAGTGCATGCCGATCTTCGCCGCCAACCACAATGCCTTCCGCCGTTATGGCGCCATGGTCAACGCCGCCAGCCGGGCCAGCTGGGGATACGAAGACCGCGATGCCTGTATTCGCATTCCAGAATCCGATGCCCGCAACCTGCGCATCGAACATCGCCTGGCCGGCGCCGATGCCAACCCCTACCTGGTGCTGGCCGCCATCCTGTGCGGTCTGGAACAGGGCCTCGACGCCGCGCAGGACCCTATCGCACCGTTGAACGAAAACCGCTCCAGCGGCATCGACTTTCCCAAGGACATGCTCAGCGCAGTAACGGCCATGCAGCACGCGCCTGCGGTTATCGAAGGCTTGGGGGCCGAATTCGTCAGGGTGTATTGCGAGAACAAGCGCCAGGACCACTTGGCGTTTATGCAGGAGATCAATGCTCGGGAGTACCGCTGGTTTTTGTGATCACAGCCAGGTGACGCTGGCGCGGGTCCCTTGATCGATACCCGCGTTGGCACTTGCGCGGTCGGGGTATTAACATGTCCGGCTTATCACGCGGCGTTTTGTCGCATACCGTCTCATTGCCTGCCAGATTCCCATGCCCTTCGAACTTACCGTAGAACCCTTGACCCTGCTCATCCTGGCAGGGGTCGCTTTCGTCGCCGGTTTCATCGATGCCATCGCTGGCGGCGGCGGCCTGCTGACCACCCCCGCCCTGCTGACAGCCGGCATGCCGCCTCACCTGGTACTGGGCACCAACAAGCTCAGCTCCACGTTCGGCTCGGCCACGGCCAGCCTCACCTACTACAGGCGCAAGCTCTTTCACCCGGCTCAGTGGCGTCGGGCCCTGTTTGGCACCTTGGCCGGGGCCCTGCTAGGGGCGGTCGTTGCGCACTACATGCCTGCCGAGTGGCTGAACAAGATGCTGCCGGTGATCGTGTTCGCCTGCGGCCTGTACCTGTTGTTCGGCGGCACGCCAAAGGCGCCACTGGACGCCGATGCCCCGATTCGCAAGAAGTGGCAGCTGCCGCAAGGCCTGACCTTGGGTTTCTATGACGGCGTGGCTGGGCCGGGTACAGGTGCTTTCTGGACGGTCAGCACCCTGCTGCTTTACCCCATCGACCTTGTCCGCGCCAGTGGCGTGGCCCGCAGCATGAACTTCGTCAGCAACATCGCAGCCCTGACGGTGTTCGTGATTTCCGGGCAGGTGGATTACATCGTCGGCCTGTGCATGGGCCTGTCGGTCATGGTCGGCGCCTTCTTTGGCGCCCGGACGGCGATCAGCGGCGGTAGCAAGTTCATCCGTCCCGTATTCATCACCGTGGTGCTGGCCCTGACCGTGCGCCTGGCCTGGCAGCACTGGTTTGGCCAGGCGTGATCAGCCAGGAACTGCACGCGTAAGGGACTGGGGTCTCGACCTGGAGCGAGCCTGATCGGTCACTGCCCGGGGAACGCAGGGTCGGCACGGCCCAATCGGCGGGCTACGTACAGGTCGATCAGGTAACGGGCAATCGACCGTCCAGCCGGCAGCGGCGGTAGATCGTGCACATTGAACCAGCGGGCATCCTCGATTTCATCCGGCTGCATGACGATGGCGCCCCCGGCGTATTCGGCATGAAAGCCCAGCATCATCGAGTGCGGGAAGGGCCAGCACTGGCTACCCACGTACTGGATGTTCTTGACCTCCAGCGCCACTTCTTCGCGCACTTCGCGCACCAGGCAGTCTTCGGCCGACTCGCCGGGTTCGGCGAAACCCGCCAGGGTGCTGTACACGCCTGCCACGAAGCGCGGCGAGCGCGCCAGCAGGATCTCGTCGCCTCGTGTGATCAACACGATCATGCTGGGCGAGATGCGCGGGTAGCTGCGCAGGTCGCAGGCCCTGCAGTGCATGGCCCGCTCCCCGCGAATTTGCGTCATGGGCTGACCGCAACTGCCACAGAACCGGTGCTCGCGCGCCCAGGTGCCGATCTGCGCGGCGTAACCCAGGATCGTGTATGTCTCGGCATCCCCTTCGAGCATGAACGTGCGCAGGCCCCGCCAGCTGCAACCGGGTACCTGGCCGGCACTGGCCAGCTCAAGCAGAAATACCGGCTGGCCATCGAAGTGACCGATGCCGTGCTCGCACAGCACATCCAGCCCCTGGCCCTTGAGCCAGTCGCGCGGGAACAACGCGCCCTCTTCCCCGACCAGAAAGCCCTCCGGGCTGTGGGCCACGGCCAAGCCGGCGGGCGTTTGCGGGTCGAGTACTGCGGTCGTCCA
Source organism: Pseudomonas sp. UBA5666 (assembly GCF_002420785.1). Classification (NCBI taxonomy): domain Bacteria; kingdom Pseudomonadati; phylum Pseudomonadota; class Gammaproteobacteria; order Pseudomonadales; family Pseudomonadaceae; genus Pseudomonas; species Pseudomonas sp. UBA5666. The sequence continues at coordinate 116,920 of NZ_DIIQ01000014.1, read as the reverse complement.
GCGTGCTGACATAAGGGCATTCCTGTAAGGTGCGCCCGTCGACTCTGTCAGTCGGCGAACGACGGTTTGTGTTTGTTCATGTGCGCGGCCATGGCCAGGCGCATGTCTTCGGACTGCAACATCGCCGCGTTCCAGGTGGCGATGTACTCGAGGCCGTCGTCGATGCGGTGATCGCGCATGTAGCTCAGCATGTGCTTGGTACCGGCCACGGCGATCGGTGATTTGGCTGCGATGTCCCGGGCAATGGCGAACACACCCTCGAGCAAGGCGGCTTGATCATCGTAGACCCGGTTCACCAGGCCGATGCGCAGCGCCTCCTCGGCCTCGACGGTACGTCCGGTGTAGGCCAGTTCTCGCATGATGCCGTCGTTGATGATGCGTGGCAAACGCTGCAATGTGCCGACGTCCGCGGCCATGCCCATGTCGATTTCCTTGATGGAGAACTGCGCGTCACCGCTGCAATAGCGCATGTCGCAGGCTGACAGCAGGTCGATGGCTCCGCCGATGCAGTAGCCCTGTACTGCCGCCAGCACTGGCTTGCGGCAGCGGTCGACGGCGTTGAACGAGGCTTGCAGGGCAAGGATGGTCTTGCGCAGCGTGCGGGCGTTGCGCGCAGGGTCCTTGCCCATCTGCCCAGCGACCGACGCCAGCATGGCCAGGTCGATGCCGGCCGAAAAGTGCTTGCCAGCACCGCTGATGACCACGGCCCGGACCGCGTCGGTGTCGTCCACCCACTGGAAGATCTCGATGATTTCCTCCCAGAACGCGGCATTCATGGCGTTGAGTTTTTCCGGGCGGTTGATTTGAACGTGGGCAATGTTTTCGTTCAGCTCTACCTTGAACGCGCTGTATTGGGTCACGGGCGACACTCCTGTGGGCTCTGGCAATGACAGCGATGGTAGCGCAGCCCGGTTGCCGTGCGTCTGCCAAAAGCGGGACTGCGGGAATAGGCGGACGGCTCAGGCCAAGCAACGCGCGTACAACTTTTGCCCGAGGCTGGCATCGAACCTGTGTAAGCACTCACTCTCAGGAGAAACACAATGGCGATACGCAAGGCATTGATGCTTTCCTGCATGGCCCTTGCCCTGGTTGGCTGCGCCGGCAACGATCACCCTGCCCCACCACGCACGCAGCAGGTCGACCTGCAACGCTATCAGGGCACCTGGTACGAGCTGGCACGGCTGCCGATGTTCTTCCAGCGCAACTGTGTGCAGTCCGAAGCTCACTATGCCCTGCGCACCGATGGCCGCATCGATGTAACCAACCGCTGCATGGAGAAGGACGGGCAGTGGAACGAAGCCAAGGGCATCGCCGAAGCTCAGCAGCCGGGCAGCACCGACAAGCTCTGGGTACGCTTCGACAACTGGTTCAGCCGCCTGGCGCCTGACCTGACCAAGGGCGAGTACTGGGTGCTCTACCACGACAAGGACTACCGCGTAGCGCTGGTCGGCCATCCTAACCGCGAGTACCTGTGGCTGCTGTCCCGCACCCCGGCCATTCCAGACAAGACCCGTGACCAGCTGCTGGACATCGCGCGCGAGCAAGGCTATGACACCAGCAAACTGGTCTGGCGCCAGGCTGACAGCACGGGCGTGGAGTAAGACTTTGATGGCGCATGACAAGGAGTAGACATGGACCTGCTGTTTCTGGGCACCAGCGCCGGTGCCCCGACCAAGGCCCGCAACGTCAGCGCGACGGCGCTGCTGGAGGCCACGGGCAAACGCTGGTACTTGATCGACTGCGGTGAGGGCACCCAGCATCGCCTGTTGCACACACCGCTGTCGACTCAGGACCTGGGCGGCATTTTCATCACTCACGTACACGGCGACCACTGCCTGGGTTTGCCCGGCCTGCTGGCCAGTGCGAGCATGAACGGGCGGCGCCAACCCTTGAATGTGGTGTTGCCCCGGGCCTTGCACGAGTGGTTGCGCATCAGCCTGGCGGTGACCGACAGTCATCTGTCCTTCGATCTGCGGCTGTTGCCCGTCGAAGATTTCAATGGCTGGCACAACGCAGCCGTCACGGTGAGCACCGTTACTTTGTCACACCGCGTGCCCAGCGTGGGCTACCTCTTCGAGGAGCGTTGCCCCGAGCCACGGCTGGACAGCGTGCGCCTTGACGCCGAAGGTGTCCCTCGCGGGCCATTGTGGGGGACGCTAGCAAAAGGCCTGGCGGTGAGTCACCAAGGCCGTGAGCTGCAAGCGGCGGACTACCTGCAGCCTGGTCGAGCTGCCCGCCGCATCATTGTTTGCGGCGACAACGACACGCCCGAGCTGTTGGCCGAGGCTGCGGCAGGTGCCGATGTGCTGGTGCACGAAGCGACCTTTACGCAACCTGCGGTGGAAAGATCTGGCGTGACCTATGGCCACAGTACTGCGGCGGCAGTGGCTCGCTTTGCCCAAGCCGCCGGGGTGCGTAACCTGGTGCTGACGCACTTCAGTGCGCGCTACCAGGCTGACAATCGGCGCAGCCCTTCGATCGATGACGTAAGGCAGGAGGCTGCCCTGCATTATGCTGGCAACCTCACGTTAGCCGTGGATCTTCAGCGGTATCATTTGGGGCGTGAGGGTGTGTTGTTGCCTGTCGATTGAGCGGACAGCGTGTATCTGGGTGGTATTGGCAGGGTATGAACAGCCTTGGATGTCCAGGGTGAGTCATAGATTGTGAGGTCCGCTGCGCGGTCCATCGCGGCATATGCAAGACAGTTGCTCCCACAATGGATCTGCGTAGTCCTCACATTTCAGCAAGTACCGCTAGCCGTGAGCAGCCTTGCTGGGGCGCCGGACCGGCCGCGATAGGCCGCGCAGCGGACCCGGCAATGTAAACTGCGAAGCTGAAACCATCGCACTGCCCACAGTTTCATCCCCGCAGCTCCCATCAACCAGACCACTGTAGCGCCCACAGCGTCCACGACAGCATGAACAGCCCCGAAACTAAGCCGCCAAACGCCCCTTGGCCACCGCCTCGGACGCTGCCAACATGGCGCGCAGCAACACGGCACACCCTGCCGCTAGATCCTCAGGCGTGGCGTTCTCGATTTCGTTGTGGCTGATGCCGTTTTCGCACGGCACGAAAACCATGCCAGCCGGCCCAAGTTCAGCCAGGAAGATCGCGTCGTGCCCTGCCCCGCTGACGATATCCATGTGCGGCAACCCCAGCGCCTGGGCTGACTCACGTACCGCACTCACGCAAACGTCGTCGAAATACAAGGCCGGGAAATCTGCGGTCGGCACCAGCTCATACGTCAGCCCATGCCGCTCGCAGGTCTGTTCAATCACACTGCGAACCTCGGCAATCATTCCCTCAAGCCGGTCTCCTTCGAGGTGACGCAGATCGAGGGTCATGCGCACTTCACCTGGAATCACGTTGCGCGAGCCAGGATAAGCTTGCAGGCAGCCCACCGTGCCGCAGGCGTGCGGCTGGTGACCTAAGGCGGCGCGGTTGACAGCCTCGACCACGGCAGCGGCGCCGACCAAGGCATCCTTGCGCAGGTGCATGGGCGTTGGGCCAGCATGGGCCTCCACCCCACGCAAGGTCAGGTCGAACCATTTCTGGCCCAGGGCGCCTAGCACCACGCCGATGGTCTTGGCCTGGTCTTCCAGGATCGGGCCTTGTTCGATGTGGGCCTCGAAATACGCGCCCACCGGATGGCCCGTCACCGCGCGGCTGCCGGCGTAGCCGATTTCATTCAGCGCCTCGCCCACACTAATCCCCTGCGCATCGCGTTTAGCCAGCGTCTGCTCGAGACTGAACTTGCCGGCAAAGACGCCCGAGCCCATCATGCACGGTGCAAAGCGTGAGCCTTCCTCGTTGGTCCACACCACCACCTCCAGTGGGGCCTCAGTTTCCACGCCCAGGTCGTTGAGGGTGCGGATGACCTCCAACCCGGCCATGACCCCGTAGCAGCCATCGAACTTGCCACCGGTGGGCTGGGTGTCGATGTGACTGCCCGTCATTACCGGAGGCAGTGCGGCATCGCGCCCTGGCCGGCGGGCGAACAGATTGCCCACCCCGTCGACCGTCACCGTGCACCCTGCCGCTTCGCACCACTGCACGAATAGGTCGCGGGCCTGGCGATCCAGGTCGGTCAGGGCCAGTCGGCATACGCCACCCTTGGGCGTGGCGCCCAGGTGCGCCAGGTCCATGAGCGATTGCCACAGGCGTGCGCTATCGACATGACGGGCAGTCGATTGAAGAACGTCTTGAGCGCGGGTCATAGGTCTCTCCTCAGGCTTTTCTTGTCGGATGTGTAAGCCACGGCGCGGGCCTGCCCGCACTGCGACGAGCAGGTATTCAAGGCAAAGGCTTGGCCATGCGCGTCGGGCTAGGGGCGGCCATGGCAGCGAAGACGTAGTACAAGCCAGCCCCGAGCAGCGAGCCGGTGAACCAGCCATAGTCGTAGAACCAACTGAAGTGACTGTTGCCAATGGCCAGCACCGTGAGCGCCACCGGCAGCGCAAAGGCCGCGAAGCCCGGCCAGTGCCACGCAGGATAGACGTCATCACGATACAGCCCGGCCAGATCCAGGTGCTGACGCCGTACCAGGAAGTAATCCACCACCATGATCCCTGCAATGGGACCGAGCAGGCTGGAATACCCCAGCAACCAGTTGGAATAGACGCTTTCAAGGCTGATGTCGGAAACGATCCAGCCCAGCTTCTTGAGAAGCTCGTGGCCCATCAGCGCCAGTCCGATGAAACCGGTCAGCCACACCGCCCGGCTGCGCCCGATCAGGCGCGGTGCAATGTTCTGGAAATCGTTGGTGGGCGAGACGATGTTGGCCGCCGTGTTGGTGGACAAGGTAGCGATCACGATCAGGGCCATGGCCAATGCTACCCAGAAGGGGCTCTGAATCTTGCCGATCAGCGTCACCGGGTCGGAAACGGTCTCGCCCACCAATGAGGCCGAGGCCGCCGTCAACACCACACCCAGCGAGGCAAACAGGAACATGGTCAGGGGCAAGCCGAATATCTGCCCCAGAATCTGGTCCTTCTGGCTGCGGGCATAACGACTGAAGTCCGGGATGTTCAGCGACAGGGTGGCCCAGAAGCCCACCATGGCAGTGAGCCCTGCGCAGAAATAACCCACCACGCTGGCCCCTTGAGGACGCTTCGGTGGCTGGGCCAACAGTTCGGTCATGGACATGTGCGGCAGCGCCCACACCAGCAGCCCGACACCCACCGATACCAGCAAAGGCGCTGACAAGGTTTCCAGCCACTTGATCGATTCTGCACCGCGCAGCACCACCCATAGGTTCAGGCACCAGAAGATCATGAAGCCGATCACCTCGCCGGTGCCGCCCAGGGCCTTCCAGCCCTCGAATACCGAGCCCAGGAACAGATGAATCGCCAGCCCGCCGAACAGCGTCTGGATCCCGAACCAGCCGCAGGCGACCACGGCCCGCACCAGGCACGGTACGTTGGAACCCAGAATGCCGAAGGATGCACGCAGCAGCACCGGGAATGGAATGCCGTACTTGGTGCCGGGAAAGGCATTGAGCGTCAGTGGAATCAGCACGATGAGGTTGGCCAGCAAGATGGCCAGCAACGCTTCACCCACGCTCAGACCGAAATACGCCGTGAGCACGCCGCCCAGGGTGTAGGTAGGCACGCAGATGGACATGCCCACCCACAGGGCGGTGATGTGCCACCTGTTCCAGGTGCGCTGATGCACCTTGGTGGGGGCGATGTCGGGGTTGTAGCGCGGGCTGTCAAGCACGTCGGGGCCTTCGCACAGCTCTACCAGGCCGTTGCGTTCAACCTCGTGCGATCTGCTCTGTTGCATGGGGCCTTCTCCAGAATGTTGTTGTATTTGTTCGCTCATCGGGGCGAGTCGATGGCCGGAGTACACACGCAGAATGTGGGTAGAAATTTCGACCAAATTTCAATCTTGTCAAGTTAGTCAATCTCTTGCGAAACGCCTGTGCTAGAGCCATTCGTAATTTAATTTCTTTATTAATCAGTAAGTTAAAAACCACAAAATTCGTGGGATTTATTTCTTGCCGAATCCAGAATCTGCATCTAGCCTCGAATCTTGTCAGCGCTGACAGGATCTAGCTGCCCGCCTGACCTGCACAATTTCAAGAACCGGCACAGACCGGTCAGCCTGCGAGGAAAAACGGCATGTCTCTGTTGATCCGTGGCGCCACCGTGGTCACCCACGAAGAAAGCTTCAGCGCCGATGTCCTGTGTGCGAACGGCCTGATCCAGGCCATTGGCCAGGACATCGACCCACCCGTCGGTTGCAATGTGCTCGATGGCAGCGGCCAGTACCTGATGCCCGGCGGGATCGACCCGCATACCCACATGCAGTTGCCGTTCATGGGCACGGTAGCCAGCGAGGACTTTTTCAGCGGCACCGCCGCCGGGCTGGCAGGCGGAACCACCTCTATCATCGATTTCGTGATCCCCAATCCCCAGCAGTCGCTGATGGAGGCGTTTCACACTTGGCGCGGTTGGGCAGAAAAGAGCGCCAGCGATTACGGCTTTCACGTGGCCATCACGTGGTGGAGCGACCAAGTGGCCGAGGAGATGGGTGAGCTGGTGGCCCACCATGGGGTGAACAGTTTCAAGCACTTCATGGCCTACAAGAACGCCATCATGGCCGCTGACGACACCCTGGTCGCCAGCTTCGAGCGTTGCCTGCAACTGGGCGCCGTGCCCACGGTGCACGCCGAGAACGGCGAGCTGGTGGATCATCTGCAACGCAAGTTGCTGGCCCAGGGCATGACAGGGCCCGAGGCGCACCCGTTGTCACGTCCACCCCAGGTTGAAGGCGAAGCGGCCAGCCGCGCTATCCGTATTGCCGAAACCCTCGGTACGCCGTTGTACCTGGTGCATGTCTCCAGCCGCGAGGCGCTGGATGAGATCGCCTACGCTCGCGGCAAGGGGCAGCCGGTATACGGCGAGGTCTTGCCTGGCCATCTGCTGCTGGACGACAGCGTCTACCGCGACCCGGACTGGGCCACGGCAGCGGGCTATGTAATGAGCCCGCCGTTCCGACCGCGTGAACACCAGGAGGCGCTGTGGCGCGGCCTGCAGTCGGGCAATCTGCACACCACCGCCACCGACCACTGCTGTTTCTGCGCCGAGCAAAAGGCCATGGGACGCGACAATTTCAGCCGCATTCCCAATGGCACGGCCGGTATCGAGGACCGCATGGCGGTACTGTGGGATGCCGGTGTGAACACAGGTCGCCTCTCCATGCACGAATTCGTCGCCGTTACCTCTACCAACACGGCGAAGATCTTCAACCTCTTTCCACGCAAAGGCGCCATTCGTGTCGGGGCCGACGCCGACCTGGTGCTGTGGGACCCACAGGGCACGCGCACCCTCTCGGCCAAGACCCATCACCAGCAGGTGGACTTCAACATCTTCGAAGGCCGTACCGTGCGCGGCGTGCCCAGCCACACCATCAGCCAGGGCAAGGTGGTGTGGGCCGACGGTGACTTGCGCGCCGAAGTCGGTGCCGGACGGTATGTCGAACGCCCGGCCTACCCTTCGGTGTACGAACTGCTCGAGCGTCGGGCAGAACACCACCGGGCCACCCCCGTGCCCCGCTAGCCGCTGACACTGATCGACCGGCTTTCACTGCAACACCGACCCCTCAGGCCGACACCGTGCGCGGGGGCCGGCGTGCCGGTGATCGGGGCTGCCCGCGCCCCACTTTTCAAGCCCACGACAAGAAAGAGAGGCTACCACCGTGATAGACGCACTGAACCATTTGCCCCGCCCAAGGGCCGGCAGCGACCAGTTGGCCGAGCATTTCAGCGACCTGGTCCCACCCCTGACCGCGCGCCAGGCCGCCGTGGAGAGCGCGCGCTGCCTGTACTGCTACGATGCTCCGTGTATCAATGCCTGCCCCAGCGACATCGACATTCCGTCCTTCATCCGCCGCATCAGTGATGACAACCTGCAAGGCGCTGCTGAACGGATCCTGTCGGCCAACATCCTCGGTGGCAGTTGTGCCCGTGTCTGCCCCACCGAAATCCTCTGCGAACAGGCCTGCGTGCGCAACAACGCGCAGGAATGCGCGCCGGTGCTGATTGGCCAATTGCAACGCTATGCCTTGGATAACGCCCAGTTCAGCGAACACCCCTTCCAGCGCTCCCCGGCTACCGGCAAGCGCATCGCAGTAGTCGGCGCCGGCCCGGCGGGCTTGTCTTGTGCACATCGTCTGGCCATGCACGGGCACGATGTGGTCGTCTTCGAAGCCAGTGAGAAACCGGGTGGCCTGAACGAGTACGGTATCGCCCGCTATAAGTTGGTTGATGATTTTGCCCAACGTGAAGTGGCGTTTTTGCTGGGCATCGGGGGCATCGAGATCCGCTATGGCCAGCGCCTGGGCAGTGACCTGGGGCTCGGTGACCTGCGGGATCAGTACGATGCCGTCTTTCTCGGCCTTGGGCTCAGTGCCGTGCGGCAACTGGGCCTGCCCGATGAACAGGCACCTGGCGTGCTGGCTGCCACCGACTACATCCGCGAACTGCGCCAGGCCGATGACCTGAGTCGGTTGCCCTTGGCCGACCGTTGCCTGGTGATCGGCGCCGGAAACACGGCGATCGACATGGCCGTGCAGATGAGCCGACTGGGGGCGCGCGACGTCAACCTGGTGTATCGCCGTGGGGCGTCCGACATGGGCGCCACGGGCCACGAGCAAGCCATCGCCAAGGCCAACCAGGTGCGTCTGCATACCTGGGCGCGCCCCGACGCCGTACTGCTGAGCGACGATGGCAAGGTACGCGGCATGCGCTTCGCTCGCACCGCAATGGTAGACGGTCGCCTGGGCGACACTGGAGAAACCTTCGAACTGGCTGCCGACGCGATCTTCAAGGCCATCGGGCAGCGCTTCGAAGACCAAAGCGTGGGGGACCCGGTCGCCGCGCAGCTGGCGCGCGACGGCGAGCGCATTCGCGTCGATGCGTGCATGCAGACCAGCCTACCGGGCGTGTATGCCGGCGGTGACTGCACCGCCCTGGGCCAGGACCTCACCGTGCAGGCCGTACAACATGGCAAGGTAGCTGCCCAGGCCATCCATGCCCAACTCATGCTCAACGTGGAGGCCGCCTAAATGGCTGACTTGTCTATCGTCTTCGCCGGCATTCGCGCCCCCAATCCCTTCTGGCTGGCCTCGGCCCCGCCCACCGACAAGGCCTACAACGTGGTACGCGCCTTCGAAGCGGGTTGGGGTGGCGTGGTCTGGAAAACACTGGGGGAAGACCCAGCAGCGGTGAACGTGTCATCGCGATATTCGGCGCACTTCGGCGCCAATCGCCTGGTTCAGGGCATCAACAACATCGAGTTGATCACCGATCGATCACTGGAAATCAACCTGCGGGAGATCACTCAGGTCAAGAAGGACTGGCCGGACCGTGCACTGATCGTGTCGCTGATGGTGCCGTGCGAGGAGGCATCGTGGAAATTCATCCTGCCACTGGTAGAAGCCACAGGGGCCGATGGAATCGAACTGAACTTCGGCTGCCCCCACGGGATGCCCGAGCGGGGCATGGGGGCGGCGGTGGGCCAGGTGCCTGAGTATGTGGAGATGGTCACCCGCTGGTGCAAGACCCACTGCTCACTGCCGGTGATCGTAAAGCTCACCCCCAACATCACCGACATTCGCCAGTCGGCTCGAGCAGCGCATCGAGGCGGCGCTGATGCGGTATCGCTGATCAACACCATCAACTCCATCACCAGCGTGGACCTGGACCGCATGGTGGCCCACCCAATTGTCGGCGACCAAAGCACGCACGGCGGTTACTGCGGCTCCGCCGTCAAACCCATCGCCCTGAACATGGTTGCGGAGATCGCCCGCGACCCCGCCACCCAGGGCTTGCCGATCTGCGGGATTGGCGGTATCGGCAATTGGCGTGATGCTGCCGAGTTCGTGGCTCTGGGCAGCGGCGCGGTTCAAGTCTGCACCGCCGCCATGCTGCATGGCTTTCGCATCGTCGAGGACATGAAGGACGGCCTTGCACGTTGGATGGACCAGCATGGGCATGCCCGTCTTGAAGACTTCAGAGGCCAGGCGGTCGGTCACACCACTGACTGGAAGTACCTGGACCTCAACTACCAGTCCATTGCGCACATCGATCAGCACGCTTGCATTGGTTGCGGCCGGTGTCATATCGCCTGCGAGGATACCTCCCACCAGGCCATCGCCAGTACGGTGAAGGCCGACGGTACCCATGCCTACAGCGTGATCGAAGAGGAATGCGTAGGCTGCAATCTATGCCAGATCACCTGTCCCGTTGAAGACTGCATCGAGATGGTGGCACAAGACACCGGCAAGCCGTACCTGAACTGGACGCAGGACCCGCGCAACCCGTATCGGGAGGTTGGTTGAGGGTAGGGAGTGTGGATGCAGGCGCGGTTTCGCCAGACGCCGGATCCGTCGCGGTGGGGCGCACATGGGCCCTGATGTTTATGATTCACGGCTCAAATCCTGGGGCCGCCCAGCGGCCCCAGGGTCTATACTCCTGCATCATCGTGCGCCGGGACCGCTGCACGCCCTCTGCCGGTGGCAGTCAACAGCCGTCTGACGCCTCAAGGCTCTAACCCAATACCTCGCAGGATTACACGGGTGACCGTCTGCACAGCGTTTTCGAAGTCTCGGTCGGACAGCGGCTCGCCTTCGTTGAGCAAGGCCACCTGGTAACCGAAGTCGGCATAATGCTGGGTCGATGCCCATATCATGTACAGCAGCGCCGACGGCTGCACCGGCAGAATGCGCCCCTCCTCCACCCAGCGGCGGATCTTCGCCTCCTTTAGCCTGGCCCAGGGCACCAGGCTCTCATCCAGGTCCGCTTTGAGCACCGGCGCACCGTGCAGCATCTCCTCGGCCCAGATTTTCGAGCCCAGCGGCCGTGAACGGGAGTGTGCCATCTTCGCGCGGATATAACTGGTCAGCACGACGCGAGGGTCATCGAAGTGCTCGAAGCTCAACGCGTCTTGCTTCCAGACTTCGAGCAAGTCCTGCAGCACCGCTCGAAACAGGTCGTCCTTGGTCTTGAAGTAGTAGTGAAGATTCGAGCGCGGCAGCTGCGCCTGTTCGGCGATATCGCCCATGGAAGTGGCAGCGAAGCCCTTCTCGGCGAATACGCGTTCGGCAGCCTGCAGAATCTTTTCGACGTTGCGACGACGGATTTCAATCTTGTGGTTGGCCATCAGGCGTCGGCCGTCCACACGGCCAACTCGAACCCATCCGGATCGGTGAAATGAAAACGGCGACCGCCCGGAAACGCGAACACTGCCCTGCTGACGGTGCCGCCCGCTGCTTGCACCCGTCGCTGGGTGACCTGCAAGTCATCTGCATAGAGAATGACCAGAGGCCCTCCTGGCCGCACGGGCTCACCTGTAGTGAAACCACCCGTCAGCCGGCCGTCGCTGAACTCGGTGTAGGCTGGCCCGTAATCGGTGAACTTCCAGCCGAACACCGCTGCGTAGAATGCTTTGCTGCGCGCGATGTCGCTGACGTTGAACTCGATGTTGTCGATCTGACGATCCCTACCGCGAATACCCATGAACGCTCCGTGCTCTCGGAAATGTTCCGTAGTCTACTCCGCTTGCGTAGCGAAACCATGAGCCGGCGCAAGCGCCGGCTACCAGGCTTCAGGCGCTGGCGCGCACGCGCGCAGGGCATTGCGCACGGTGCAGGTTGAGCGCGGTATTGATGATGCCGATATGGCTGAACGCCTGCGGGAAGTTACCCAGCATGCGCTTGCCTACCGGATCGTACTGCTCGGCCAGCAGGCCCACATCGTTGCACAGCTCGGTCAGCCGTTGATACAGCGCGTGCGCTTCGGCCTGGCGTCCCAGCAGCACGTACACGTCGGCCAGCCAGAAGGAGCACACCAGGAATGTCCCCTCGCCTGCCGTCAGGCCATCGGTGCAGCTGTCGGTGTCGTAGCGCAGCAACAGGCCGTTGTGCAACAGGCGCTTTTCGATCTGGGCCAAGGTTCGCAGAAACCGCGGGTCGTGGGCCGGCAAGAAGCCGGTCAACGCGATGTGCAGCAGGCTGGCATCCATCTCGCAAGAGCCGTAGGCCTGCACGAAGTGCTGGCCCTGAGCATCGAGCCCCTGCTCGCACACTTCCCGGTGGATCTGATCAGCGACCTGCCGGTAGTGAAGGCCGCGTTCACGGTCCTCCTCGGTGGTTTCGGCAAGCCCCGCAGCGCGGTCGAACGCCACCCAGGCCATGACCTTGGAGTGTACGAAGTGCTGCCGACCACCGCGTACTTCCCAGATGCCTTCATCAGGCTCACGCCAGATGCTTTCCAGGTACGGCATGATCACCCGGCTGATCGCGGCACTGCGCGGATGCCTGGGCAGGCCACCACGGATTGCCTGGCTCATGGCGTCGGCCAGTTCACCATAGATATCCAGCTGTGTTTGCGCGGCGGCTGCGTTGCCCACCCGCACAGGCTGGGAGTGCTCGTAACCGGCCAGCCAGGGCAACGTGTACTCCTGAAGGTCACGCTCACCGGCCAGGCCGTACATGATCTGCATCTGCTCCGGGTTGCCCGCCACCGAACGCAGCAGCCATTCACGCCAGGCCTGGGCTTCTTCGAAGTACCCCAGGTTCATGAAGGCCAGCAAGGTCATGGTGGCATCGCGCAGCCAGCAGAAGCGGTAGTCCCAGTTACGCTCACCGCCCACGCGCTCGGGTAGCGAGGTCGTCACCGCCGCCACGATCCCGCCCGTGGGCGCATAGGTCATGGCCTTGAGCACCAGCAGCGAGCGGCGGACCAAGGCCGTGTACGGTCCCACGTCCGGGCACTTGGCTGCAAAGGCCTGCCACTGATCCACGGTGGCCTTGAGGCAGGCATCGACGTCCTGTTCGGCGGGAACCGCCAGGTGCGAAGGGTGATGACGCAAGCTGAACACATGCCGCTCGCCCTCGCCTACCCGCATACGCGCCACCGTGTGATGATCGCGAGCATGGGGGGCCACGGTCGAGGACAGGATCAAGCGGTCCGGGCCTGCTACCGCGCTGAGGGTCAGCGGGTCGAGCCGCTCTACCCAAGGGACGCTGCGCCCGTAGTCAAAGCGCATCACCAGGTCCATTTCGAACGTGGTCTGACCCGAAAGCCCTTCGACAATGCGCACGACCGCGTTCTCGTCACCCAAGGGCATGAAATCCAGCACCCGCGCCTTTCCCGAGGCCGTGACCCAGACGGTTTCAAGCACCAGCGTGTCGTCCAGGTAGCGCCGTGTGCGCTCTGTCACAGGGTCCGAGGGCGCCAGGCGCCAACGGCCATTTTCCTCGTTGCCCAGCAAGGCTGCGAATACCGCTGGCGCATCGAAACGCGGCAGGCACAGCCAGTCGAGCGAGCCGTCGCTGCTAACCAGGGCTGCACTGCGGCAGTTGCCCAGCAGGGCATAATCTTCAATATGGGCAGGCATCGATACTCCTGGAATTCAGTGCGTCAGTAGTGCCGGACCCGCTTTCGCGGACAGGCCCGGCACCACGCGATCGGATCGAAACGGTGCAACGTCAACCCAGCCGGTGCCACTCGCGCTTGTCCCGGGCCAGCAGCTCGTTGCCCGCCTCCGGGCCATCCTGGCCGGCCTCGTAGTCGTGCACTTCCCCGCCCTGGGCCCAGGCATCGAGAAACGGCTGGACGGCGCGCCAGCCGTTCTCGATGTTGTCGGCACGCTGAAACAACGTCTGGTCGCCTGTCAGGCAGTCGTAGATCAAGGTTTCGTAACCGGTGGCCGGGGTCATCTTGAAGAAGTCTTTGTAGGCGAAACCCAGCTCGACATTCTCCATCACCAGTTCCGGCCCTGGCCGCTTGGCCTGAAGGTCGAACCACATGCCTTCGTTGGGCTGGATCTGGATCTTCAGGTAATTGGGCTTGGGCCTTTGCAACGCGGACTCTCGGAACTGGGCATACGGCGCCGGCTTGAAGCAGATGGCGATTTCCGTATCGCGCACGCTCATGCGCTTACCGGTGCGCAGGTAAAAGGGCACACCGGCCCAGCGCCAGTTGTCGATCATGATCTTCATGGCCACGAACGTTTCGGTCTGGCTGTCAGGTTCCACCTTGCTTTCCTGGCGGTAACCCGGCACGTGCTTCCCGCCCAGGGTGCCGGCTACATATTGGCCGCGAACCGAGTTCTTCAATGCCATCTTGGTCGACCACGGGCGGATCGCGCCGATCACCTTGGCTTTCTCCCCGCGAACCGCGTCGGCGGCAAACGCTGCAGGCGGCTCCATGGCCACCATCGCCAGCAGCTGGAACAGATGATTGGGCACCATGTCGCGCATTGCACCGGTGCTGTCATAGAACGCACCACGGGTTTCGACCCCTACGGTTTCAGCGGCGGTGATCTGCACATGGTCGATGTAATGATTGTTCCAGAACGACTCGAACAGCCCGTTGGAGAAACGGCTGACCAGGATGTTCTGGACGGTTTCCTTGCCCAGGAAATGGTCGATCCGGTAAATCTGACGCTCGCCCATCACGTTCAGCAGGCAGGCGTTGAGCGCCTCGGCGCTGGCAAGGTCGTGTCCGAACGGTTTCTCGATGACCACCCGGCGAAACCCGCCGCCCGATTCGTCCAGCAACCCGGCTTCCCCGAGGCGCTTGGCCACTTCGGGGAAGAACCGTGGGGAGGTCGCCAGGTAGAAAATGGCGTTGCCATGGCTGGTCTTGTCGATGCGCTGGGCGATCGCCTCATAAGTCGCCGCGTCGAGAAAGTCCCCGGTCTGATAGTCTAGGCGCTTGGCAAGGCTGGCCCAGAGCTTTTCGTCCAGGTTCGCTGGAGCACCCTCGCCACCTTTGTCGCGCTCGGCCATGAACGCATGCAAACGTTCAGCAAATTCCTCGGCGCTGACAGCATTGTGGTCGACACCCACGATGCGCAGGTCCCGATCGAGCAGGCCATCACGGCTGAGGTTGTAGAGCGCAGGCATCAGCAGTCGCTTGACCAGGTCGCCATTGGCGCCGAACAGGAACAAGGTGCAGGGTGGAGCAGCGGGCGTTGCCGGTTTTTTGCTCATTCAGGTTTCTTCTCAACGTGCCCACCGAACCCAAGGCGCATGGCCGAGAGAATCTTGTCGCCATACGTGCCTTGTTGCTGGCGCGAACGGAAACGCGCGAACAGCGCACTGGACAGCACCGGGACTGGCACTGCCTGCTCGACGGCCGCGTCGATGGTCCAGCGCCCTTCCCCGCTGTCCGACACCGAGCCGCTGAACTGGGCCAACTGAGGGTCGGCCACCAGCGCGTCGGCGGTCAGGTCCAGCAGCCAGGACGTGACCACGCTGCCACGACGCCACACTTCGGCGATCTCGGCCACGTTCAGGTCAAAGCGCTGGTCCTCGGGCAGCTCGTCACCGCCTTTGCTGCGCAGCAGGTCGAAGCCTTCGGCGTAAGCCTGCATCAAGCCGTATTCGATGCCGTTGTGCACCATCTTCACGTAGTGCCCGGCACCCGGCGGGCCGGCATGGATATAGCCATGCTCGGCACGCTGTGGTTCTCCGGTGCGTCCGTGGGTGCGCGGGATGTCCCCGACACCGGGTGCGAGTGCTGCAAACAGGGGCTCCAGACGTTCGAACACGTCCTTTTCCCCGCCGATCATCATGCAGTAACCGCGTTCCAGGCCCCATACCCCGCCCGAGGTACCGACATCCAGGTAGTGAAGCCCACGCTGGGCCAGTTCTGCGGCGCGGCGCATGTCGTCTTTGTAGAAAGTATTACCACCGTCGATGATCGAATCGCCAGGTTCCAGCAAGTCAGCCAGCTGGGCAATGGTCTGCTCGGTAGGCGCCCCGGCGGGAAGCATGACCCAGACGGCACGAGGCGCCTGGAGTTTCTCGACCAGTGCAGCCAGGTCAGCCGCCCCGACGCTGCCTTCGCCCTCCAGAGCAGTAACGGCTTGTGCGTTGCGGTCATGCACCACGGTGTGATGGCCAGCGAGCATAAGCCGCCTTGCGATGTTGCCGCCCATGCGGCCCAGCCCGACGATTCCCAATTGCATGAGCAGGTGCTCCCCTTCTGGAATGAGTGACGACGTTTCGCCTTTCAGGTTAGTCCAGTGGACGGCATGAGGGTTCAGCGACGGGCGGTATGTTCATGTTGGTTTATTGGGGACGAGACGCCGCGCTATCTGCTATTCAGGGTGCGCAAGTCAATTTAACAGCGCTCGATCAATCAAGGCCCCGTCATACAGCACGGGTCGCACCGTTAAGGTGCAAAGCAATACACACAGCGCCGCTCGTCGCCTCTCGCCGGCGTGCAATAAAAGCGCCCTGAGTGCTCGGCGAGTTGATGCCAACGTTTGCGTCTAGCACGGGGGCCGCCTGGAATGACCGTTCGGTCACATTTGTAATATTTCTCGCCTACACTCAAGTTCCGGCCCGCCATTTGCTCATTGGAAGAGCAACGGAAAAAAAGTCGAACTTTAAGGAAAGCCGGCAGGTCAGGAACTAAGCAGGCCAGATGAAATGGGTTATTCCCACGCACGGCCCGCCCACCCCAACCAGTCCACTCGCCTTTTGGCCGGAATGCCAAATGCGCTGTGCCTGTGCGCACGACTCGGGGGCAAGGATTGCAGTACGCAGAATTCGCAAAGAGAGAATCAACACGAAAGACCGCCGCGGTTTATCAGTGCCCGGCCAAGCTTAGGGACGGAGAGAAAGAATGATCAGTGCCGCTGTCGCGACTCAAGTAGCTACCTTTACATCGGAACACCGCGAACCGCTCATCCCGGAGCTCGCCAAGACAGGCAAGGCACCTGGCGCCCAGCGCCAGAACAACCCGAACAAACGCAAGATCCTTTTCGTCACCTCGGAAATCGCTGACCTGGTGAAGACCGGTGGTTTGGGCGACGTCTCCGCGGCGTTGCCTCGCGCCCTTGCCCACCTGCACGACGTGCGTGTGCTGATCCCGGGTTACCCGCAGGTGGTGGAAAGCGACAACCCCATCCACATCGTCGGTGAGCTGGGCGGCCATGCAGCCTTGCCCCCTTGCAAGATCGGCCGGATGGACTTGCCCGACGGGCTGGTGATCTACGTGTTGATCTGCCCAGAGCTCTACCAGCGTCCCGGCACGCCTTACGCAGCAGAAAACGGTCGCGACTGGCCGGACAACCATATCCGTTTCGCCCGCCTGGGCCTGGCGGCTGCAGAAATCGCAGCCGGTGAAGGCATGATCCATTGGAAACCGGAAATGGTGCATGCCCATGACTGGCCAGCGGGCCTGGCCCCTGCGTACATGCACTGGCGCGGCTTGAGCACCCCGACCCTGTTCACCATTCACAACCTGGCCTACCAGGGTGTCTACAGCCGTGGCTGCAGCCCGGAACTGGCCATACCCGACCATGCCATGCAGCAGGAAGGCATGGAGTTCTACGGCAAGCTCTCCTTCCTGAAAGCTGGCCTGGCCTACTCCAGCCATATCACCACGGTCAGTGCCACCTACGCCCAGGAAATCACCACCCCCGAATTCGGCTGCGGCCTGGACGGTTTCCTGGCCAGCAAGGCGCAACAGGGGCTATTGGGCGGCATTCCGAACGGCATCGACGAAAGCTGGGATGCAGCGACCGACAAGCACCTGCAGCACAATTTCAGCATCAACGACTGGGAAGGCAAGGCGCGCAATGCACAGGCAGTGCGCGAGCTGTTCCAGCTGGACCCCTCCGAGGGCCCGCTGTTCGCCGTGGTCTCGCGCCTGGTCTACCAGAAAGGGCTGGACCTGACCCTGGGCGTTGCCGAGTACATCGTCGAGCAAGGCGGCCAAATTGCAATCATTGGTCGTGGCGAGCCTGAAGAAGAGCAAGCCATGCGCGAACTGGCCCTGCGTCATCCCGGCCGTGTGGGTGTACGCATCGGCTTCAACGAAACCGACGCACGCCGCATGTTCGCTGGCAGCGACTTCCTGCTGATGCCTTCGCGCTACGAGCCATGTGGCCTCAGCCAGATGTACGCTCAGCGCTTCGGCTCGCTGCCCGTTGCACGCAAGACCGGCGGGCTGGCCGATACCATCGAGAACGGCGTAACAGGTTTCCTGTTCGACGAGTCGACGGTAGAAAGCTACCGCGAGGCGCTCAGCCGGGCGTTCTACATCTACCAGAAGAAAGACCTGCTCAATGCCATGCGTTGCCTGTCCATGACCCAGCCATTCAACTGGTGCCAAGCGGTGGAACCCTACGCACGCTTGTACGAAGACCTGGTCAAGCAAGCCCAATTGGCTCATTACTGAAGAGAGGTCGAAGATGCAAAGGCATGGCGCACATGTTGAGGACGCCACGTCGGCGCGCTTCGCCCTCTGGGCACCCGACGCGCGCAGCGTGAGTTTGGAATTGCAGCACCAGGACGCCGTCGACCTCGTTCCCGATGACGATGACGATGGATGGTTCATTGGCACCGCCCCTGCCAAGCCAGGGGACCTGTACCGCTACTGCATCAATGGCGAGCTTCGCGTTGCCGACCCCGCATCGCGCTTTCAACCCGAGGGCGTCCACGGCCCCAGCCAAGTCGTGGACCTGGCCGGCTACACCTGGCAGCACCCCTGGCAAGGCCGCCCCTGGCACGAGGCGGTGATCCAGGAGCTGCATGTGGGCGTACTGGGTGGCTATGAAGGTGTGTCGAGCCATTTGCACCGTATTGCCTCGACCGGCATTACCGCCATTGAATTGATGCCGATCAGCCAATTCCCGGGCACCCGCAACTGGGGGTACGACGGCGTGCTGCCTTATGCAGCGCAGCACAACTACGGTACACCCGAGCAACTGTGCAGCCTGGTGGACCAGGCGCATGGCCACGGGCTGATGGTGATGCTCGATGTGGTCTACAACCACTTCGGCCCCGATGGCAACTTCCTGCATGAGTACGCCAGCTCGTTCTTTCGTGAAGACCGTCAGACCCCCTGGGGTGCCGCCATCGACTTCCGCCGGCCCGAGGTGCGTGAATATTTCATCCAGAACGCCCTGATGTGGATCTGCGATTACCGGATCGACGGCTTGCGTCTGGATGCGGTGCATGCCATCGATCAGCCTGACTTCCTCAAGGAACTGGCCAAGCGTGTGCGCGAGGCCGTCGAGCCGGGCCGACACGTGTGGCTGGTGCTGGAAAACGAGCACAACCAGGCGTTCTTGCTCGAACAAGGCTTCGACGCACAGTGGAACGACGATGGCCACAATGCGCTTCACGTGTTGCTGACCGATGAAACCGAAGGCTACTACGAAGACTACAAGGATGACCCGATCGGCAAGCTGGCGCGCTGCCTTGGCGAGGGCTTCGTCTTCCAGGGCCAGCTCAACCGCCATGGCGAACCACGCGGCGAACCCAGCGGCCACCTGCCGCCAAGCGCCTTCGTGCTGTTTCTGCAGAACCATGACCAGATCGGCAACCGCGCCATGGGCGAGCGTCTAACCCGGCTGACATCGCCCGCGGCCCTGCGCGCGGCAACCGGGCTACTGTTGCTGAGCCCGATGATTCCTTTGCTGTTCATGGGCGATGACGACGGCAGCCGTGCACCCTTCCTGTTCTTCACCGACTTTCATGATGAGCTCGCCGACGCGGTGCGCGAAGGCCGGCGCGGTGAATTCGAGCATTTTGCCGCCTTCGCCGACCCCGAAAAGCGTGCGCGTATTCCCGACCCGAACGCCGAGCAGACGTTCCACGCCTCCAGGCCTGACCCGCAGGATGTGATTGCCGGCTGGCATGGGCTGTACCAGCAGCTGCTCACTACGCGCCGCCAGCACCTGGTCCCGCGCCTGCCTGGCACCCGTTCCCTGGGCGCCGAGGTATTGGCTGACAAGGCGCTGACTGCACGCTGGCAGCTGGGGGATGGCAGTACCTTGCGCATCGATCTGAACCTGGGCGACCAGGCGCAGCACCTGGCGGCTGCGCCTGCAGGCACCTGCCTTTTCGACAGCGGCGACAAGGCGCACGCCGGCTCGACGCTTTCGCCCTTCAGCTGTGTGGTCACCCTGCTACCCCCAAACCAGGAGATGCCATGAGCGATTCCCTGCTTCACCGGCTCGCTCAACGGGCGGGCCTTGCCCGAAACTGGGTGGATGCCAACAACAAACCGCAGCAAGTGACCGACGAGGTACTGCGCAAACTCCTCGAAGCCCTGGGCCATCCGGCTGGCGACGACGCGCAACTACAAGACAGTCTATCCAGGCTTGAGCACAGCGATGACGCCCAGCACGTCCCGCCCCTGCTCACTGCCGACCAGGGCAAGCCGCTCGACCTCTCGCGGTATTTCCCAGCGCGGGCCCCGGTGTGTGGTCAGTTGGAAGATGGCAGTCACATCGACTTGCAGCTTGATGCCCAGGCCCACCTGCCAGGTGATTTTCCAGTCGGCTATCACCAACTGGAAGTGGCGCAGCATCGCTTTACGCTCGCGGTCGCACCGCCTGGTTGCCCGTCGTTGCATGACCTGGTCGAGGCGGCACCTGCGCGCTGCTGGGGCTTGTCGGCGCAGCTCTACAGCCTGCGCCGCCCCGGCGATGGTGGTTACGGTGACTGCATGGCCCTCGAGCAGCTGGTACGCAGTGCGGCCGAACGGGGCGCCGATGCGGTGGCGATCAGCCCTATCCATGCTTTGTCGGCCTTCGATCAACAACATTACAGCCCCTACTCGCCTTCGAGCAGGCTGCTGCTCAATACGCTTTACGCAAGCCCGGCGGCCATTCTGGGTGAACGCACCGTGCGCCTGGCGGTCGAGGCCTGCCACCTGGAACAGACCCTGACCTCGCTCGAGCAAGCGGCTTTGGTGGACTGGCCGCGCGCAGCCGATGCGCGCTACAAGCTGCTGGACGCGCTCTACCAGCACTTCAGCCAAGGCGATCACCCGCAACGCGCCGATTTCGAGAGTTATCGCCAGGCCGCAGGCGAGGCACTGGAGCACCATTGCCGTTTTGAAGTGCTGCAAGCCGAGGCGGTCGACAAAGGCCATGGGGCTGATTGGCGCAACTGGCCAGAGGCGTGGCGCGACCCCTTCGGAACCGAAGTCCGCGCCTTGGCCGAAAGTTATCCGGCCAGGGTAGAGTTTCACGCCTTCTGCCAATGGCTGACCGAGCGCAGCCTGCAGCGCGCTCAAGAGGCAGCCAAAGGCAGCGGCATGGTAGTCGGCCTGATTGCCGACCTCGCCGTTGGCGCCGATGGCGCCGGCAGCCAAGCCTGGAGCCGTCAGGACGAACTGCTGGCCAACCTCACCGTTGGCGCGCCACCTGACATCCTCAATCGCTCAGGCCAGGACTGGGGCATCTGCGGGTTCTCTCCCGAAGGGCTCAAGCGCAACGGCTATCGCGCGTTCATCGAGATGCTGCGTGCCAACCTGGCCCATGCCGGTGGCCTGCGCATCGATCATGTGATGGGTTTGCAACGGCTTTGGCTAATCCCGCGTGGTGGCAAGCCCAATGAAGGCGCCTACCTGTATTACCCGCTCGAAGACATGCTTCGCTTGCTGGCGCTCGAATCCAGCCGCCACGGTGCAATCATCCTGGGTGAAGACCTGGGCACGGTTCCGGACGGGCTACGCGAGGCCTTGGCGCAGAAAAACATCCTGGGCATGCGCGTGCTGCCCTTCGAGCAGGCGCCTCGAGGCCAGTTCACCCCTCAGCTTCAGTGGCCCGACGATGCCTTGGCGACCACCGGCACCCATGACCTGGCGACCGTGGCGGGTTGGTTGCAAAACCGGGACGTGGAGTGGAGCCGGCGACTGGGTCTGATTGATGAGTCCACCGAACAGCAATGGCGCGATGACCGCCGCAAAGAACACGAAGGCTTGCGCCGCACGCTTGAAACCCACTATGGCCCGCTGAAGGACGACACTGCCGTGATCGATGCCGCTATTGGTTATGTAGGCTACACCAAAGCTCCGCTGGTGCTGGTCCCGCTCGAAGACCTGCTGGGTCTGGAAGAACAGCCGAACATGCCCGGCACCACCGAAGGGCATCCCAACTGGCGCCGCCGTTTTGCCGAACCGGCAAGCCACATGCTTGACAACGAGGATGCCGCACGGCGCTTGGAAGTGTTGGCGCAAGCGCGCGAGCAGGCGTGGGAGCGCGACCGATGAAACCGCTCACTGCGACCCTGCGCCTGCAGTTCCACAGCGACTTTACCTTAGACCATGCTCTACCGCTGGTCCCCTACTTTGCTCAACTGGGCATCAGCCACCTGTACGCCTCGCCGATACTCAAGGCCCGAGCAGGTTCACGCCACGGTTACGACGTCGTCGATCCCACGCAGGTCAACCCGGAACTGGGCGGCGAAGCGGCCCTGGAGCGCCTGGTCAAGGCGCTGCGCCAGCACGGCATGGGCCTGATCGTGGACACCGTGTCCAACCACATGGCCGTAGGCGGCGCCGACAATCCCTGGTGGCAGAGTTTGTTGGCATGGGGCCGTCGCAGCCCATATGCGGAGTTCTTCGATATCCAGTGGCATTCCACCGACCCGCTACTGGCCGGTCAATTGCTGCTGCCGTTCCTGGGCAGCGATTACGGGGTAGCACTAAAAGAAGGCCAGATTCCCCTGGAATTCGACGCCGACCATGGGGTGCTACAAATCGCTCATTATGAGCACCGCTTCCCGATCTGCCCGGTCGACTACGGCTGGGTGCTGGCGCTAAGCGCTGACCCGACGCTGACCAGCCTGGCCGAACAGTTCACTGCCCTGGCCGAGTCGGCCACCCCGCTTGACGATGCCGCACCGCTGCACGCCGAACTGGCTCGTCGCGTGCGCGAAGGCGCCGACCTGGCGTCGGCCCTGGTGGCATTCGACAGCCGCAGCGAGGCCGGCTTCAAGCGCCTGCACCTGCTGCTGGAACGCCAGACCTACCGCTTGGCCAGCTGGCGCACCGCTGCCGACGACATCAACTGGCGGCGCTTTTTCGACATCAATGAGCTGGGCGGTTTGCGGGTCGAGCGCCCGGTGGTGTTCGAAGCCACCCACGCCAAGCTGTTCGAGTTGATCGAACGCGGCCTGGTCGATGGCCTGCGCATCGACCACATCGACGGCCTGGCAGACCCACGCGGTTATTGCCGCAAGCTGCGCCGGCGCGTGGACAGCCTGATGGCCAGCCGCCCGCTGGACGCTGACGTGGAGCACTTCCCCATCTACGTCGAGAAGATCCTCGGCGTCGATGAGCATCTGCACCGCGACTGGCTCACCGATGGCACCACCGGCTACGAGTTCATGAACCAGGTGTCGTTGTTGCAGCACGATCCGGCCGGTGAGGCCCCGCTGACCGAACTGTGGTCGACGGTCAGCGAGCGCCCCGCGTTCACCGAAGAAGTACGCCTGGCGCGCCATCTGGTGCTCAACGCCAGCCTGGCAGGTGATTGCGAATCGGTGGCGCAAGCCCTGCTGCAAGTCGCGCGAAACGACCTGATGACCCGCGATCTGTCCTTGGGCGCCATTCGTCGCGCCTTGCAGGCACTGGTGGCGCACTACCCGGTTTACCGCACTTACTTCAATGCCTGCGGCCGCCCGGCCGAGGACGAGGCATTCTTCCAGCAAGCCCTGGCCGATGCGCGCCAGGACCTGAGCGAGGCCGACTGGCCATTGCTCGAGCAACTGGAAAAATGGCTGGGCGGCGAAGGTTGGCGCCAGCTGCCACCGGGTCGTACCCGCAAGCAACTGCGCCACGCCTGCGTACGCTTCCAGCAATTGACCGCCCCCAGCGCGGCCAAGGCCGTCGAAGATACCGCGTTCTACCGCAGCGCCAGGTTGCTCTCGCGCAACGATGTGGGCTTTGAAGCCGAACGCTTCAGCGCACCGCTTGAGCACTTCCACAACGAGGCCCAGCGACGCCTGCGGGACTTCCCGGACAACCTGCTGGCTACCGCCACCCACGACCACAAGCGCGGTGAAGACACACGCGCTCGCCTGGCTGTGCTGAGCGAACGCGGCCCCTGGCTGGCCAGCCGCATGGCGCACTGGCGCGAGCTGGCAGCGCCGTTGCGCGCACAGCTGGAGGATGGCATGGCGCCAAGCCCTGGGGATGAAATGCTGCTGCTCCAGACCCTGCTGGGCACCTGGCCCTTGGGCTTGGCCGTCGATGACGCCCAAGGCTTGAAGCAGTTCGCCGAACGTGTCGCTCAGTGGCAACAGAAGGCGTTGCGCGAGGCCAAGCTGCGCAGCAGTTGGAACGCACCCAACGAAGCCTACGAAAAGGGCTGTGCTCGCTATCTGGAAGGGTTGCTGCTGGAGGCCGATGCCCTGCCCCTGCGTACCTCCATCGCCGATGCGGCGCAGCTGATCAGTTGCCCGGGAGCGCTCAACAGCCTGGTGCAGGCGTTCATGCGCATGACCGTGCCGGGGGTGCCTGATCTCTATCAGGGCAACGAATACTGGGACTTCAGCCTGGTGGACCCGGACAACCGCCGACCCGTCGACTACCCCGCTCGACGCAGCACCTTGGCAGAGGCCGCGCCGCTCGACGCGTTGCTAAGCCACTGGCACGACGGCCGGGTCAAGCAGGCGCTGGTGGCCCGCGTACTGGACTGCCGCATGGCCAACCCAGAGCTGTTCCGCCGGGGCAGCTACCTGCCATTGACCGTCAAGGGACGCCATGCCGACAAGATCGTCGCCTTCGCCCGCCTGGGCGACACCCAACGCGCCGTCATCGTCGCGCCGCGCCTGGCCAGCGGTCTGCTGGGGGCTGCGCAGAGCCCTCACGTCCCTGCCCAGAACTGGGAAGATACCCGGGTCATATTGCCGTTCGACTTCTCACCTGCCAATTCGACTGGACTTTTCGGCGGGGCCGTTGTCAGCCCTGTAAGAGAGTTGATGGTTTGTGCTGTGCTGTCGGACTTTCCAGTCAATCTGTTGATCGAAGATAACTAGCATTCAGGAGCGTCATATGAGTGTCGATGATAAACGCATACGCGAGTTTGCCTACCAGATCTGGGAGTCGGAAGGTAAGCCACACGGTGAGGAAGAACGTCACTGGGACATGGCCCGCAAACTGGCAGAAGCCGAGGCCAAGGCTCCGGGGGCCAAAGCCAAGTCACCCGCCAAGCCCAAGGCGCCTGCCAAGCCCAAAGCCGCTGCTGCACCCAAGCCGCCAGCCGATCCCAAGGTCGCTGCACTGCCAGGGGTGAAGCCTGCGGCTTCGAAGAAGCCACGCGCACCGAAAAAGCCGACCGCTAGCTGAACCATCCACGGCCCTGCCGTCTTCAGCGCCGCACTGGCACCGAGCCCCTCGGTTACCAGGCCTGATGACGCCAGGGCCGTTGTAGTACTTAACCTTATTTTCCAGACAAGGCCATTCGAGGATTGCCATGAGCCCGCGCACCGCAAAGAAAACCCGCTCCGTTGCACCGTCGCGCATTCGCGAAGGCTTACCCTACCCCCTCGGCGCCACCTGGGACGGCCTGGGCGTGAACTTCGCCATCTTTTCGGCGAACGCCACCAAGGTCGAGCTGTGCGTCTTCGACGCCACCGGCGAGAAAGAGCTCGAACGGATCGAGCTGCCTGAATACACCGACGAGATCTACCATGGTTACCTGCCTGACGCGCATCCGGGTCTGATCTACGGCTACCGCGTACATGGCCCTTACGAGCCGGAGAACGGCCACCGCTTCAACCCCAACAAGCTGCTGATCGACCCGTATGCCAAGCAGTTGGTCGGCGAGCTGAAATGGTCCGAGGCGCTGTTTGGCTACACCATTGGCCACCCAGACGGTGACCTGTCGTTCGACGAGCGCGACAGCGCCCCCTTCGTGCCCAAGTGCAAGGTCATCGACCCCGCATTCACCTGGGGCCGGGACAACCGTGTACAAACCCCGTGGGACCAGACCGTCGTGTACGAGGCCCACACCAAGGGCATCAGCAAGCGCCACCCGGCCGTGCCTGAGAACCTGCAAGGCACCTTCGCAGGCCTGGCCAACGACGAGCTGCTAAAGCACATCAAGGACCTGGGCGTTTCCAGCATCGAGCTGCTGCCCATCCATGCCTTCGTCAACGATCAGCACCTGCTCGACAAAGGTCTGAACAACTATTGGGGCTACAACACCATCGCGTTCTTCGCGCCGCACCCAAGCTACCTGGCCAGCGGCAAGATCGCCGAATTCAAGGAGATGGTGGCGCACCTGCACGACGCGGGCCTGGAGCTGATCCTCGATGTGGTCTACAACCACACCGCCGAAGGCAACGAGATGGGCCCGACGCTTTCCATGCGCGGCATCGACAACGCCTCGTATTACCGCCTGATGCCCGACCAGAAGCGTTACTACATCAACGACTCGGGCACCGGCAACACCTTGGACCTGAGCCATCCGTGCGTCCTGCAGCTGGTGACCGATTCGCTGCGTTACTGGGCAGGCGAGATGCATGTCGACGGCTTCCGCTTCGACCTGGCGACCATTCTGGGTCGCTACCACGAAGGCTACAGTGAGCGTCACAGCTTCCTGGTGGCCTGCCGCCAGGACCCGCTGCTGCGTCAGGTCAAGTTGATTGCCGAGCCATGGGACTGTGGCCCGGGTGGTTACCAGGTGGGCAATTTCGCACCCGGCTGGGCTGAGTGGAACGACCGCTTCCGTGACACCGTGCGCGCCTTCTGGAAGGGCGACGAGGGCCAACTGGCCGATTTCGCCGCACGCATGACCGGCTCTGGCGACATGTTCAACAACCGTGGTCGCAGGCCGTATTCGTCGGTCAACTTCATCACTGCCCACGACGGCTTCACCTTGCGCGACCTGGTGTCGTACAACGAGAAGCACAACGAGGACAACGACGAAAACAACCAGGACGGGACCAGCAATAACCTGTCCTGGAACTGCGGGGCCGAAGGCCCCACCGAAGACGCGGAAATCAATGCCCTGCGCATGCGGCAGATGCGTAACTTCTTCGCGACCCTGTTGTTTGCCCAAGGCACGCCAATGATCGTTGCCGGCGATGAATTCAGCCGCACTCAGCATGGCAACAACAATGCCTACTGCCAGGACAGCGAAATCGGTTGGGTGAACTGGGACCTGGATGAAGAAGGCCAGGCGCTGCTGACGTTCGTCAAGCGCCTGACCCGCCTGCGCCAGAAATATCCGGTGCTGCGCCGCTCCAGCTTCCTGGTGGGCGATTACAACGAGGCGATCGGCGTCAAGGACGTCACCTGGCTGGCGCCGGATGGCAACGAGATGAGCGTTGAACAGTGGGAAGACCCCAATGGTCGTTGCCTGGGCATGCTGATCGACGGCCGTGCTCAGGTCAGTGGCATTGCCCGTCCAGGTTCGGAGTCCACCGTGTTGCTGATCGTCAACGCCCACCACGACACCGTGCCGTTCAAGCTGCCAAGCGTTCCAGAGGGCGAGCACTGGAGCTGCGTGATGGATACAGACCAGCCACAACTGCGCAAACCCAAGGACCTGCCCTTCGACAGCTCATTTGACCTGACCGGGCGCTCGGTGGCTCTGATGGTGCTGCAACACACCGAAGAGTGATGGCAAACGCGGTACGTCACGCGCAACGCGTGACGTGATCGTTCCTAGCCCGTCGGGCAATCCCAGCCAGGGATTGACCGGCGGGCTTTTTCTGGTAGGTCAACCATCGCCGCTTGAGCCTGCGCCAACCACGTTCAAAACGATTGCCGGGTTGATCGACCCATGGCTGACGATGGTCAGATGATCAAGTGCGCGTAGGGTACCAAGGCCGCTCATTCAAAGAATGCTTTTCTGCCACATCGCGTCCATGACAGCCTAACAGGGCCCTGAATTCACCCGCGGGCAGGACGCCCGCGGGTGGTTGGCGATCAGACTGGCTTGAGTACCAGTATCGCCAGCGGCGGAAGGTTCAGCGTCAGCGACAAGGGCTGACCATGGCAAGGGGTCTGCTGCGTGGCGACCGCACCCATGTTGCCCACATTGGAGCCCGCATAGGCTTCAGCATCGCTGTTGAGCAGTTCCTGCCATTGTTCCCCGAACGGCACACCGATGCGGTAAGCCTCGCGCACCACCGGGGTGAAGTTGGCAACCACAAGCACCGGCTCACCCGCGCTGCTCCACCGCAGCCAGGCGAATACGCTGTTCTGCGCGTCATCCCCGATCAACCACTGGAAGCCTTCGGGCTTGCAGTCCTGCTCATGCAGGGCCGGCACGTCACGGTACAGGCGGTTCAGGTCGCCTACCAGGCGCTGTACGCCCTGGTGCTCGGGATACTGCAGCAGGTACCAGTCCAACTGGTGATCATGGTTCCATTCGCGCCACTGGCCGAACTCGCAGCCCATGAACAGCAATTTCTTGCCAGGGTGCATCCACATGAAGGCCAGGTAAGCACGCAGGTTGGCGAACTTCTGCCAGCGATCGCCCGGCATCTTGTCGATCAACGAGCGCTTGCCGTGCACCACCTCGTCATGGGAAATGGGCAGGATGAAGTGCTCAGAGTAGGCGTACACCAGGCTGAAGCTCATCTCGTTGTGGTGATGCGTACGGTGCACCGGGTCGTTCTGGATGTAGCTGAGCGAGTCATGCATCCAGCCCATGTTCCACTTGTAATGGAAGCCCAGGCCACCCTCTTCGGTTGGCTTGCTCACGCCAGGCCAGGCAGTCGATTCCTCGGCAATGATCAAGGCACCCGGCGCTTCATGCGCCGCCACGCCGTTGAGGTGGCGGATGAAGTCGATGGCTTCCAGGTTCTCACGCCCGCCGTGGCGGTTGGGTACCCACTCTCCGGCCTTACGTGAGTAGTCGCGGTACAGCATCGATGCCACGGCATCTACCCGCAGCCCGTCGATGTGGAAATGTTTGAGCCAGTGAAGCGCCGAGGCCATCATGAAACCCCGCACCTCGTTACGCCCGAGGTTGTAGATCAGCGTGTTCCAGTCCTGGTGATAGCCTTCGAACGGGTTGTCGTACTCGTAGAGGGCCGTGCCGTCAAAGCGCGCCAGGCCGTGTTCGTCCGTGGGGAAATGCGCCGGCACCCAGTCCAGGATCACGCCGATCCGGGCCTGGTGGCAGGCGTCGATAAAGGCGGCAAAGTCCTCTGCCGTGCCGTAGCGCGACGTGGGGGCGAACATCGAGAGCGGCTGGTAGCCCCACGAGCCGCCGAATGGGTGTTCCATGATCGGCAGCAGCTCGATATGAGTGAAGCCCAGCTCCTGCACGTAAGGCACCAGGCGCTCGGCCAACTCGCGCCAATTGTAGAAACGCCCCACTTCGCCGGCTTCATCCAGTTCGCAGCGCCACGACCCTGGGTGCAGCTCGTAGATGGACAATGGGGCGGTATAGGCGTGGCGCTGGGCGCGCTCGTCCATCCACTGCTGATCGCGCCATTCATGCCCAAGCGCCCCAGCCACCTTGGACGCGGTGCTGGGCGGCAACTCGGTAGCACGGGCCAACGGGTCTGCTTTGAGCGGCAGGATCCCGTCCTTGCCCAGCACCTCGAACTTGTAGGTTTCACCCACACCCAGACGTGGAATGAACAGCTCCCAGACACCGGCACCGTGGCGCAGGCGCATCGGGTGCCGACGGCCGTCCCAGTTGTTGAACTCGCCCACGACCGATACCCGGCGCGCATTGGGTGCCCAGACCGAAAAGCACACCCCATCCACCCCGTCGACCTGTGCCGGTTGGGCACCGAAGCGCCCTGCCAGGTCCCGGTGATTGCCCTCGGCGAACAGGTGCAGGTCGATGTCGCCCAGCTGCGGGCCGAAGCTGTAGGGGTCTTCCGTGACTTGCTCGCCGCCGGCCCAGTTGATGTGCAACTGATAGGGATGCGCTTCGTTCAGGTGCGCGGTGAACAGGCCAGGCAATGCACCTGGCCGCATGTCGGCCAGCACGCGCTGGTCGTCGCGCGCCAGCACGCGGGCGCCCAGGGCATTGGGCAGGTAGGCACGAATGGTCATGCCCCCTGCTGGATCGGTGTGAGGCCCCAGTACCGCAAAAGGATCGGCGTGCTCGGCGCGCGCCAGGGCATCCAGGTCCCGTTGCCCAAGCCCGCCGTTTTCACGCGTTGAAACGTTCATTCTGACTCTCCCCAGGTACTGATCAGTCCATGCAGGCCATGCAAAGGCACGGCCAGCCAGCTTGGACGATTTTCGGCTTCATAAGTTATTTCGTATGCCGCTTTTTCCAGGCAGAACAGCTCAAGTGCCGCACGCTCGCCTTCGGCTTGCTCCCAGGCGTGGGGCATGGCCGCGGTGGCCAGGCCATAAGCCTCGATGAACGCATGCCGGGACTGGTGAAGGTACTGTCGGGCCACCCGCTGCCGAGCTTGTCGCGCCGGCTCGGAAAGGTCCATCGTAGACGCGCTGCGCAGGATCATCGCAGCAGCATAGTCGAAAGAGCGCAACACACCGCTGACATCTTTGTACGGGCTGTGCTTGGCCCGGCGCTCTTCCAGTGGTCGGGACGGTTCCCCCTCGAAGTCGATCAGGTAGGCATCGCCTTGCACCACCAGCACTTGGCCCAGGTGAAGGTCGCCATGCACGCGCATCAACAGCCCACCCTGCGCCTGCCGTGCAAGTTCTGCCACGCGTTGGGCGAGCCCGTCGCGCTGCTGCTGCAAGTCATCGACCAACGCCTGGCTTTCAGGGTCGAGTTTGTCACGGTGCTGCACCAGCAGATCCAGCGCGTGGGTCAGCTCCGTGCTGATCTGCGCACTCCACCGCTCGCTGTCAGCGTCAGTGCTGGGATAAGGCGCGAAGGCCTGGTCCTCGGTAGGTGCGGCGAGCATCAGGTGCATCTCGCCCAGGCGCTGACCCAGCAAAGAAGCGAAGTCGCGCAGTTCGCTGACCGCGTCGGTATGGGGTTCGCCTTCGGCACTGGAGGGCTGCATCTGGTCGCGAATGGCGCGCTCCAAGGTGTTCTGGGACCAGGCCCAGGCATCGCCCTGATTACTCAGATAGCCCTGGGCAATCATCAACAGGTGTGGCGCGCCTTGGGCATCCTCGCGACTGACCCAGGCCAGCAACGGCGAGATATTGGCGAAGCCCGCAGCGGTGAGATAAGCGCTCATTTCAAGCTCTGGGTGAATGCCTGCGTTGACCCGCCGGATCAACTTGAGCACCACCGAATCGCCCACCACTACCGAACTGTTGGACTGCTCGGCGCTCAGGTAGCGCACCGAGCTGTCATCGCCCAGTGCCAGGCCAGCCAGCTGCTCGGTGTGATTGAAATGCAGTTCGCCCTGATCGTTCCCGCAGGTCAGGCGCACGCCCTCCTGGCAGGCCTTGAGCACCGCGCGAATGAAGGGTTCGAGGACGAAGGCATCGGTGATCAGGCCCACCTCATTGGCCCGTCGCACGCGCGACAAGGCCAACTGCTGCGGCAGAGCCGTGCTGATTTGCTCTTCGGGCAGCAAGCCGAACGGTAGCTGGTAGCGGCTGGTCACCCCGTCGCTGGTCACCTCGATTTCACTGAACAGCACGGGCATACCGGCCGTGGCCATGCGCACGCCATAGCTCAGGTCGACCTGATCGACAGGCCCTTCCTTACCCGCGAACCAGCGTCGCTTGGGCAAATACTGGGGCAGGATGGTGGACTGCAAGGCGTCGCGTGAAGGCGACTCGAGCAGCTCTTCAAGACGTTTGCGTAGCACTAATGTGGTCAATTCCGGTAACCCCTCAGTAGGCTGGTTGTGCCAGCTGGGCATGCGGTCGTGGGCAGCCAGCACGAACCAGTAGAAGCCATAAGGCGGCAAGGTCAGCAGGAACGGCAACTGCCCGATGGGCGGGAAGGCGCTGCCGCCGATCATTTCCACGGGGACCTTGTCGGCGTACTGGGACAAATCCAGTTCCGCAGCCTGGGCCGCCCGGGACACGTTGGCGACACAGAGAATCACCTCGGTGTGGCCATCGGCGTCGGTGAATTCCCGGATGTAGGCAAGGATGCGTCGGTTGCTGGGTGTCAGCGTGCGCAGCGTGCCACGGCCGAAGGCTTTTTGCTGCTTGCGCACGGCGAGCAGGCGACGAGTCCAGTTCAGCAATGAATGAGGATCGTGGCTCTGTGCTTCGACGTTGACCGTCTGGTAGCCATAGAGCGGGTCCATGATCGGTGGCAGCACCAGCCGCTGCGGGTCGGCCCGGGAGAACCCGCCGTTGCGGTCAGGCGACCACTGCATGGGCGTGCGCACGCCGTCGCGATCGCCCAGGTAGATGTTGTCGCCCATGCCCAGCTCATCGCCGTAGTACAGCGTTGGCGTACCTGGCATCGAGAGCAGCAGGCTGGTGAGCAGCTCGATCCTGCGCCGGTCGCGTTGCAGCAGCGGCGCCAGGCGGCGCCGGATGCCTAGGTTGATCCGGGCGCGGCGGTCCTCGGCGTAGTAGTTCCAGAGGTAGTCGCGCTCACGGTCGGTGACCATCTCCAGGGTCAGCTCATCGTGGTTGCGCAGGAAGATGGCCCACTGGCAGTTGGCCGGAATCTCCGGGGTCTGGCGCAGGATGTCGGTGATGGGAAAGCGATCTTCCATGGCAAGCGCCATGTACATGCGTGGCATCAGCGGAAAATGGAACGCCATGTGGCATTCGTCCCCGTCGCCTTCGCCAAAGTAAGGGCGGGTATCCTCCGGCCACTGGTTGGCCTCGGCGAGCAACATGCGATCAGGGTAATTGGCATCGATCTCGGCCCGGATCGCCTTGAGCACATCATGGGTTTCGGGCAGGTTCTCGTTGTTGGTACCGTCGCGCTCGATCAGGTACGGGATGGCGTCAAGCCGCAAGCCATCGACACCCAGGTCCAGCCAGAAGCGCATCACGCCGATCACGGCCTTGAGCACCTGCGGATTGTCGAAATTCAAATCCGGCTGATGGGAGTAGAAGCGGTGCCAGAAGTACTGGCCTGCCACCGGGTCCCAGGTCCAGTTGGATTTCTCGGTATCGAGGAAGATGATGCGGGTGCCGTCGTACTTGTGGTCGTCATCGGACCACACGTAGAAGTCGCGGGCCTTGCTGCCACGCTTGGCATGGCGGGCACGTTGAAACCACGGATGCTGGTCGCTGGTGTGGTTGATGACCAGTTCGGTGATCACCCGCAGCCCGCGTTTGTGCGCCTCGGCAATGAAGCGGCGGGCGTCGGCAAGGGTGCCGTAGTCTGGATGCACTGCCTTGTACTCGGCGATATCGTAGCCGTCGTCGCGTCGGGGCGAGGGATAGAACGGCAGCAGCCACAAGGTGTTGACGCCCAGGTCGGCGATGTAGTCGAGCTTGCTGATCAACCCGGCGAAGTCACCGATACCGTCATTGTTGGCATCGAAGAACGACTTGATGTGCAACTGGTAAATCACCGCATCCTTGTACCACAGCGGGTCGTCAATGAAGGCTGCCGGGCGGGTACGCTTGGCCATGTACCATTCCTCTGAATGCTTGATCGGTAAAAAACCGTCAGAGAGCAGGCGGGCCCGCTCTCCGCCAGGCTCAGCTGACTTTACTGATTCGCCAGATACCGAAAGGCTGGTGCCAAGGCTCGATGCGCATGAACTGGGTCTTGCCGTACCACGACCAGCGATGACCGTTCATCAGGTCCTCGCCGTGCGTCTCGGCACCGTCATCAAGACCCAGCTCCCACAATGGCAGTTCGAAATGGGCTTCCTGGGCATTATGCGGGTCGAGGCTGACGGCGATGAGGATGTAATTGTCACGCGCAGGCGTGCGCTTGGCGAAATACAGAATGTTGTCGTTCCAGCAATTGAGCAGCGTCAGGCCCAGGTGGCTCTGCAAGGCCGGGTTCTGCCGGCGGATACGGTTGAGCTGGGCGATCTCGGCAATGATGTTGCCAGGCTGGGTGAAGTCACGCGGGCGGATTTCGTACTTCTCCGAGTCCAGGTACTCTTCCTTGCCCGGCAGCCCTGCCGCTTCGCACAACTCGAACCCCGAATACATACCCCACAAGCCCGACCCCATGGTGGCTAGCGCGGCCCGGATGAGGAAGCCTGCGCGGCCGTTCTGCTGGAGGAAGAACGGGTTGATGTCTGGGGTGTTGACGAAGAAGTTCGGCCGGTAGCACTGGCTCCATGGGGGCTGGTTGAGCGTTTCGAAATACTCGCTCAGCTCCTGCTTGGTGTTGCGCCAGGTGAAGTAGGTGTAGCTCTGCGCATAGCCGACCTTGCCCAAGCGCGCCATCATGGCGGGCTTGGTGAACGCCTCGGCCAGGAACAAC
Source organism: Pseudomonas sp. UBA5666 (assembly GCF_002420785.1). Classification (NCBI taxonomy): domain Bacteria; kingdom Pseudomonadati; phylum Pseudomonadota; class Gammaproteobacteria; order Pseudomonadales; family Pseudomonadaceae; genus Pseudomonas; species Pseudomonas sp. UBA5666. The sequence continues at coordinate 82,877 of NZ_DIIQ01000014.1, read as the reverse complement.
ACGTCCGGGAATTGGCTGCGTACATTGGCGATCAGCCACTGCCAGAACGGCAGGGGTTTGGTATGCGGGTTGTCCACCCGGAACGTCTTCACGCCCTCCTCCACCCAACCGATGATCACATCGCGCAGTGCAATCCACAGCCCAGGTACGGCGTCGGGTGCGTAGAAATCGACGTTGACGATGTCCTGGTACTTTTTCGGCGGGTTCTCGGCGTAGCGGATGGTCCCGTCCGGGCGCCAGCTAAACCAGCCTGGATGCGCTTGGAGCCAAGGGTGGTCCTGGGAGCATTGGATGGCGAAGTCCAGGGCGATTTCCAGACCATGCTGGGCTGCGGCCGACACCAAGCGGCGGAAATCTTCACGCGTGCCGAGTTCGGGGTGGATCGCATCGTGCCCACCGTCGGCACTGCCAATTGCGTAAGGGCTGCCAGGGTCGCCCGGCTGTGCCTGCAAAGCATTGTTCCGGCCCTTTCTATGCTGCATGCCGATGGGGTGGATGGGCGGGAAATACAACACGTCGAAGCCCATGTCGCGAATCATCGGCAGGCGCTGGTGCACATCGTTGAAGGTACCGTAGCGCTGGGGATCATCGGTGATCGAACGGGGGAACAGCTCATACCAGCTGGCGAATTGCGCGGCCGGGCGGTCCACATCCAGCGGGTAGTCGCAACTGCGAGTCAGGTAGCTGCGGTGCTCGGCGGCAGCCATCATCTGCGACGCCTCGGCGCCCAGCAGCAGGGCCACTTGTTCGTCCTCGGGCAGCGTCTGCAAGGTGCTTTGCAGCGCCTGTAATTGCTCGCGCAGAGCGCCGCTGCTCAATTCGATGCCCTTGCCCAGCAGCAAACGCCCTTCCTCAAGCTCAAGCTTTACGCCGACACCGGCATTGAACTTCTTCTCCAGGTCGTAGCAGTACGTGGCATACGGATCGATCCAGGCTTCGATGCTGAACACATGCGGCCCGATTTCAGTCGGGGTGAATTCTGCCAGCCACAGGTCATTGCCAGGCGAGGTCATGGGCACACAATGAATGCGTCGGCTACCGGCCTGACGCCAGTTCAACACCACGGCCATGCGGTCATGGCCGTCAGTGAATACTTTGGTGCTGACCGAAACCGGCTGATTGCTGATGGCCTTGGCGGCAAAGGCGCCGCCATCTAGCACCGGCTGGGTGTCCTCGATGGCGATACGCGGTGCCATCAAGGCCTGGGACAGGCTGATGACCTGCTCCGGATGATCGTTTGCCGTGGGCACGCTTTCGAAGGGCTCGTTCAAAGACATCAGGCCTTGCTCCCTGGGACTGGTGGCGGTAAGGGTTGAGAGCGCGGCGACCGAGTCTGGGTTCAAAAATGAATTGATTCACGGCACCAGCGGTCGAACGCTGCAGGACAGGTTCACTCAACCCCACGAGGCATGGCCATGACGCTCCCAACGCCCCCGGAAACGCCCGATCCGAACATTGACGATCCCAACCTCCCGCCCCCGGAGCCTGAGCGTGATCCGGATGAGCTGCCGATTCAGCCGACGGTTCCGCCAACCGTGGGTGATCCACCCAGCCAGGAACCCCCGATAAAGGCGGGCGACTGAAGTCGAAAACTGTCAGTTTTGCCAGTGGCGCATCGGCCGCGTTGTTCCGATCATGAGTCACCTTTGTGATTCAGGAGTTACGGATATGACGCTTGACGGTATGAGCCACAGCGAGCGAAATGAATACGAAGCCTATGTCATCGAGTGTCTCCAGGAGGCAGGCATCAAGGATCCTAATCCTGCGACAGTTCTGAAGACACTCGATAAGGACGCCTTCAGGCGCGCCATTGGCCAGATGAAGGACGATTTCGATTTCGGTTTCAAGCCTGAGTCGATAACATCTGTCGCTCAACTGGCCGAGGCAATTTGGCGAGCATCGCAATCGAGGTGAGGGATCACCCCTGGGGCACATCACTGAAGGATCTAGGTGATCTGCCCCAGTTCCGCCATGCTGATTTCTCGCATTTTGAACTTCTGCACCTTGCCCGTCACCGTCATGGGAAATTCATCGACGAAGCGAATATGGCGGGGCACCTTGTAGTGGGCTATACGGGACTTGCACCAGGCCTGCAGTGCCTCTGCAGTAGCCTGGTGACCCGGATGCAGCTTGATCCAGGCGACGATGTCCTCGCCATAGCGGCTGCACGGGATACCAATGACCTGGGCATCGGCCACCGCCGGGTGGGTATAGAAGAACTCCTCTATTTCACGTGGGTAGATGTTCTCGCCACCGCGAATGATCATGTCCTTGTTGCGCCCGACGATACGCACATACCCCGCCTCGTCCATCACCGCCAGGTCACCGGTGTGCATCCATCCGGCCGCGTCGATGGCGCTGGCTGTCGCCTGGGGGTTATCCCAGTAACCCAGCATCACGCTGTAGCCGCGCGTGCACAGCTCACCGGTCTGACCGCGTGCAACCGTGCCGCCCTGCGGGTCGATGATCTTGCTTTCCAGCTGCGGCTGGGTACGGCCCACTGTGGTGACGCGCAGTTCCAGCACGTCATCCGGCCCGGTTTGCAAAGACACCGGGCTGGTTTCGGTCATGCCATAGGCGATCTGCACCTGGGCCATGTGCATCTGGTCGATGACCCTGCGCATCACCTCGATCGGGCAAGTGGCGCCTGCCATGATGCCGCTGCGCAAGGACGACAGGTCCACGTGCTGGCGAGCCGGATGGTCGAGCATGGCAATGAACATGGTGGGCACGCCGTACAGAATGGTGCCACGTTCCTCGGCCACGGCGCGCAAGGCCAACTCGGCATCGAAGGCGTCGCTTGGGTAGATCATGGTAGTGCCATGGGTGATGCAGCCCAGGTTGCCCATGACCATACCGAAACAGTGGTACAGGGGCACCGGGATCACCATGCGGTCGCGTTCAGTCAAGCCCAGGCTGGCGCCGACCATGAAGCCGTTGTTCAGGATGTTGTAATGGCTGAGGGTAGCGCCCTTGGGCGCGCCAGTGGTGCCGGAGGTGTACTGAATGTTCACCGGTTGGTCGAAATGAAGGCTGTTCTGCCGGGCGGCGCACGCCTCGCGGCTGACGGACGCGCCCCAAGTGGCCAGTGCCTCCCACGGCAGGAAGCCAACAGGCGGGTCGTTGGCCAGGCTTATCACCCCGCGCAAGGCAGGCAGCGAGGCACTGGTGACCTGACCGGGTGCGGCGGTAGCCAATTCGGGCACCAAGGCCTGGATCATGGCGTGGTAATCGGAATGCTTGAACGCATCGGCACAGACCAGCCAACTGCACCCTGACTGGCGCAGCACATATTCAAGCTCGCCCACACGGTAAGCCGGGTTGACGTTGACCAGGATGGCACCCAACTTGGCGGTTGCCACCTGGAGAATGCACCATTGCGCGCAGTTGGGTGACCAGATGCCCACGCGGTCACCGGTTTCGATCCCAAGGGCCATCAGCGCTCGAGCACACGACTCAACCTGCTCTGCCAGTTGCCGCCAGCTGTAGCGCAGGCGCTGGTGCCGAGCCACCAACGCTTCCTGCTCGTGCAGGCGCGCTACTGTCGCGTCGAAGGCCTGGCCGATGGTTTGGGTAAGCAAAGGGCGATCCTGGCGACCGCGGGTATAGCTGGGTTGAGTCATGTGCGTCCCTTCTTTTGATTGTTCTGGATAGGGGCCAAGCGCGCGCCAATCACTTTGGCTCAGATTTACGTTTACGTAAAGGTGATGGATAAATTGACAAAAAAGCAGGCGCAGGTTTACGTTTACGTAAAGGTGATAGGCAGCAACGCACGTTGTCGGCGTCAGCCGCCTACCCAGGTAAGCTTGCCGCTAGCGGCGTAATCCCATTTCAAGAACAACAAGGTGCCCCCGCATGCATTACCCCAGCCTGAACTTCGCCCTGGGCGAGACCATCGACATGCTTCGCGACCAGGTGCGCACCTTCGCCGCCGCCGAGCTCGCCCCTCGCGCCGCGCAGATCGACCACGACAACCTGTTCCCTGCCGACATGTGGCGCAAATTCGGCGACATGGGCCTGCTCGGCATCACCGTGCCGGAAGAATACGGTGGCGCAGGCCTGGGTTATCTCGCCCACGTGGTGGCGATGGAGGAGATCAGCCGCGCCTCGGCCTCGGTCGCGCTGTCCTACGGCGCCCACTCCAATTTGTGCGTCAACCAGATCAACCGTAACGGCACGCCCGCGCAAAAGGCCAAATACCTGCCCAAGCTGGTCAGCGGCGAGCACGTCGGCGCCCTGGCAATGAGCGAACCCAATGCCGGGTCGGACGTGGTGTCGATGAAACTGCGCGCCGACAAGCGCGGCGACCACTATGTGCTCAACGGCAGCAAGACGTGGATCACCAACGGACCCGATGCCAACACCTACGTCATCTACGCCAAGACCGATCTGGAAAAGGGCCCCCATGGCATCACTGCGTTCATCGTCGAGCGCGAGTGGGCAGGCTTTAGCCGCAGCAACAAGTTCGACAAACTGGGCATGCGTGGCTCGAACACCTGCGAGCTGTTCTTCGATGACGTGCACGTGCCCCAGGACAACATCCTCGGTCAACTCAATGGCGGCGTGCGGGTGTTGATGAGCGGCCTGGACTACGAGCGCGTGGTGCTATCCGGCGGCCCGACCGGCATCATGCAGAGTTGCATGGACCTGGTGGTGCCGTACATTCATGATCGCAAGCAGTTCGGGCAGAGCATCGGCGAGTTCCAGCTGATCCAGGGCAAGGTCGCCGACATGTACACCCAGCTCAATGCCAGCCGCGCCTACCTGTATGCCGTGGCCCAGGCCTGCGACCGCGGCGAGACAACGCGCAAGGATGCGGCCGGGGTGATTCTCTACACCGCCGAGCGCGCCACGCAGATGGCCTTGGAAGCGATCCAGATTCTCGGCGGTAACGGCTACATCAACGAATTCCCCGCAGGTCGCTTGTTGCGCGATGCCAAGCTGTACGAAATCGGCGCCGGCACCAGCGAAATTCGCCGAATGCTGATCGGCCGCGAGTTGTTCAACGAGACCCGCTGAACGCGCTGGCGCCACGGCAGGCTCATCACGCCAGCCGTGGCCACACTGGCCAACCTTGCAGGGCCGCGCCAAGGGCGCGCCACTGCACCAGGAGTCATGATGATTCTGAAATCCCAAGTGAACCCCAGGTCACCCGAATTCGCCCAGTGCCAGGCGGCCATGCAGGCCCAGGTGGACAACCTGCGTGAACTGCTTGCCCAGGTAGCCCAAGGCGGCGGCGCCAAGGCGCAGGAGCGGCACACCTCGCGAGGCAAACTGTTGCCCCGCGAGCGAATCGACCGTCTGCTCGATGCCGGTTCTGCCTTTCTCGAGATCGGCCAGTTGGCTGCACACCAGGTCTATGGCGAAGACGTTCCGGCAGCCGGCCTGATCGCCGGGATCGGGCGCGTGGAAGGCGTGGAATGCATGATCGTGGCCAACGACGCCACGGTCAAAGGTGGCTCCTATTACCCGTTGACGGTGAAAAAGCACCTGCGAGCGCAGACCATCGCCTTGCAGAACCGCCTCCCATGCATCTACCTGGTGGATTCGGGCGGCGCCAACTTGCCGCGTCAGGACGAGGTGTTTCCCGACCGTGAACACTTCGGGCGGATTTTCTTCAACCAGGCCAACATGAGCGCACTGGGCATCGCCCAGATTGCCGTGGTAATGGGGTCATGCACCGCAGGCGGCGCCTATGTGCCAGCGATGGCGGACGAGGCGATCATGGTGCGCCAGCAGGCCACCATCTTCCTGGCCGGTCCACCGCTGGTGAAGGCTGCCACGGGCGAGGTGGTGAGTGCCGAGGCGCTGGGCGGCGCCGATGTACATTGCCGTACCAGCGGTGTAGCCGACCATTACGCCGACAATGACGAGCATGCCCTGGCGCTGGCCAGGCGCTGCGTGGCCAATCTCAACTGGCGCAAGCTCGGCGCCGTGCAATGCATGCCACCGGTTGCGCCCTTGTATCCAGCGCAAGAGCTCTACGGCGTGATTCCGGCTGACGCCAAGCAGCCTTTCGATGTACGCGAAGTCATCGCACGGCTGGTCGATGGCTCGGTCTTCGATGAATTCAAGGCCCTGTTCGGAACGACCCTGGTGTGCGGTTTCGCTCACCTGCACGGCTACCCGATCGCCATCCTGGCCAATAACGGCATCCTGTTTGCCGAGGCTGCGCAAAAAGGCGCGCACTTCATCGAACTGGCTTGCCAGCGCGGTATCCCGTTGCTGTTCCTGCAGAACATCACGGGGTTCATGGTGGGCAAGAAGTACGAAGAAGGCGGCATCGCCAAGCATGGCGCCAAGTTGGTCACAGCCGTGGCCTGCGCGCAGGTGCCCAAGTTCACGGTCATCATTGGCGGCAGTTTCGGTGCCGGTAACTACGGCATGTGCGGGCGCGCCTACGACCCGCGCTTTCTCTGGATGTGGCCCAATGCGCGCATCGGGGTGATGGGCGCCGAACAGGCTGCCGGCGTGCTGGTGCAGGTCAAGCGCGAGCAGAGCGAGCGCAGCGGCGAGCCGTTTGGCGCCGAGGACGAGGCCAGGCTCAGGCAGCCGATCCTCGATCAGTACGAGCATCAGGGCCACCCGTACTATTCCAGCGCCCGCCTGTGGGATGACGGCGTCATCGACCCGGCGCAGACCCGCGATGTTCTGGGCCTGGCCTTGTCCGCTGCGCTGAACGCACCGATCGAACCGAGCCGCTTCGGCATATTCAGGATGTGATCCCATGAGCGATTTCACTACGGTAGAAGTGAGCCACGACCCACGTGGCTTCGCCACCTTGTGGCTCAGCCGCGAGGACAAGCACAACGCCTTCAATGCCTTGATGATCCGCGAGCTGAACATTGCCCTGGGGCAGCTGGCCGATGACGCGGGCATACGCTTCGTGTTGCTGCGCGGGCGGGGGCGGCATTTCAGTGCCGGGGCCGACCTTGCGTGGATGCAGCAGTCGGCGCAGCTGGACTTCAACACCAACCTGGATGACGCACGCGAGCTGGGCGAGTTGATGTATGCACTGCACCGCATCAAGGTGCCGACCTTGGCGGTGGTTCAGGGCGCCGCATTCGGCGGTGCCCTGGGCCTGATCAGTTGCTGCGACATGGCCATTGGCGCCGAAGACGCCCAGCTGTGCCTGTCGGAGGTACGCATTGGCCTGGCGCCGGCGGTCATCAGCCCCTTCGTGGTCAAGGCCATCGGCGAGCGCGCAGCCCGCCGTTATGCACTTACGGCAGAGCGCTTCAGCGGGGCGCAGGCACAGGCGCTTGGGTTGTTGGCCGAGGTGTACCCGGCCAGCCAATTGGAGGCCAACGTGGGTCAGTGGGTTGAAACCCTTTTGGCCAACAGCCCCCAGGCGATGCGCGCGACCAAGGAGCTGCTGCGCGAGGTCGATGGCGGTGCCTTGAGCCCCAGCCTGCGTCGTTATTGTGAGAACGCCATCGCGCGCATTCGTGTAAGCGCCGAGGGCCAGGAAGGCCTGCGGGCGTTTCTGGAAAAACGCCAACCTGCCTGGCAAGCCGATGCGAACAAGGAGCCACGCCCATGAACCGCCCGCCATTGACAACGTTGCTGGTGGCCAACCGCGGCGAAATCGCCTGCAGGGTGATGCGCACCGCCAAGGCCATGGGCCTGACCACGGTGGCCGTGCACAGCGCCATCGACCGTAATGCCCGGCACAGCCGCGAAGCCGATGTGTGCGTGGACCTGGGTGGCAACAAGGCGGCAGACAGTTACCTGCAAATCGACAAGCTGGTGGCGGCGGCCAAGGCCAGCGGTGCCCAGGCCATTCACCCGGGCTATGGCTTTCTTTCGGAAAACGCAGACTTTGCCCGCGCAGTCGAAGCCGCTGGCTTGATGTTTCTGGGCCCGCCAGCGTCAGCCATCGACGCCATGGGCAGCAAGTCGGCAGCCAAGGCCTTGATGGAGGCCGCAGGCGTGCCGCTGGTGCCGGGCTATCACGGCCAGGCACAGGACCTGGAGACCTTCAGGCAAGCCGCCCGGCACGTGGGCTACCCGGTCTTGCTCAAGGCCAGCGCCGGGGGTGGTGGCAAGGGCATGAAGGTGGTCGAGGACGAAAGCCAATTGGCCGACGCCCTGGCGTCGGCGCAACGCGAAGCCCTGTCATCATTTGGCGATGCGCGGATGCTGGTGGAAAAGTACGTCTTGAAGCCGCGCCATGTGGAGATCCAGATTTTCGCCGATCGCCACGGTCACTGTCTGTACCTCAACGAGCGCGACTGCTCGATCCAGCGCCGTCATCAGAAGGTGGTCGAGGAAGCCCCTGCCCCAGGCCTTTCGGCAAATCTGCGCCGCGCCATGGGCGAGGCGGCAGTACGGGCGGCCCAAGCGATTGGCTATGTTGGGGCCGGCACCGTGGAGTTCTTGCTCGACGCCCGTGGCGAGTTCTTTTTCATGGAAATGAACACGCGCCTGCAAGTGGAGCATCCCGTCACCGAGGCCATCACCGGCCTGGACTTGGTGGCCTGGCAGATTCGTGTGGCCTGCGGTGAGCCCCTGCCCATCACTCAGGACCAGGTCCCGCTCAACGGTCATGCCATCGAAGTGCGGCTGTACGCCGAAGACCCTGCCAATGACTTCTTGCCGGCCACTGGCACCCTGACGCTGTACCGGGAACCGGCTTGCGGTGCAGGCCGGCGCGTGGACAGCGGTGTGAGCGAAGGCGATACGGTGTCGCCCTTCTACGACCCGATGCTGGGCAAACTGATCGCCTGGGGCGAAGACCGGGAACAGGCTCGCCTGCGTTTGCTGGCCATGCTGGATGAGTTCGCGGTAGGCGGTGTCAAAACCAACATCGCCTTCCTTCGACGCATCCTGGCCCATCCTGCATTCGCAGCAGCCGAGCTGGATACCGGCTTCATCCCGCGTCATCAGGATGTGCTGTTGCCCACCGCGCAGGCCTTGTCGGATGAGGGCTGGGAAGCTGCAGCCCAGGCGTGGTTGCAAAGCGAACCGCCCCGCACACGTTTGGATGACCCCCACTCCCCATGGGCCCAACGAGACGGGCTGCGCCTGGGGGCGGGCACCTCGACGACTGTGCATCTGACCCGCAACGGCCATGATCAGGTCATTACGCTCAACCAGACGTCCCAAGGCCTGTGGGGCCTGCAAGGCGATTGGCTGATGCGGGAGCAGTCAGGCCTGCGCACTCGCCACCTGGCCATTCGCAGAGGCGCCAGCCTGTATCTGCACTGGGACGGAGAGCTCCACACCTTCGAGGCATTCGACCCGGTTACCGAAGCGGCCATCGACCTTGCCCACCAAGGCGGCCTGACCGCTCCCATGAACGGCAGCATCGTGCGAGTCTTGGTAGAGGTAGGCCAGGCGGTAGAAGCGGGTGCGCCGCTGGTGGTGCTGGAAGCCATGAAAATGGAGCACAGCATTCGGGCCCCCAAGGCCACCACGGTCAAAGCCTTGTTGTGCCAGGAAGGCGACATGGTCAGCGAAGGGGCAGCATTGGTCGAGCTGGAATCTTGAGCGCCTCGGGGTCGCGGTGCCCGACGGCCTGCGGCCCTTGCCTCACCGCTCGGGCCACGTGGCCTCAGAACGCGCCGTGTACCCGCACCACCACCCCCAGGAACTCGCAGCCGGTTTCGCACAGCACCGTGGGGTAACGGGTGTTCAACGGCTTGAGCATCTTGTCACCGCCTTCTTCGACCAACTGGCGTAGCACAGGCGCTTTGCCAGGCTGGCGGGCAATCACCAACCGGCCGGGCTCGGCTGGCAAGCCGGTGTCGACCAGCACGCGCATGCCTTCCGGCACGCTCTTGCCGCTGGCGGCGTTCATCGAGTCGTTTTCCACGGCAAGCCAGAATGCATTGCCCGCAGGCATGTAGTCGGTCTGCTCATGTACCTCACTGGTTTCAGGCAAGGGACCCTGCAAGTCCGCCCACTTGAGCACTGGAAAGCGGAAGCTCGCATAAAGCAGGGCCTGTGCGGAAACAGGCGGCTCAGCGCCGTAATTGCCGGGAGATTCACGCACGAGGTCGCGCTCGACCACCATGACCTGCGCCTCCAGAAAGACCAGCCCGAGCTTTTCCAGTTTTTCGTTGATGGTCTCCAACGTAGGGCGGCGCGTGCCGCGAAGCCAGTGCCCTACCCCACCCTGCGTCATGCCCAGGCGCTCGGCCAGTTTCAACTGGCTGAGGTTGTGTTCGCGCTTGTAGCGCTTGAGAAATGCATTCCAGTTTTCCATGAGCGGCAACAATACGGACTGTATTGGAAGCAGCAATACACAATCTGAATTATTTATTCGGCGCTAGAAAATACAAATTGACCTATGCTCTGAGTTCATTGTGTTTGACGAGAACCTGGAAGGTATCGCAATGAAACATCCGAAAAACGACGAAACAGATCTCGACAGCGAAGCCGCCCGCCGCGCGCTTGATTATTACCTGAACCCCAACCCGCCGCGTCCCACGCCCGAAAACAGGATCTGGACGCTTCACGAGGGCGTCACACGCGATCAAGCCCAGGAGCACGCCATCGCCCTACTGCGCTGTGCGGCGGCAACCGCCCAGGAAACCGCCACCCACCAGCATGGTAGCCAGCGAGAACTGATGTTTGCGTTGATGCACATGATGGACATGGCTCGCGCGCTGCTGGAACACCAGCGCACGGCAGACCCCGCCGCTTGAGGCAGGTAGTGGAGAATGCGAGGGGTCAAAGTTGGCGCATGGCGTGTGAAGCCAAGGCCCTGGTTTGGGGGACAAGGAAGCGCAGCGGTAGGTATTCTACCGTCATGTATAAAAAATCATTTGACTGGCAAATGATAACGATTATTATTGCACTCAGCTGATCGCGAGATCCGCTGGATAACCCGGAGCTTAGGTCGCTCTCGGATTATCTCCTCATCAGGCTAATCACGGTTTTTGACCCAGCTTTTTGCTGGGTCTTTTTTTTGGCTCTTCAGGCTAATGAAGATCGTGATGGCGGCGATGGTAGCAAAAGTGTTTCCAAGGGTGAACGGCCATTACAAAAGTTTGCCGGTTCAGCACTTGAGAATCAATCTCGTTCAGCTTAGGCTCAGCGTCACGGATGCTCTCCCAGATGCTCGCTTCAGCAAGGAACTGCTCATGACCCGCATGCTCTTGCGCCTCCCCACGCCCTTACCCAAGCACGCTGCCGATAGCGATGCTGCCCTGCTGCTCGCACTCAAGCGCCTGCCACGCGCTGCGCGCCAGGTGTTTCTGCTAAGCCGTCTCGATCAGTTGGCCCAGGCCAGGGTCGCCACACGTCTTGGCTTGCCGCTACGCAGTGTCGAGCGTCTCATGGTGCAGGCGTTGCTCGCCGTCCAGCCCCGCCCCGATGCCCCGACGCGCCAGGCAGCACAGTGGTATGTGCGTTTGCAGAGCCCGGACGTCACCGCATGCGAGCGTATCGACTTTCGTCGCTGGCTGGACGCCTCGCCCAACCACCTGCAGGCGTTCCACGCCACCGAGCTGTGCTGGCGCAGCTTGTACGAGCCTGCACTGGCCCTGGGCCGCGATGGCTGGTATCGCAAGGGTCGCGCTGCCCTGGCGCTGGGTGGTTGCTCCTTTGCTGCCGCGCTGGGCATGGCCGTATTGATCATGCTGGGGCTGTGGGCGTGAAACGGTTGCCAGCGCACGCATCTTGATGCTCGCGACCTCACCACAGCGCGATATCGTACGTCAGGTACAGCCGATTGCTGTCACGGCCACGCGCAACGTCCGAGCGGTACACGTAGTTGCGCAGCTTAACGCCAAGCCCTTTGGCGGGGCCTGATTGCACGACATACGCAAGCTCTGCATCGCGCTCCCACTCGCTCAGACCCGCCGCGCCAGAACGGCCGTTATCGCCGCTCAGGTAGCGGGTCATGAAGGTCAACCCCGGCACCCCGGCCGCTGCGAAATTGTAGACATAGCTCGCCATCCAGGTCTTTTCATCTTCTTCGATGAACTTGCCAATGCCCACGTTACTGAATGAATACACCGTCGCCCCGCTGATGTACGGCAGCCCCGCTTCGCCATTGAGCGCTTGATAACCTGCACCGAACGTGTGGCCGGAATGCGTGTAGGCGATTTGCCCGCTGAGCATGTCATTGTCGATCGGGCCACCGTAGGCCGCACCGGTGCTTTTGCTTTTGAAATAGCGCAGGTCCGTGGTCAGGACACCGCCAGCCAGCGCATGGTCGTGAATCACCCCGGCGAAGTCCTGACGATAGAAATGCTCGAGCTGACCGTGATAGTAGCTCAGGCGCAGCTGTTTGCTGACGGTGTAGTCGGCGCCGGCGAAACTGAAGTCTCCGGCTTCGCCGCCACTGTAGCCGTCCAGGTACAGGCCGGTGCTGTTCGAAGAATCGCGCTGTTTGAAACGGGTCAGGTGCCCTGCCGTGAGGTTCAGGTTATCGATTGCGGCACTGGTGACCTGCGTACCCTGGTAGGTTTGCGGCATCAAGCGAGCATCGTTGTGCACCAGCACTGGGGTCTTGGGCAACAAGGTGCCATGCCTGACGACGTTCTGGCCAACACGCGCCTTGAAGGTACCGCCCGCACTGGCGAACGCGTCGGCGGCCCGGCCGTCGTCATGCACAGGCAACAGGCCCGTGCCACTGCGGCCACGCCCCGAATCTAGGCGCACGCCCAACAAGCCCAGTGCATCGAGCCCCACGCCGAGGGTACCGGGGGTGTAACCCGACTGATAATCGAGCAAGAAGCCCTGCGCCCACTCGGTACGCTCGCTCTTGGCGGTGGCTGCGGCGCGGGGGCTCATGCCCTGTTCGTCGCGAAAGTTTTCGTTGAAATAGACATTGCGCATTTGCAACTTGAGCTTGCTGTCATCGATGAAGCCAGTAGCGCCGGCCACAGGCAGGCAGCCGCAGAGCAGGCCACACGTGGCCCCTCGCACGAGGGTCAAGGACATGATCGGTACTCTATTGTTGTTTTTGGGGTGTCAGCGATGGCGGGCGCCTGGCGCCCGCACCATTCAGACGAAGAACGACAACGCACCGGTCAACACCGCCAAGGCGGTGATGACCAGCGAAGTGAGCACTGCCCACTTCACCGTGGCCTTCTGGAAGTCGCCGATGTCCTTGTCCACCATGCCCACCAGCAGCAGGGTCGAGGCGACCAACGGGCTCATCAAGTGCACCGGCTGACCAAGCACCGAGGCGCGGGCGATTTCAACGGGGTCGATGCCATAGGCGGCGGCAGCATTGGCCAGGATCGGCACCACCCCGAAATAGTACGCATCGTTGGACAGCACGAAGGTAAGCGGCATGCTGGTCAGCGCCACCACCAGCGGGAACCAGTGGCTCCAGGCTTCCGGGATCCAGTCCACGAGGGTTTGCGCCAGGGCATCGACCATCTTGGTGCCCGAGAAGATGCCGGCGAAGATACCAGCGGCGAACACCAGCAGCACCACGGTCATGGCGTTGCCCGAATGGGCCAGGATGCGTTCTTTCTGCAGTTCCAGTTGCGGGTAGTTGATCATCAAGGCGGCAACGAAACCGATCATGAACAGGATCGCCGCGTGCATCAGGCCCAGCACCAGTGCGGTCATGACCACAATGACCAGCACCAGGTTCACGTAGGCCAGACGCGGACGCTTGTGGGGCGTGTCACCCAGGATTTCCTTGATGTAGCAATTGCCGCCGCCGGACTCCAGGGCCACGTTGCCGATGCGGCGTCGCTCGGCACGCCCCAGCAAGTAGGCGGTGAACACCACCCAGGCAGCCCCACCGATCACTGTGGGCAGCATGGGAATGAAATAGTCGGTGGCATCGAGCCCAAGGGCTGCGATGGCACGGGTGGCAGGTCCGCCCCAGGGGCTCATGCCACTCATGATACTCAAGGACAGCATCGACACCGTTGCCAGGATCATCGGGTTCATGCCGATGCGCTTGTACAAGGGCAACATGGCGGCGCAGGTGATCATGTAGGTGGTGGTACCGTCACCGTCCAGTGCCACCAGCAGCGACAGCAATGCAGTGCCAATGGCGATCTTGATGGGGTCGCCGTTGACGCGCTTGAGGATCTTACGGATCAGAGGGTCGAACAGGCCGGCATCGATCATCAAGCCGAAAAACAGGATGGCGAACAGCAGCAAGGCGGCCGACGGGGCCACCATTTTCAGCCCGTCGAGCATCATCTTGCCAAGGTCAGGCGCAAAGCCCCCCACCAGCGCGAAGACGATCGGTACGACCGTCAAGGCGACGATCGGGGACAGGCGTTTGCTCATGATCAGGTAGGTGAACGTCACCACCATGATCAAGCCCAGGAGTGCGAGCATGGCTTTTCTCTCTTGTTTTTATCCGGGTTGGGCCGCCGATGGCGCAGACGAGCCCCCTACCCGCGCGCGTTCCTGCACGCGGGTTGCTGCGTTTTGAGTTCAGGGTGTAGCGGACGTCTTAGCCGTGGTGGCCTGGCTTGGCGACCCAGGCGGCGTCGGGGCCTACCGTGGCCGGTGCCTGCTCGACCACAGGCTCGCCATTGAGGCGACTGAGCAGAACCTGCTTGTCACACGCATTCTCGGAAATCGACACCACCACGGTGGCCACGGCATTGCTGGCAAGGCTCGTGAGGGCGCGGGCTTCGGACATGAAGCGGTCGATACCGATCAGCAGGGCCAGGCCTGCCAGCGGAATGTCATGGACAACGGTCAGGGTCGAAGCCAAGGCCACGAAGCCGCTGCCGGTCACGCCCGCTGCGCCTTTTGACGACAGCAGCATGATCGCCAGCATGGTCACCACCTGGCCCAGGCTCAGGTCGATGTTGCAGGCCTGGGCAATGAACACGGCGGCCAAAGACAAGTAGATCGCCGTGCCGTCGAGGTTGAACGAGTAGCCGGTGGGCAGTACCAGGCCAACGACCCCCTTCTTGCAGCCAAGCTTTTCCAGCTTCTCCAGCATGCGCGGCAACACCGGTTCCGTGGAAGAAGTGCCCAGTACCACCAGGAACTCTTCGCGGAAATAGCGCAGCAGCTTCCACAGGCTGAAACCATGGGCGCGGCAGATGCCGCCCAGCACGACCAGCACGAAGAACGCACAGGCGATGTAGAGCGTGCCGATCAGCTTGGCGAGCGACCCCAGCGAGGTCACGCCGTACTGCCCGACCGTGAACGCCAGGGCCCCGAACGCACCGACCGGTGCGAAACGCATGAGGTAGCCGAAGATGCGGAACACCATGGTCGAGACCGCTTCCAGCACATCCAGCACCGGCTTGCCCTTCTCGCCCATGGACGACAGCGCGAACCCGCTGAGCACGGCGATGAACAGCACCGGCAGCACTTCACCCTTGTTGAACGCCCCCATGAAGGTGTCCGGGATGATGTGCATGAAGAAGTCCACCACGCCCAGCTTGGCGGCCGAGGCGGTGAACTGGGTCAACCCTTCGGTGCTCAGGGTGGCCGGGTCGATGTTCATGCCGACCCCTGGCTTGAACAGGTACACCGCGGCCAGGCCGATGATCAGGCTGACGATGGTCAGCCCCAGGAACAGCAGCAGTGTCTTGCTCATCAGGCGCCCGAGCGAGCGCTTGTCGGTCATGCCGGCTATACCGGTGACGATGGTGCAGAACACCACGGGCGCGATCATCATCTTGACCAGCTTGATGAAGGCATCGCCCAGAGGTTTGAGCGCAACGGCCTGTTGCGCCCAGAAGTGACCGACCACTACACCCAGCAGGACGGCGCAGAGGATCTGGAAGTACAGCGATTTGGCAAGTTTCATGAGGCATCACCCATTGTTCATATTGTGCGGATGCGCTTGTTGCAAGGTGCCGCGGTCAATCCATGCAGGTGGCTAGCCAGCCAACCTGCGCAAGGTAGGCGCGTAGACGAATCCTGAAAACAGCCGCCGGGCAGTACGTACCACCGAGGCTTGCAAGGTCTTGCCATCGGCGCCGCTGCGTGACAACGCGACGTCGATGCCACCGCTTGGATGCTCAAGGCGAACCTGGCTCAATTCCAGGGCGTGTTCACCCAGCAGATCCACAATGACGCTGCCAGGGCTGACACAGGCAGTGGCCAGCCCTACAGCACCCGTGATCGCCAGGGCACGGTGGCAATTGTGCGGCATGAAGTAGCGCACCTGGAGCGTGCCGTCGTAGCGCGGCTTGGACACCAGCACTGGCTTGGGTATCACCATGCCGCTGACATCGCCCAGGCCCATGGCCTTGCCGGCTTTGAGCCGCAGCGCTTCAAGGCGCTTGAGCAGAGGGCCGTTGGCGTCGAGCTCGTCGGGCGTTTCGGCGCCGGTCATGCCCAGGTCACTGGCCTGGATGACCATCATGGGCATGGCCATGTCGATACAGGTCATCGGCACGCCATCGATCACATCCTTGGCTTGCCCGGTAGGAAAGAGCTTGCCGGTCTTGCTGCCAACCGCATCGAGGAAGGTCAGGTGCACCGGCGCGGCGGTGCCCGGCACGCCATCGATGGCGGTACGCCCTTCATAGCGCACGATGCCACCTGGGGTTTCCACCAGCGAGTTGACGAAGGTGCCAGTGTTCAGGTTACGGATGCGCACCAAGGTCTTGCCTTCCTGGCCCTTGACCAGCCCCTGCTCGATGGCGAAGGGGCCGACCGCGCACAGCATGTTGCCGCAGTTGGGCGCAGTGTCCACGCGGCGCTGGGCGACCATCACCTGCACGAACAGGTAATCGACGTCGGCGTCGGCATGCAGCGACGGGCTGATGATCGCGACCTTGCTGGTCTGCGGGCTGCCGCCACCGATACCGTCGATTTCCAGCTCATGACCGGACCCCATCAGGTCGATGAGCAATTCATCGCGCTCGACCACATTGGCAGGCAAGTCCCACGCATGGAAAAACGGCCCCTTGGAGGTGCCGCCGCGCATGAGTACGCAAGGAATTCGTTGCATGATTTCGCACTCTTGTTGATCAATGGACATCATTGATGCCGTGAGCAAAAGAGTGACAGGGATGGATAAATCATTCCAATGCAAATATCGTAGTGATTATTCCGTTTCACAAAACAATAATAGGCATTTTTGGTGAGGAGGTGACTGGTGGAATATGAGCTTCAAGACATACGATCTTTCGTCAAAATCGCCGAACTTGGGAGCTTTCACGAGGCTGCCGAGGTATTACACCTGTCCCAACCGGCTCTGAGTCGACGGATCAAGAAGCTAGAAGAAGGTCTGGGCACGTCGCTGCTGGAGCGCACTACGCGCCGCGTAAGCCTGACCAGCGTGGGCCGTGATTTTCTGCCCAAGGCCAGGCGCTTGCTGGACGACTTCGAGGATTCGATTCTCAGTATCCGGGAGTTGGCCGAGCGTCAGACCGGGCAGGTGACGCTGGCCTGTATCCCGACTGCAGCGTTCTATTTCCTGCCGTCGGTGATCCGCGACTACAACGACCAATACCCCAAGATCCGCATTCGTCTGTTGGACCTGAGCGCCAATGATGGCCTGGAGGCCGTGCTGCGGGGTGAAGCCGATTTTGGCATCAACATGATGAGCGGCCAGCACCCGGACATCGAGTTCGTGTCGTTGGTGCAGGAGCACTTCGTGCTGGCCTGCCGGCGCGACCACCCTCTAGCGAACCGCGATGCGGTGACCTGGACCGAGCTTGCCGACTACCGTTTGATCGGCGTGGGTCGATTGAGCGGCAACCGCATGCTGCTCGACCACGCCTTGGCCGGGCTGAACCTGCGGCCGAAATGGTTCTACGAAGTGCAGCACCTGTCCACGTCGTTGGGCATGGTCGAGGCCGGCCTTGGCGTCTCGGCCATGCCTAGCCTGGCCATGCCCAGTGCAGACCACCCGACGCTGGTAAGCGTGCCGTTGATCGAGCCGGAGGTGACCCGCACCTTGGGTCTGGTCTACCGCCGCGGCGCCTCGCTGTCGCCGGCGGCAGAGAAGTTCGTGTCGATCCTGCTGGAGAAATGGCCGAACCGGTGAGCATGAAACATTCTTAACGCCGCTTAATTTAGCGCCGGGCCAGGCTGCCAATAAGCTGCTCGTTTTATCTGGAGTATCCCATGCTGAAAACGCTGTCCTGCACGGCACTACTGGTTGCCACCTTTGCCTGCTCTGCCGCAGAACCCACCCATGACCAGGCCACCACGCTGACCGTGCTCAGCTCCGGCGGCATCATGGGTGCCATCCGCGGCGTTGCACCTGCCTATGAACACACCTACGGGGTAAAGCTGAACGTGCTTGCCGCGCCATCGATGGGCCAGACCCCGCAAGCCATCCCGAACCGGCTGAAACGTGGCGAGCCGGCCGATGTGGTGCTGATGGTGGGCTCGGCGTTGGACAAGCTGGTTGCCGACGGCAAGGCCGACCAGGCAAGCCGCATCGACCTGGGCAAGTCGTTCATCGCCATGGCCGTGCGCAAAGGCGAGCCCAAGCCGGCTATCGGCACGATGGGCGAGTTGCGTCAGGTGCTGCTGGATAGCCCTTCGGTCGCCTACTCCGACAGCGCCAGCGGGGTCTACCTGTCAAAGACCCTGTTCCCGAGCATGAACCTGGGCGAAGGCTTCGCCCACAAAGCCCATATGATCCCTGCCGAACCCGTCGGCAAGGTGGTCGCACGCGGTGAGGCAGCCATCGGGTTCCAGCAGCTGAGCGAGCTCAAGCCGGTGCCCGGCATCGACATCGTGGGGCTGATCCCGGCCGAGGGGCAAAAGATGACGATGTATTCGGGTGCGGTGGTTGCCAATAGCCAGCACCGGGCGGCGGCCCAGGCACTGCTTGATTACATGGCCTCTGCCCAGGCGGACGCCGCTATCGAGAAAAGCGGCCTGACCCCACTGCCGCACTCGGCTCACTAAGCTTCGACGCTCGGCCAGGGCATGTGGGTAGAAGGCGTGCCCTGACGGCGTGCCGCAGCGTCTGAGACCCATCCTTCCTCCTTCCCAAGGCCGTCGCGATGCAAGACATGCTGCAAGAGATTCTCGACCAGGTGCGCCCACTGCTAAGCCAGGGTCAGGTCGCGCAATACATCCCCGCCCTGGCCCAGGTCGACCCTAACCAGCTTGGCATCGCAGTGCAGGGCCTTGATGGCCAGTTGCACTGCGCAGGCGATGCCTACACGCCCTTCTCTATTCAGAGCATTTCCAAGGTGTTCAGCCTGGTCCAGGCGATCAACCATAGCGGCGAAGACATCTGGTCGCGCTTGGGCTACGAGCCCTCGGGCCAGGCCTTCAACTCGCTGGTGCAGCTGGAGGTGGAAAAGGGTCGTCCGCGCAACCCGTTCATCAATGCCGGCGCACTGGTCATCTGCGACATCAACCAGTCACGCTTCGCCACCCCTGCCCTGTCGATGCGCGACTTCGTTCGCCGCCTGGCTGGCAACCCGCGCATCGTCAGCGACACGGTGGTGGCCGAGTCCGAATACCAGCACCGCGCGCGCAATGCCGCGATGGCCTGGCTGATGACTGCGTTTGGCAACTTTCATAACGACGTGGACGCGGTGCTGAGCAGCTACTTCCATCACTGCGCGCTGTCGATGAACTGCGTCGATGTGGCCCGGGGCTTTGCGTTTCTGGCCAACAGCGGCTATTGCCCGCACAGCGGTGAACACGTGCTCAGCGCACGTCAGGCCCAGCAGGTGAACGCGATCATGGCCACCAGCGGCCTGTACGACGAAGCCGGCAATTTCGCCTATCGCGTGGGCCTGCCGGGCAAGAGTGGCGTGGGCGGTGGCATCGTGGCAGTGGTCCCCGGGCGGTACAGCATCTGCGTCTGGTCGCCAGCGCTCAACGCTTCTGGCAATTCACTGGCAGGTATCCGTGCGTTGGAATTGCTGAGTGAGCGCATCACGGGGTCGGTTTTTTCGGCGGTGCCTTGAGGGTCGTATTTCTGTGGCGGCCGTAATCTACTGCAGCAACTGCCGAACAACGTCCTTCGCCTGCCTGGACAGTGGCACGGAGTAAGGCGCAGTTTGTTGGTTACGACGGCCTTCCTTGCGCATTTCAAGCTGCAACTGTTTGACCACTTCGGGCGGAATCGTCCATAGGCCCCCGCCGCAGGTCGAACTGATCCGGGGTGGCCAGACGCAGCTCGCTGGTGCGCACGCCCGTCAGTGACAGCAGGCGCAAGCCTAGACGGATCTGCAATGCACCACCGTACCCCCGACAGCCTCAAACAGTCCAGGAAGCTCTGACACCCGCAGCAAGGGGTTGTGGACCACAGCCGGCTTAAGCGCGACCAGCACATCGAGATCCGGCGCAGGGTTCTGCTCCAGCCCTGGTGCTTTGACCGAAGCGAAGCGAAACAGCTGCTTGAACCACATCCGGACCTTCTCGGCCACGGTGTAAGCTCGGCGCCGCTCGATCTTGGCCAGCACTTCCAGCAGGTCATGCCGCTTGACCGCAAAGATGGAAAATTTGCCCACTACCGGCAACACGTAGTTATCAAAGATGCGCTGGATCTGCTACAGCGTGCTCTGCAGGCCCTTCTTGAGCACACCACTGCGGTGCTTGAATCACAAGCCGTACATCGCCTGGAAGGTGTTTTGCTCTGCGAGATTGTGGGTGTGGCGCTGGTGGGGCCGGTGCATACAGGGATTGGGATCTGGGGCGATCAGCCGCCGCGCTTCGTCGCGCAGTGAGCGTTCCTGCGCAGGCCGACTTCGGGGTAGGTACCGAGGGGCATGCGTTTTTGCTTGCCAGCCCATGAATAGCGAAAGTGCCAAGATTTACCGCCAGCCCGCTCACGCCAAGTGACAGGCCGTCGCTATTTCCGAGGGTGTAGTCCTTGCCGGTGGAATTGGCTTGGCGAAAGGTTGCATCTCAAAGTGCGATGTACGAGCTCCTGAACATGAAATTCAGGGCTAGATGCTCGTGACGCTCGACGCTCCTCTCCAGCACAAACCGCCACAGTGAGAGTCCGAATTTCATGGACTAATTTGTGGACTAAAAAAGTCCGGATGCCCATGGATCGGCGCGGCTTTGACTGAAACGAAAAAAGACGCCTAAGCGTCTTTTTTCAATGACTTACAGACTTCCATGGAACTCTGTAGATCGATATTTGGAGCGGGAAACGAGACTCGAACTCGCGACCCCGACCTTGGCAAGGTCGTGCTCTACCAACTGAGCTATTCCCGCGTCGTGATGGGTGCCATTTTAGCGATATCCAAAACCGCGTCAACCCCTTGATTCAAAAAAACTTTTATTTCTGCTCCGAGCCTTCGCGCAGGTGCGGCCAGGCGGCCACCAGGTAGTGCACCATCGACCAGAGGGTCAAACCCGCTGCCACTAACAATAACCCGTAACCCAGAATGACCCAGAAAGTCACCGCTGGCGGATTGCCCAGCAGGATCACCAACGCCAGCATCTGTGCAGCCGTCTTCCACTTGCCCAGGTTGGACACGGCCACATGGGCCCGCGCGCCCAGCTCGGCCATCCACTCGCGCAGCGCCGACACCACGATCTCGCGACCGATGATGACTGCAGCGGGCAATGTGAGCCAGAAGTTGGCGTGGGTTTGCACCAGCAGTACCAGCGCAACGGCGACCATCAGCTTGTCGGCCACCGGGTCCAGGAACGCACCGAACGGGGTGCTCTGCTGCAACCGACGCGCCAGGTAACCATCCAGCCAGTCGGTGGCGGCGGCGACGGCGAATACGCTGCTGGCGGCCATGTAGCTCCAGTGGAACGGCATGTAGAACAGCAGGATGAAAATCGGGATGAGCAGAACGCGTAGAACGGTGAGCAGGTTTGGAATATTCATCGGTACGACTGGCTGCGGGTTGAACCCGGCATTCTACTCGCTATGCAGGCTGGCATAAATCGACTCGGCAAGCTTTTTACTGATGCCCGGTGCCTTGGCAATCTCGTCGACACTGGCGCGGTTGAGCTCTTGCAGGCCGCCGAAATGTTTCAGCAAGTCGCGCCGGCGCTTGGGCCCGACGCCTGCCACATCCTCAAGGCTCGACACTCGCCGGGCCTTGCCGCGACGAGCACGGTGACCGGTGATCGCGAAGCGGTGAGCCTCGTCGCGGATCTGTTGGATCAAGTGCAGCGCCGGCGAATCGCCCTTGAGGGTGAATTCGTTGTGCACATCGTTCAGGTAAAGGGTTTCGAAGCCGGCCTTGCGCGTAACGCCTTTGGCCACGCCAAGCAGGGTCAGCTCACTGAAACCCAGCTCCTGCATCACATCGCGCGCCATGTTCAACTGGCCCTTGCCCCCGTCCACCAGCAGTACGTCCGGCAGCTTGCCTTCGCCATCACGGATGCGCCCGTAACGACGGGTCAGGGCCTGGTGCATGGCGGCGTAGTCGTCGCCGGCAGTCACGCCTTCGATATTGAAGCGCCGGTAGTCCGACTTGATCGGCCCCTCCGGCCCGAACACCACGCAGCTGGCGACCGTGGCCTCGCCACTGGAATGGCTTATGTCGTAGCACTCCAAGCGTTGCGGCACTTCGTCCAGGTCCAGCACTTGAGCCAGTGCGTCGAAGCGTGCGGCCATGTGTTGGCGGTTGGCCAGGCGTGCGTTGAGCGCCTGCTCGGCATTGGTCACTGCCAACTGCTGCCAGCGCGCGCGGGTGCCACGCACTCGGTGACTGATGGTCAGCTCGCGGCCGCGCAGGGCGTTGAGGGCTTCGGTGATGGCCTCGAAGTCCTCGTGCACCACGTTGACGATCAGCTCCCCCGGCAACTCACGCTCCGGGTTGCCGACGTAGTACTGCGAAACGAAAGCCGCCATCACCTCGGAGACGTCTTCCTCGATACCGACCTGCGGGAAGAAGTTCTTGCTCCCCAGCACACGCCCACCACGGACGCTGATCATGTGGACGCAAGCGCCACCAGGGTTGACGAACGCGGCGATGACGTCGACCTCGCCGCTGCCCCCTTCGATGTATTGCTGGTCCTGTACCCGGCGCAGCAGGCCAATCTGGTCGCGCAGTTCGGCCGCCTTTTCGAAATTGAGGTCCATGGCGGCCTTTTCCATCTCGGCATTGAGCTCGTTGCCCAACTGCTGGCTGCGCCCTTCCAGGAACATCACCGAGTGGCGCACGTCTTCGGCATATTCCTCGGCGCTAACCAGGCCGGTACAGGGCCCCTTGCAGCGCTTGATCTGGTATTGCAGGCACGGGCGGGTGCGGTTGGCGTAGTAGCTGTCCTCACATTGCCGTACCAGAAAGGTCTTCTGCAGCACGCTCAGGCTCTCGCGGATGGCCCCGGCACTTGGGTAAGGGCCGAAGTAGCGCCCCTTAGCTTTCTTCGCGCCCCGATGAATGCCAAGCCGTGGAAACTGACCGTCGGAGAGGAATACATAAGGGTAGGACTTGTCGTCACGCAGCAGGATGTTGTACGGCGGGCGCCACTCCTTGATCAGGTTCTGCTCCAGCAACAGCGCCTCGGTTTCGTTGGCGGTGATGGTGGTTTCCACCTGAGCGATGCGGCTGACCAGCGCAGCGGTCTTGGGCGCCAGCCCGGACTTGCGAAAATAGCTGGCAAGGCGCTTCTTGAGGTTCTTGGCCTTGCCCACGTAGAGCAGCCGCGCATCGGCATCGAACATTCGGTACACACCCGGGCGACCACTGCAGGTCGCCAGGAATGCGCTGGCATCAAAGACTTCAGACATGAGGTTTACAGGCTTGCGTCAACCATACCGTGGCGAACGGCCAGCAATGTCAGTTCGACGTCACTGGTGACCGAGAGTTTTTCAAAGATCCGGTACCGGTAGGTATTGACGGTCTTGGGTGAGAGGCACAACTTGTCGGAAATGATCTGCACTTTCTGGCAGCCGACGATCATCAGGGCAATCTGGATTTCACGCTCGGACAACGCATCGAACGGCGAGCCCTGTGGCTGGAACGATTTGAGCGCCAACTGCTGGGCGATCTGCGGGCTAATGTAGCGTTGGCCGGCGAATGCCAGGCGAATGGCCTGAACCATCTCATCGAGCCCTGCCCCCTTGGTCAGGTAGCCGGCCGCGCCTGCTTGTAGCAGGCGCGTGGGGAACGGGTCTTCTTCACACACGGTCACCGCCACCACCTTTATGTCAGGGTGACTGCGCAGCAACTTGCGTGTGGCCTCAAGGCCGCCGATGCCAGGCATCTTGACGTCCATCAGTACAACGTCTGGCTTGAGCTCGCGCGCAAGCTTGAGCGCCGATTCGCCGGAGTCCCCTTCACCTACCACCTGCAAGCCGTCGATGTCGGCCAGCATGCGCGTAATACCGGTTCGTACCAGATCGTGGTCGTCGACCACTAGGACCCTAATCAAGCACACACCTCTTCAGCAGGGCGATTGGATGCCGCCACCTTAACAAAATTTTTCACAACCGGCCTAGCGCATTGCTTTCGTCAGAAACGGCTGACGACCGGCGTCCGAACTTATACGCCCCGGATGCTCATGCCTGTCGTCGGACAGACGTTTCAACAGGTGATAAATCGCCGTCCTGTCGGCTTCAGCGACGCGCCGAAGCGCGTTGAGCACGTCCGACTCCTGCGCACTAAGCCCGTGCAAGGGTACAGGGGTACGCACCCCGTTAAGCACATACAGCGCATCAACCCCCCTGGCCGCTACGGCGGCCAGGTAATCGACACGTGGCGTGCGCTCCCCACTCTCGTACTTGCCCTGCGCGTTGGGTTCCACCCCGCCGATATCGCCGAATACACGCTGGGTCATGCCCAGCCGTTCACGTTCTTCCCGCAGCCGGGGGCCGATTCCATTCATCCGGGCGTCTCCTTGTCCCTGGGTATCTCCGAGCAGCGCCACGTCCGCACTTACCTCCGCGTCGCTCACACAGGGCACTATGCCGCTGCCAGCCGGTTGGGACAAGGCATCATTGTCCTGAGCAATCGATCGTGCGCTGCATGCGCACAAAACAGTCATCCTCACCCATTTCGACGAAGCCTCGTCGCTGGTAAAGCCTGCGCGCCGGATTGGTGCGAAACACCATCAGCCTGAGCAACGCCAGGCGCCGTTGGGCTGCCCAATGCGCAAGCGTTTCGAGCACCCAGCTACCAACGCCCTGCCCTTGGTGGGCGGGAAGCAAATGCAACTCCCGGATGAACAGCGCCTGGCTATCCTGGCTGAGGCTGCAGAAACCCAACACGGCGTCGGTATTGGTCACCAGCCACTGCTCGCGCCATTGCCAGGCCTGATCGAACGCCTGCTCCACCCAGAGCAGGTCGTAGCGGTGGTAATACGGCAGCATGAGACGGCGCGTCAGGTCGCGGGCGAACGCAAGGTCACTGTCAGTGGCAGGGGTCAGTTGCAGCATCACGCGTTCTCCCGCTCAGGCAGGCTTGGCCGTAAGGAACTCACGCCCTTGCATGGGCCTGGCGCTGCAACTTATCGGTATCGACACGGACGAACACCGAATCGGCCCTGACAGTGAGCACCCCATCGGCCCACACCTCGCAGATCACCCGGCTTTTGCGTGCTACTTCCCCCTCAACCCGAGCCTTGAGCAGCAGCTCAACCCCCATAGGGGTTGGTTTGAGGTACTCAAGCCCCAGGCGGCCAGTGACGCAGTCGATACGCGGTAAGCTGCCAGGCGCCCGGCCTTCGTTTCGATAGTGGTAGGCCATGGCCGTCCAATTGGAGTGGCAGTCCACCAGCATCGCGAGCAATCCGCCGTAGACCAGCCCCGGCCAGCCGGTAAAGGTAGCGTCGGGGGTGTGCCGGCAGATCAGATGAATGCCGTCTTCGGCCCAATGGCTTTGTACATGCAGCCCGCCCGGATGGGCGCTGCCACAGCCATAGCAAATGCCATCCAGGGCAGCCACTGCCTGCAGGCTCAAGGCTTGATCGTTCATACGCTTCCTGTGCTTGTTGTAATGAGGGCGCGCTACGCCCTCATTAAAGCAGAGAGGTCACGCGGTTTGCAGGCTCGCCTTGCCGGGGCGCCTGGCCAGCGCTACTACAAGGATGAACGTCGTGACCCCGGCTGTCATCAATGTTTCGTATCGGTAGGCATCGCTGACCAACATGTATCCCAGCACCAGGACGATGGTGGCGATAACCAGCCAGGTCAGCCATGGGAACAACCACATCTTGAGCTCCAGCGGGCGCCCTTCCCGCTCTGCGCGGGCGCGCATGCGCAATTGCGACACGGCGATGACCAGATACACCAGCAGCGCAATGGCACCGGTGGTGGACAGCAGAAAGCCGAATACCTTGCCTGGGAACACGTAGTTGACCAGACACCCGGCAAACCCTGCCAACGTCGAGAGGATCACCGCGACCGTGGGCACGCCGGAGCCTGAGATACGCCGGGTCATGGGCAGGGCCTGCCCGCGAGCGCCCAGCGAATACAGCATGCGCGAGGCGGTATACAGCCCCGAGTTCATGCAACTGGTCACGGCTACCAATACCACCAAGTCCACCAGCAGCTTGGCACCAGGCACGTTCAGCACTTCAAGTACGCGTTGGAACGAGCCGACTGCCTTGAGCCCTGGATCATTCCAGGCCACCAGCGAAACCACCAGAAAGATCGAAGCCAGGTAGAAGATCGCGATGCGATACACCACCAGGTTGGTGGCACGCCGGATCTTGTCCTTGGGGTTGGCCGTCTCGTCGGCAGCGATGGTGACGATCTCCGCGCCAAAGAACGAAAAAATGGTGATCAGCACGCCGCCCAGTACGGTGCCAAAGCCATTGGGCATGAAGCCCCCAGCATCCCAGAGTCGGCTGACCCCGGACACCTCGGCCAAGGGCCAGAACCCACTCACCGCCAAGGTACACACGACGATGAAGGCAACGATGGCCACGACCTTGATCAACGCGAACCAGTATTCGAACGCGCCGAAGTTCTTGACACTGATCAGGTTGGTGCCCGATAGCACGAGCATGATCAGGAAGGCGAACAGCCAGGACGGCACCCCGGGAAAGTAGGCATGCAGAATATCAGCGCCGGCAATGGCTTCGACCGGAATGATCAACACCCAGAACCACCAGTACAGCCAGCCGATGGTAAAGCCTGCCCACGGGCCAATGGCTTGCGAGGCGTAGGTGGAGAACGAGCCGCTGTTAGGGTTGGCAATGGCCATCTCACCCAGCATGCGCATCACCAGCAACACCAGCAGCCCGGTCATGGCGTAGGAAATGAGAATGGCCGGGCCTGCCGTGGCGATGGCGTTGGACGAGCCAATGAACAGCCCGGCGCCAATGATGCCGGCAATGGAAATCATCGATACCTGGCGCGAAGTCAGGCCATGTTGCAAGGAACGCTGTTTCTTGTTGTTCGAGGAAGCCATGTTGAACCCTCTGACTGGATCGCACGGTCATTTTTTGATCCGAGTCAGTATTGGGGCTTGGCCGGGGCGTCACAAACGACGTTTTATCACTACGTGATTCCCTCAAGGAATGATCACGTGCTCTTACACATAGGAACACGTTCTCTAAACTGGCCTGCAGGCCTATGTCGTGAAGGTCAGTTCATAAGGCTCCGAGTTCATCGCTCGCAGAGCGTTGATGATTGACTCGAATACATCAAGAATCAAAGGAATGAAAGCAATCCAATAATTCGTTTGCACCCCCTGATGACACGCGTTTGGATTGGCAGCACATCGCCCATAGGTCCCTGCCCCATGAACCACGACTGCATCAGCCAATCCATCGCCATCGTTCATCCCATCACCCTTTCACATGGCCGCAACGCCGAGGTGTGGGACGAGCAAGGTAAACGCTACATCGATTTCGTAGGCGGCATCGGCGTGTTGAACCTGGGCCATTGCAATCCCGCGGTCGTACAGGCCATACAAGCTCAGGCCAGCCGCCTGACTCACTACGCCTTCAATGCAGCGCCGCATGCCCCTTACCTTGAGCTGATGGCGCAACTCAACCAATTCATCCCGGTCGATTACGCGCTGGCCGGCATGCTGACCAACAGCGGCGCGGAGGCGGCGGAAAACGCCCTGAAAGTCGCCCGTGCGGCGACCGGCAAGCGCGCCATCATCGCCTTCGACGGCGGCTTCCACGGCCGCACACTGGCCACCCTGAACCTCAACGGCAAGGTGGCCCCTTACAAGCAGCGGGTCGGCGAACTACCGGGGCCGGTGTACCACATGCCCTACCCCAGCGCCGATAACGGGGTTACCTGCGAACAGGCCCTCAAGGCGATGGACCGCCTGTTCAGCGTCGAACTGGCAGTGGAGGACGTGGCGGCGTTCATCTTCGAGCCGGTGCAAGGCGAAGGCGGATTCCTCGCCCTTGACCCAAGCTTCGCCCAGGCCCTGCGCCGCTTCTGTGACGACCATGGCATCCTGATCATCATCGACGAGATCCAGTCCGGATTCGGCCGCACCGGCCAGCGCTTCGCCTTCCCGCGCTTGGGGCTTGAGCCCGACCTGCTGCTGTTGGCCAAAAGCATTGCCGGCGGCATGCCGCTGGGTGCGGTGGTCGGGCGCAAGGAACTGATGGCAGCGCTGCCCAAGGGCGGCCTGGGTGGCACCTATTCAGGCAACCCAATCGCCTGCGCAGCGGCCCTGGCCAGCCTGGCGCAGATGACCGACGAGAACATCGCTACCTGGGGCGAACGTCAGGAGCAGGCAATCGTGCGCCGCTTCGCACACTGGCAGGCGATGGGCCTGCCGTTCCTCGGCCGCCTGACCGGCGTCGGTGCCATGCGCGGGATCGAGTTCGTCAATGCCGACGGCAGCCCGGCACCGGCGCAGCTGGTAAAGGTGATTGAAGCGGCACGCGCCAGGGGGCTGCTGCTGATGCCCAGCGGCAAGGCGCGGCACATCATCCGCCTGTTGGCACCGCTGACCATCGAGGCCCACGTGCTCGAGGAAGGCCTGGATGTGCTCGAGAGGTGCCTAGCAGAGCTTGACTCCTGAGAGGAAGAGGATATAGAGACTCAGCGCTTGCGGAGTAAGCCTGTCGAACTCGAAGGCAATTAAGCTGCCTTCGAGTTCGAATGGCAATTGACGACCAAACCGCAGTAGACCAGGCCGTTTACACGCCGGCTTGCCTCAGTTGATTCCCGCCGCCTGACGCAATACCCCGTCCTTGCTGGACTCGCCGGTGATCACGCCGGTGTGGGGGTGGAAAGTCCAGGCGCTGTCGGCACCGATCGTCTCACCCCAGATTGCCAGGTCCGGCAACCACTGGCCGAGCTGATCGCCGTAAACATTCTTGAACAAGATGAAGTCTGACTTGCTTGGCATGCGCATGCCAAGGGACTTACACAGCTTCTCGGCACTGCTCCGTGTCGAACTGGCGGCAAGGATTTCCAACCCGACCAGGCCGGTGACGGTCAATTGATACTGCTCTGTGCTACCTGAGGCCAGAGTAGCGGTAATGGTGGTACTACCGTTTCGCAAGACCCCGATATTACCGGCGCCGTCCACCGTCGCGACGCTTGCATCACTGCTTTTGTAGCCAGTGGCGCCGAGCAAGGGACGAGCGAACTTCATCTGTGCCGGCAACTGCTTGGGCAGCTTGATCTTGCCGTTGTGAAGGAACACTGGCAGCCGCTGGGCTGAGAAGTCCACCTCATGACTGCCGGTGAAACCATCGCTGATTCCGAACTCCAAGGCCGCGCTGGGCCCATCCTGGCCAACTGTGTAATAGACCTTGAGCTTGCCGCTGCCCTGGGCGAACAGCTGCTTTGGGAAGCGCAAGGTAATAAGTTGATCGTTGTAGTTTACTGGCAGGCTCTTGCTTGCCAACTTCGTACCATCCACCTTGGCCAGAACGACGGTGAGTTCCTTGCCTGCATACATCGCATCGAGCTGGATGTCGACCGCTGCGCCTTGTGCGGGCAGGCGGTCCGGGTTGAGCCATCCGGCGATGGCGTGATCCGAGGTCGGGGTGTTGAGGTTGCTCATGAGGCGCTCCTATTGAGGGCCGTGTTGGGAGTGTCCGCCGGCCCTGCCATCGAGGTTGATAATCAGATGCGCTGGGCGCGAACCTTCTGTACCAGGTCGGCCTGGACGGACAAACTGGATCCGCCGTATCGACTGTCCCCCCAAGTCAGCACGCGGCCATCATGGGTCAACGCAGTGAAGGCATAATAGTTGGCGTAGATTGCCCTCACGTTGATCAACTGGCCGGCTAGGTCAGTTGTGTAGCCGCCATACGAGTTACTGCCCCAGCATCTGACCGAGCCATCGGCGAACAATGCGGCGAACGCTGCGCTTGTAGCACTGACTTGCATTACATCAGCGCGTTTGGCGATGTCAGCGGGCAGATTCCCCCCTTCCGCCGCGCGCCCCCACGCCACAACGTGCCCGTTACTGCGCCTGGCACAGAATGCCGAAGAGGTTGCAGTTACCTCGACAATGTCGGTCAAGCGCGCGATCTCGACGGGCACGACCCCACCGTAGGCCGCACCACCGAACGCAATGACCTTGCGCTGACTGGTCAGCAAGCAGTGAGCGGCAGCTGTATGCGCCTCGATCGACTCGATATCATCGCGCTGGGCAATGTCCGTGGGCAGGCTGCCGACATGGCTTAAATCGCCCCATACGAACACTTTCTTGCGCCCATCGGTAGTGACACGTCGGCCGATGAACGTGCGAACGCCACCTTGCACCTCGACTACATCGTCAAGAATCTGAAGGTCTGGCGGCATGACACCGCCGTAGTTCGGATGACCCCAGGCAACCATCCCCCCATTGCTGCGCAGCGCCGCGAATGCGTAGAGGGTAGCTACGATTTCATCGACGTCCCGCAGGTCGAGAATGTATTGCGGAATCTGCCCACCTGAGGCGATAACGCCCCATCCGGTCAGATACCGATCGCCAGGATTGGTGCCGTACAAGGCGACGAAGGCCTCGTAGTTGGAGCGAACCTTTAGGAAATCCCGCCGCACCACATCTTCCGGCCGCATGGTCGCACCGTAATTGGGATGACCCCAGCAGGTAATCGCGCCATTCGAACGTCGGGCCGCCATGGCCAGGTTGGTGACCGAGAGGTCGACCACATCATCCAGCGCAGGTGCAGCGGCGATACTACCCCATGATTTAAGCCCGTAAGCGCCAGGCACCGGCGTATCGGTCAGCGCAGTGAAGCCCCTGTCATTACCCATCACATTAGGGACATTGAGCACAATCTGCTGCGCGCCTGTGCGCACTTCGAGCAGGCGCTCTGGCTGGGTATCGTGCCAGGTCTGCGCGGGTGTCCAAGTGGCGTCGCCCCTGTAGCGCCACTCGGCGATGATCGGGCTGGAGGTCACCCCATGTACGGCCGTCAAACGCCGCGGCGGGGTTATGGCGGCTCTGCCATCGACGTTGAAGCGCGCTCCCATGACTCGCAAAGGCCCAGCACTGACCACCTGGTTGACCGAATAGAGTTGCTCCGGCGACTGCTCCACCCGGCCATCGGCAAAGCGTTTGATTCTGTAGCTGAGTTTCAGCCCATGGTTCATGTGGGCGACGATGATCGCCGAGGCGACCGGGACGTGCAGTGCTACCCCCTGCTCACCGGCCTGCACAGTATGGGTGATGGTGTTCACCTGTCCGCCCTGGAGGCCCTCGATATCGACCAGCACCTCATCGCCGATCTCGAGCCTGGCCGCAGCCGCGATCACCACCGTGGCCTGGCCGTTGAGGTCGAATGGGTTGATATTGCCCTGCAAAGCCTCGGCGATTACCGCATCCGGCAAGGGGCCGCGCTGGACGCGGAACTTGATGAGGCCTGACCAATCCGAAGGGCGTTTATCGTCGAAACGGATGATTTCGTATTGCACATCGACTTCGCCGTTCTCGCTGGCCAGAACGTAGCGCAAGTCGATCGGCACTGTGCGCGCCGCACCCTCCTCGCCTCTGGCCACCGAATCGTGAACTTCGATAACGCTGTTGGGGTGGTCGCCATTCCAATACACCACCACCTTGTCACCAGCAGCCAGCCCGGCCGCAGCCGGAATCGTCACCGTCGCAGCAAGGCTCAGGGCGCTGGGGTCGAGCACGTCCTGCTGCACCTCGTTGACCACTGGCAGAGGAAGGTCGTGCTGCGGCTGTTTACCAAGCACCAGCTCAAGGTCGAAGGATACCAGGTCGATTTGCCCAGGCCGCATGATGCGGTAGTAGACCGTCACATTCTGGGTTTGGGTCAGACCCGGATCGAGCTGCGCGCGCGGGATCTGGAACTTGATGCTGGTGCCGCCAGAGGCGGGTACATTCTGAGTGTCAAGATAGACCCCGCCGGATGAAGTACTCCATTCGATTTCAACCGTATAAGGCGCGCTGATGGTACCGGGCAGCGGCACGACCAGGTCCACACCCAGGGCGTATTCAGCCAGCGCGGGGTCGAGCACGCCGTTGGCGGGATCTGGATCGAGCGTCGGTGCAACCAAGGTTTCCAACGTTTCACCGACATCCAGCAAGGCGGATTCGGACAACACCTGCACCTTGCCCCGGGTAACTGTGTAGGACACATCCAACGTACCACCGTCGAGCGGTAGCAGCAGCTTGCTGCCATTGAGACGAAACACCGCATCCTGTCCGGCCTGGGCAGTGCTGATGCGCAACGGCGCGGGTTTCTCGAGCAGCAGCGTGGTATCTGGGCGCACACCCCGCCATGTAAGCGTCACCAGGTCGTTGGCTTGCAACTTGGCCGCGGCTGGCACGACCACTATGACGGGATCAAGATCGGCTTCTGTGTAGCCCTGACTGATACCATTGAGCTGCGGCGGCGGCAATTTGAGCGCAGCGCCTACGAACTTCACCCGCGTGCGCTTGGAATATTCAACCTTGGCGCCCCGGTAGCATTCGTAGCTGGCTATGCCCTGGCCTCCCCATAAAGGTTGCAGGTGGCGCACCGGCAGGTCGAAGATCAGGGTGCGGGTGCCACGTACCACCACCTGCGTACCAAGATCGATCTCCGACCTAACCCCCTGAGCATCCTCGCCAGTCCATAGCGCATGAATCTGATCGCCGACCTTGAACCCTCCCGCAGGTGGATCGATCTCGACACTGAGCCCCGCCGCACCTGGCGAGCCCGGCTGCAAGCGCGACACGCTCTGGAGGGTCTGCGGATCCACCACGTGCGGCGCCGGCAGGCCTTTGGCCAGATCGTTGGTGATCACCGTGTTGGGCGACCAGTCATCGGACTCGTTGCCCACCTCGTCAATGACGTAGTAGCTGATTTCCACATTGGCATCGCTGGAGCCGTCGACCACCGAATCGGGGATATCGATGGTGATCGCCTTGCCGACTTGGCGGCTGGTCACCTCATGCTCGAGCATGTGCCCCGACCAGCTCAGTTGGATGCGATCATAGCGGCGCATCTTGGCGTAGGCAGGCACCGTCACTTGCACGTTCTTGCTGTTGAGGTCGATCTTGGCATGCGACACCGTGGCTGGCGCCAGTTGATGGTCCAGATTGGGGTCTTCGCCCGGATAATTGAGCCGCACCAGCACGCTCAGTCGCACCGACTGCTCCTCGACACTGGCGCTAGGTGCAGTGACGCTGAAATAGAGTTCGGTAATGCCCGCTGGAATATCATCGGCCGGGATGTTCAATGTCAGCGGTTGGCCTTGCTGGCCGCTGCGCACTTTGTGGGTCCAGACCTGATCGTCGTCCCAGTAGACCTTGATCACATCGTCCACTTGCATGTTCGAGTAGGCCGGGATAACCACAGGCAGGCCGGCAACGCCTTCATTGATCAGGTCGCCGCTAACCCCGACGTCGGCGCCTTTGGTCTTGAGTGGGTAGACGCTTTCGGGGATATAAACATGACCGATACTGCCTGCCGGAGCACGGGTGGGGTCGAGTTTCAATAAGTAGGCGTTGAAATCATCGATATCGTTTTGCAATGCATTAGCCAGGGTCGTTGGCATTTTATCCTCCGCTGCTGAAATCAGCACATACTGAAACGCTCACGATAGATAGCTAGTATTATCAATTCAGCTTGCGCACGAGTACGCACCGTCATGTTTTCACTGATCATTCGAAGTATTGATCTTCAGGGCGATACTCTACCAATTGCCCATTGGCCGCATAGGTATCCAGCGCCAATACAGGCAGGTATCCGCCAGCGGTATCCTGATTGAATTCTCGCTGATAGCGTCTCGCAGTATCTTTGGCTGTTGCGGTGTTCCGATAATAAAATGCCTCCAACGGAAGGTCCGCCGGCACATTGTCGGGCCAAACGTTCATCACCGCTTCGTTCCAATCGTTGGCGGAACGCAGCTTTCGGACTTCCGCCGCCAACTGAAAGCCCGCCTGGTCTGCATCAAAGGCACAAGTGCCGTTCCGGCCGCCGTTATAGCGGTTATTCCACTGTGTAGCCGTAGTGATGCCTAAGCTTCGGCAGACCCCCTGATGAGAGCAAGGATTATTTCTGCGTGACGTTGCCGCATTCTGCGGATACATACAACGCAACGTGATGGGCTGAGCTGCCGGAGCGCCCGATGCTTTCAATATATAGCCCTGGGTGTAGTTTGACGATTGAACAACCTGGGTATCGGCTGCATAGAAACTGAACGAAACAGCGTTATTGAGTTTAGAGTCAGGCGTATTATTCCAAACACGAAAGTTCCCGGGGCCGGCCCCACGCACCCATACGCCATTGCAGTTGTAACGGGCACTCCCGTCCGGGCAGGCAGGCGCCGTATCCACATATCGAGCGTTGATTCGTGCTGCTACAGCGTAACCTTCGTTTAACTGCTCAGACTGAGCAAAACCGAAGACAAGGGAGTCGCTCGGCTGGTAGCGAACAAGGGGTAACCACTCCCCCGTGGCCTGATACCAGCTCAATTGGTGTCTCTGCCCGCGCCACAACGCGCCCGGTACGTCCAAGCGGTAATACAGTGCCTGGACGGCTACTTTCGCCGGAGTCTGGGCATCCCAGTTGCTCACCTCAACGGTTTCGGGCTGCGGCCGAGAGCTCACATCGTAAGCCTTGTCCTGGGCCAACGCTTCGAAACGGTTCATGAGGATAAAGCCGGTATTCTCCGTAGCCGTCGCTGCTGGCAGATCGCTGCGCAGGTAGACAAACTGCTCACTGCCTCGCTGGCTGGCTGCCGAATCATGCTCCCAGAACTTGTACGGATGGTTCTGCGACATTGGCCTGGCCAGCACGCCGCTACAGGAGTAATCGGGTTGATTTGCAGCGCATTTTTCGGGGGTATCAGCCAGGCGCATGTTCAGCGCATCGGCAACTCCGGGACCACTCATGGCCCAGATACTGGAAGTGGACAGGCATAGCAGGGCTATACCGCAAATTTGCAGCGTTAGGCGATTCATAGGTGACTCCTGAAAAGACCGCGGCAAACGTACTGCCACCACCGGTACTCTGGGCAAAGCCATGCACGGGCGGTGGCAGGGTCATTCAACCAAGGGGATATCCCGCCGGACCACTAGAGATACGGTACGGCCGGCCAGACATTGCAGCCCTCGGCGAGTGCTTGTTGTTGCGTGGCATCGGGGCGTATGGGCTCCATGTTGTAGACCGGCGTTTCACGTATGGCACGCCCCTGGTCGGTGCCATTCAGATGGCAGACCAGTTGCCTGCGCATGCCACCCCCGTACCGATCCCCACTCCAACGCGGGTCATCGCCATATTTTCTCAGCAACTCGGCATACATCGCTTCGGTCTCGTTCGCAGCGATGCGCCGGCCGTGCGCCGTAGGCGTGACCGCCAAAGACCATACGTCTTTCCCTAAGTGCGGGTCGTCACGCTGGATCCACTCAGCGCTTTGAATATAGGGCTTATTGGAGCTTGCCTGAATGCGACGCGGCAGGTCTCGATGTTGCGCATCGGCCTCACAGGAGAAGCGCGCCGCACTGTTGGCGGACTGCGGAAAGTCGAACCTCACCACCGGGACCCATGACCCGGTGTGCTGATAATAATCAAACTGGTTCTTCATGGCTTGCTTGCGACCGGCATCAAGACTATAGAAAAAGGCCGCCACCGGAACTTTATCCTTATCCCAAGTCGCCACGCGCAACTCCGTTTGAGTCTCCAACGCATCAGACGTATTGGCGATCGCCTGGCGGGCACTGATAAAGTCCTTGAACGCCTCAGTGCGTTGCGCACGGCCAAGGCTTCTTTTCAAACTGAAACCACATAGTCTTTGGTGGCGGTTGGTGCCAGCGAATGCCTGCAAACCGTTATAATGACCGACCCATCCTGTTGCGTCGGTAATCCCGAGTGCCTGACAACTGTTCTCCACTTCAGCGGTGTTGGCATTATCCAAACAGCCACGTTCTTGGCGGAAGTCGGTCCAGGCGTCGAGTGGAAACGCACAGACGACGTTCAGCTTTTTATCAGCATCGTTCACGAACTGACGAGGCGTGATGATGTAGCCGTTGTTCGCCGCCATGCCAGGATCTCGATAAGCGATTTGGTCGGCACGCATCCAGGAGACCGAAACGCCACCCGAAGCTACCGACGCCGGGCTAGGGTTCCAGACATAATATTTAAGAGGGTCGTTCGGTGTGGGGATCTTTTCCGGATTGCCAACTTTTTCATCCCAACGATGCGTGGCCCTTAACATCACCCCACTGCAGTCGACGGCCGGATCCAAGCCACAATCGGAACGCGTATCGGAATACCAACTTTCAATCTGCTTGACGACACCTTCACACGTGGCGGCGTCTGCTATCCCAGTAAAAGTCGACAGTGGAATCAAAACACAGGCGACTCTCGCCTTCATCCTGATCATCGCGGCATCCTCTTGTCGGATATATTTCCGACTTCGATGCTAAGGATGCCCACGGGTGGCAACAACTAGCAGAAATACTAGTTTTTAACTTACTCGATCTATGGAAGTTGCAGTGAATTTTTATCGCCGTGCTGCAGTACTTACAGCCCAAGCTCTTCGGGTGTCAGCATATCGGACTCGAAGGCAATCCAGCCGCCTTCGAGCTCGGCGTGGCCGTTGACGATCGGGCCATAGTAGGTCAGGCCGTTTTCCAGGGTCACGCAGATGTGCGTGGCGTTCTTTTCCGGCGCGGCCAGCGTACCGACGAAATGCACCTTCTTGAGGGTCTCGGTCACCGCCTCCAGGCCCACGCGCATGCTGGCGTTTTCCGAGGCTTCGATGTCGCCGCCTCGGTCTTCGGCGCTGATGGTGATGGTGGCGATGTACGGGTACTGGTTGCTCAAGCGGGTCTACCTCGAAACGTGGGTGGGCATAGGGGCGCGTAGAGTACGGCAGCCGTCACGCCTTGTCTCTAGCGTTCGCCTGCTGAGCCCGCACGGGACAGGCCAACACAGGTGATCTGCTCGCCATGATCTGTTAGGGTGCCGGCCGATACACGCCCTAGCATACGAGGATCCCGAGTGAGCGCCGAAGAACCCCTGATCGCCGACCTGTTCGACGTCGACAAACGCCTGTCCCTCAAGCCGGTCGTGGATTTCAACAGCTACCTGCGCAATGCGTTTGGCGAGGGACCCTGCCGCTGCCACCGTTGCCTTGAAGGCGCCGACCAGACGGCCTACGCCCTGGCGCACACGTTTTCGTTCGACGGCCGGCAATGGCATCGCCGCTTCGCCAGTACCGCCGCCAGCGACATGGCCCAAGTTCTGAAAAAGGCTTGGCTGTCCTACACCAAGGCTGATCTGACGCTGTCCGGCATGCTCGACCTGAGCACCGTACAGACCTTTACCGATGCAGCGCTGCACCCGCGCCTGCTCGCCCTGCTGCCCGCCAGCGGGCTGGCCCGTGAAGCCGACGGACAGTGGCACCTGCAGGCCCCGACCGACTGAGACCCTGGCCTGCGGTACCCTCGGCAGGCCGGCGCTTCAGTGCTGTTCGCCGGCCCGCTTGAGCAGCTTCTTGCAACGCTCGGACAAATGCACCACCCGCAGGTGCTTGCCGGCTTTGGCATAGCGCTCGCGCAAGGTTTTCAACGCGGCAATGGCCGAATAGTCCACAAAGCTCAAGTGCTGGCAGTCCAAGGTCACCTCGGCCGGATCATTGGCCGGGTCGAACTGGTTCAGGAACGGCGCGGTCGAGGCAAAGAACAACGTGCCGTGCACCTGATAACGCTTGTGCCCGTGCTCGTCTTCATGACTGTCGGCGTACAGTTCGCGCGCATGTTGCCAGGCAAAGTTCACCGCCGCGATCACGATGCCGAACAGTACGGCCATGGCCAAGTCGGTGAAGACCGTCACCACGGTGACGGCGATGATCGCCAGCATGTCGTTCACCGGCACCTTGTGCAGCACCCGCAGCGACGCCCAGGCGAACGTTTGTTGCGCTACCACGAACATCACGCCTACCAGGGCCGCCAAGGGGATGCGCTCGATCAATGGCGAAAGGAACAGCACGAACAACAGGATCATCACCCCGGCCATCACCCCGGACAGCCGCCCTCGCCCGCCGGAACTGAGGTTGATCACCGTCTGCCCGATCATGGCGCATCCGCCCATGCCGCCGCACAATCCCGACACCATGTTGGCCGCCCCGAGCGCGACGCACTCGCGGTCCGGAAAGCCGCGGCTTTCAGTGATCTCGTCCGTCAGGTTGAGGGTGAGCAGGGTTTCGAGCAGGCCCACCATGGCCATCAACACGGCGTAAGGGGCGATGATCTGCAGCGTTTCAAGGGTCCAGGGCACCGCCGGCCAAGCCAGCTGCGGAAGGCCACCAGCAATGTGGGCCATGTCACCCAGGGTGCGCGTCGGCAGGTCGAACAGGTACACCAACAGACCCACGCCCAGGATCGCAACCAGCGCCGGTGGCACAGCGCGGGTGAGCCTGGGCAGGATGTAGACCACCGCCATCGTCAACGCCACCAGGCCGACCATCAAGTACAAGGGCGCGCCGTCGAGCCAGCGCTCGCCTTGCTTGAAATGCTCCAGCTGGGCCATGGCAATGACGATCGCCAGGCCGTTGACGAAGCCGAGCATTACCGGGTACGGCACCAGCCTGACCAGCTTGCCCAGGCGCAGCACGCCGAACAGGATCATCACCACGCCCCCGAGCAACACCGTGGCCAGCAGGTATTGCGCGCCGTGCTGCACCACCAGCGCGACGATCACGACGGCCATCGAGCCCGCGGCACCGGAAATCATCCCAGGTCGACCGCCAAACAGCGCGGTCAGCGTGCAAATGACGAATGCGCCATAAAGGCCCATCAATGGATTGAGGTGTGCCACCAGGGCGAAGGCAATGCATTCGGGCACAAGAGCAAACGAGGTGGTCAAGCCGGCCAGCAGGTCGGCGCGTAGGCGAGCGGGTTTCATGGGTTTCCTGAGTGACGGTCCAGAACGGACGGAGCGCGAAAGTAAAGGCGCGATGTTACGGAATTTGTCAGGCAGGAGCCACCGATCAGCGCACCCGATCACGACTCTGCACCGCCAAATCCAGAGCACGCTGCATGTCCAGCCGTGCAGACCGCCCAAGGTCCGGATCATCCAGGCGCCCGCCTCGCTCCGACGGCAAGATGGGGGCAGTCAGGTCCTCGGCATCCATCGCCTCGAAATCCTGCTGCTCGCCAAGGGTCAGCGCACTACGCCGTAGCAACATGCGCACCTGCGCTGGGGTCAGCGCCGGATTGATCGCCAGCATCGCGGCCACGGTGGCCGCCACTAAAGGCGTGGCATAGGACGTGCCGCAATGGGGCTTTGCGCCGGAGGGCCGCAGGCATGCA
This sequence comes from Pseudomonas sp. UBA5666, assembly GCF_002420785.1. Lineage (NCBI taxonomy): Bacteria > Pseudomonadati > Pseudomonadota > Gammaproteobacteria > Pseudomonadales > Pseudomonadaceae > Pseudomonas > Pseudomonas sp. UBA5666. The sequence goes on along the minus strand of NZ_DIIQ01000014.1, from coordinate 43,431 downwards.
GCGGCACTGACATCCACGCGGCTGTCGATGTTGGAGCTGTGGCGCTTGCGCACATGGCGCGGGTCATTGACCGGGACGGCGTGTTCACTGCGCTGATGGCCGCCCACCACGAGCAACTGTTCGGTGACGAATGACGACGGTAGCCGATATTCGTCCGTGCCCGACCACGAAGCCCCATTACCCGCCGAATTCACCACGATGACATCCGGATGCTTGGCCCGCAGCCACAGGAAGAACTCCTCGAGCAGCTCCTCGTAACCGCTCATGGCCAGCCCGGAACGGACCAGCGAATCGACCTCATCCCCTTTGATGTTACGCGCACCTACTCGGTGGATGCCCCAACTCCAATTCAGCACCCGCACACCGTCCTGCACCAGGTTGACCGATGCAGCGATATTGGCCGTGATACCGGCATCGGAATTACGGTCGACGATCACATCGAACCCCGGGCTGGCCTTGCCCAGGCCAGTGAGAAATCCCTCGTCCTGGGCGGCATAAATGCCCGCCACGTGGGTGCCATGGCTAGCAGGCTCGCTGACGTCCCTGGCATACACGCATGTCTGCCCGTGCTGGCAGGCGCCGCGATAACCCTTGAAGCCAGGCGCATCGAAGTCCACACCCCTTTCGATCACCCCCACGCGCACAGGCTGGACGGGAATTCTGGATGCAGGGATGCGGCGCTGATAGTAGTACAGGGCGTCCATGAAGCGGTTGGCGGCCCATTCGTCCGCCTGGGTGATGGCCGGTTGGGCGCGCCCGTCCCCCTCCTCGCCCCGCTCGGGAGCCGACTCTTCAACGATCACCGCATCGACACTGACCTCCGTGCCCATGCGCAGGATCATGGCGTCCCGTTGCACCAGATCGTGCACCGGCAAGCGCAATTGGTAGACGTTCAGTGGCGCTATGGCACCCACCACCTGCGCCCCGTACTTGTCGGCAATGCGCCGCGCCTCCTGCAGACCGTCGTATCTTTCCTCTATCAGCACACTGACCAGATTCAGGTAGGTGGTCAGGCCGTCCATGTTCTTGGCCACTTCATCGGGACCTGCGGCGACCACATGGCTGCGCTGACGGGTCAACCACACAGGGTTGCTGGCCTGCCCGTCGACCTCCAGCCACAACGGCGCACTTGGCCCAGACGGGTGTTCAAGGGTCAGCGTGAGCGTGTCCCCCTGGCGCTCCAACGCTCCAGCAGGTACCGCCACACCCCCAACCTTGAGTGTTGGCGCCTGTTCACCTAGGCCGGTCACGCGCAGGCACCACTGCTGGCGCTCGGCACTCAATCGATCACCGCAGCGCTGCAGTTGCTGGATGCGCAGCGTATCAGGCGCCGCCTGCAGACCGGCGCTCCACAAGCACGCCCATACGATGAACCAGCGTTTCATGACAGTCGTCCTCGGATAACCTGTGATTGCGACCCACGGCCCCTGCCAAGGTTCAGCCGTTACCCTGCCCTTCAAGACCCTCCTTGTGGAGGCCGAGCCACAGGTGGGCACTACTGAGGACCCAGGCATCAATTGCTGCGAAATGGCTCAGGAAGTTCGGGTGCTGCCGATGCAGCGATTACACTCACCTTTTACGGAGACCCTGCCCATGTCCACACGCCCGCTTTTCATCTCGCTGGCACTGCTGGTCAGCCTGACCGCACAAGCCCAAACTGAGGTCGTGCCACTGCAGCACCGCAGCAGCGCCGAGTTGCTGCCGCCCGCGCAAGCCTTCATCGGCCAGGACGGTACTGTCAGCGCCTTCGAGAACAAACTCATCGTCAATGCCAGCCCGCAACGCATTGGCGAACTGCGTGAGCTACTCAAGCAACTGGACACCGCCGCCAAACGCTTGCTGATCAGCGTCGATACCAGCGACAGCCAGTTTCAGGATACGCGCGGCAACGCGAAGATCATCCGCCGCGGCACCTCCAACCGCGACGGCGGCGTGCAGCAGATCCAGGCCAGTGAAGGTCAGCCAGCGCTGGTTCAGGTCGGCCAGAGCATCCCCGTAACCAGCTCCAGTACCGATGGATATGGGCGTGTACAGAGCGATACCCAATATCGCAATGTAACCCAAGGCTTTTACGTAACACCGACGCTCACTGGAGACACCGTTCGCCTGCAGATCAGCACTAATAATGATCGCATCAGCCGCGAACGTGCAGATGTAGTGGATGTTCAAAGCACCGACACAACTCTCACCGGCAAGGTGGGTGAGTGGATCGATATGGCCGGGTATAACCAGCAGAGCCAGGCCGGCTTTAGTACCGGAAGCCATACTTACAGCACTGAACGGGGAAAAAACATGACAGTGCGGGTAAAAGTCGATGTTTTGGACTGATCCGAGACAGTCTGCGGCCTCGACCAAAGGCCTCTGAACTGACTGATGAGTCGTATTAGACCAAAGATGTAGTAGACCTAAAAAAGCACTACAAAACGTTTGACAGGCACTTTTTAGCGAGGGCATGATGGCCTCGCTCCCGCTAATCAGGGGCCCTGGCAAGGGCCTTGGGGCGCCCTCCGTCACCATGGAGGCGCCCCGTGTCCGTACAGCCCATAAGGCCGTTCGACGAGGTTGCGACTGCACCGAGCAAGTGGTTTCGAGGGACTCAAGTGCGTCACCGCCGTCACAGCATTCGTGTAGCACCGCAGCGAGGCATCCACGAGCCGACCTGCAGGGGCACTGATGCACATGACTGCCCGCCTTGCACCTCATCCTTGCCCGCTGCCGCCGCACCCGCTTGAACAGGACTGCCGCCAGCGCCCTGATCTGCCCCGAGCATCCGCACAACTAATCCAAGATCGATGCGACGAGGTTTACTTCCATGGCACTGACACGCGAACAGCAAATTGCAGCCCTTGAGAAAGACTGGGCCGAAAACCCGCGCTGGAAAGGCGTGACCCGTACCTACACCGCCGCCGATGTCGTTCGCCTGCGTGGCTCCCTGCAGCCGGAGCATACCCTGGCCCGCCTGGGTGCTGAAAAGCTGTGGAAACTGGTCACTCATGGTGCACATCCATCGTTCCGCCCGGAAAAAGACTTCGTCAATTGCATGGGCGCCCTCACCGGTGGCCAGGCCGTGCAACAGGTCAAGGCAGGCATCCAGGCCATCTACCTGTCGGGCTGGCAGGTAGCTGCCGACAACAACTCTGCCGAGTCCATGTACCCCGACCAGTCGCTGTACCCTGTCGACTCGGTGCCGACGGTGGTCAAGCGCATCAACAACTCCTTCCGCCGCGCCGACCAGATCCAGTGGAAGGCAGGCAAGAACCCTGGTGATGAAGGCTACATCGACTACTTCGCGCCTATCGTGGCTGACGCAGAAGCAGGCTTTGGCGGCGTGCTCAATGCCTACGAGCTGATGAAGAACATGATCGAAGCGGGCGCGGCTGGCGTGCACTTCGAAGACCAGCTGGCCTCGGTGAAAAAGTGCGGCCACATGGGCGGCAAAGTTTTGGTACCTACCCAGGAAGCCGTGCAAAAGCTGGTCGCCGCGCGCCTGGCAGCCGATGTTTCGGGCGTGCCGACCATCATTCTGGCCCGTACCGACGCCAACGCCGCCGACCTGCTGACCAGTGACTGCGACCCATACGATCAGCCGTTCGTGATCGGCGAGCGCACCCGTGAAGGCTTCTACAAAGTACGCGCCGGCCTCGACCAGGCCATCGCCCGCGGCCTGGCTTACGCCCCCTACGCCGACCTGATCTGGTGCGAAACCGCCAAGCCGGACCTGGACGAAGCCCGCCGCTTCGCCGAAGCGATCAAGAAGGAGTACCCGGACCAGATCCTCTCGTACAACTGCTCGCCTTCCTTCAACTGGAAGAAGAACCTGGACGATGCCACCATCGCCAAATTCCAGCGCGAGCTGTCGGCCATGGGCTACAAGCACCAGTTCATCACCCTGGCCGGCATCCACAACATGTGGCATGGCATGTTCAACCTGGCGCACGACTACGCCCGCAACGACATGACTGCCTACGTGAAGCTGCAGGAGCAGGAGTTCGCCGACGCCAGCAAGGGCTACACCTTCGTGGCGCACCAGCAGGAAGTGGGTACGGGCTACTTCGATGACATGACCACTGTGATTCAGGGTGGGGCTTCGTCGGTGACCGCACTGACCGGCTCGACTGAGGAAGAGCAGTTCCACTAACCAGTGGGTTGCGGTTGAACGAAGGCCCGGAGCTTGTGAAGGCACCGGGCCTTCGTTTTGCTGAAGTTGGCCAGATCAAGCCACACCAAACCTGCACGCGGTCCGGGGTTTCTTGGCAAAGAACAAGGGGCTTCGCAAAGCGCGATGAGTTTTTCTGCAATCGACGCCTAGCAGTATTACCAGTTTTTTGCAGCAGCCTCTTCTGTAAACCTTGCGACTGGCCCAATCAGGAGTCGCATCATGCCAACGATTTCCAAAGCCGGTGAGCTGGACCCTACGTTTGCTTCAAGAGGCCGCTTTTGGCACAACCACTACAACCACGCTGGCCCAATGGCCTTGCTCGAATCAACCGGACACATCCTCCTGTCCTCGGCTCACAGGGCTGAGCAATACATCAAACTGCTACGGCTAGGAGCTGGCGGAGCGCCTGACCGAGAGTTTGGAACCGACGGGGTCGCCACCGTTGAATACACCGGTGCCTTACGGGTCTATCTGTCCACGATCGTTGCGGACGAAACCGAGGGAATCTATGTGGTAGGTGACTACAACGATGCCCCGAATTCGTTTTGTCCCGTCGTCTTTCACGTGCTCCCAGATGGTAAGCCCGACACGCAATTTGGCGAAAATGGACAGGCCTACCGTGTTTATCGGTCGATCAGCTCCATGCGCCAGGACCGGCCAATCAAGTCAACCCCCGCCTCCAAGCACCGCAGTTCCAATGTCCAGCAAAGCGCCAGCGGCAGAATTCGGGACGGCGTCCTCTACTTTCATTCGCGCGATCATATTGTTGCCATTTCGCTGAAAGGGGATTTGGCTACCGAGTTCAATGGCACCGGCTTCTGGCGCGCTGAACACCAGGGGCAGCCCGTGCTACTGGGCACGATAGCGGTAAATGAACAAGGTATTTATGCCGCGCACGCGCCTATGCCTACCGAGGATTACCACAGCCACGTCATCGTGACCCGCCTTGATAACCGAGCCAACGTTGACGAGACGTTTGCCGCGCGCGGCCATTTGCAGTTGAGCACGCCCGGGCACACGCTGCTTGCAGCGCGTCTTGAACAGTCCATCTCCAACACTGACTTCGTGCTGGCGTGCCGGACCGACATCAATACCTATGATGAAGGTTCCGCGCTCATGTCTTTCAAATGCGACGGTACGCCCAACACCCATTTCAATGCAGGGCAACCTGTCATTATTCAAAAGAACCCATTGGTCATAGCTTCCGCGCTGGACCTGGCCTTCGATGGGCAACCAGGCGATCACGAAAAAATTTACCTGAGCGTGCTGTATGAAGACGAAGCAGCACGCGACCCATTTGCCCTGTTGCGCTTCAACGGTGATGGCACCTTGGACGATGATTTCGGTACTGCTGGCTGGGCATTTGTCGGGGAGAGCGGGACGGCCCTGGAGGTCAGCTGTCAAAGCAATGGCCAGCCGCTTGTCGCCTGTAACCTGAAGCTTGCAACAGATCCTCGTACCGGCATCTATCTGGTACGCCTGACGCGGTAGCCGGTCGAAAGCCATCGGTGATAAGGATGTAGCAGTCAAGGACGGGGCCAACGCTTCATGGCTTGTGGGCCTTCACCTGAGTGCACTGACCTACCACTGGTACGCCTGCCCTGTAGCAGCGGCCTTGCGCGGCGCCAGACCACGCAAGTCGCTAGGCTAGGCCATCTGGCCGAAAATCACTGCGCCATGCCCAGCTCGGCGTCGTCCATCAACGCTTTGGCCATGGCGCTGAGGTAGTGGGCCGCCCAGATCATCATCGGCCTCTCTTCCGTCAGGCCGATGATGGTCAATTCGCGAACGTAACCCATCAACTCCGACGACTGCTCGCGAGCATCCCGACACGGTATGCCGGGCTCGATGCGAAACAACGCGTGGGTGCCGTTTTCGCCTTGGCAAAAGGTGGTTTGACCGACGGTGAACTGTGTGTCTTCTGTGGTCATTTTCGAATCCCCTGGAAATTTCCTACTGCATGGCCGGCCCCTGACGCAGCCAGATCCGCTCCCGCCGTGGATGTGGAACCTTGCGAGCTGCGGTGATCGGGAAGGCGCGGCTTAACCGCCAAAGACCGGCTGTAGCTGCACATCGACCAGCTTCAATGCAAAGGCTTGGCACCCGCCGGGATCTGCACTTGGATCAAGGCCGACTCAAGCAAAGCTCGAAGCGCTTCGAGTTCATGCATCGTGGTCATCATCAGGATCGATGCCGGGGACCTGGGCTGTAGGAGCAAGACCTGATGCACCACGGTAGCTGCGCAGAGTGCGTGGTCGGTGGCCTGGGTCAGGGTGTCTTCGAGGGAATGGGAGTTGCGGGGTGGATCAGGGACTATCTTCAACATAGCTATTTACCTTCTAGGGCTGGCCACCCACCTGCTGTCAAACAGAAGGGCGGCAGCTGTGCGTGGGTTGACAGACCGGCGGAAATAGCTAAGTTCCGGCGCACGCAAGCGTGCCCGCACGCACAGCCACCATATAGGAAAGCCGCGCACTATTTACCGTCACAGCCTGTCAAAGCTGTGTCGTTGATGAGCAACGACAGGCCGAGACTAGAGCGCCACCCGGGCAGCCGCAACGGAAAACAGGCGGCAAGAGTATGTTTGGGAAATGCCCTACAGGGAAGGGGTTAAATCCGACATTCCAGTGACCTTGCGCCCAACTGCACCTGGCGCCTAGCCACCTCCTTTGCGTAGACGGTGTCGCAGAAAGCGCGCGCCGCCCACCTAGCGCCTGTCCCAAGGTCAGGGCAATCAGAGCACCCTGGTCTATGCTACAGACCACAGCGGCACATGACCCAACCACCGCGCTCACGCTTTAGTATTGATCCAGAGCGGTACCCAGCGTGTCGAAAACTGCTAGAACACGCGCTTTTCGCATTTGCAAGCACAGGAAATCTGCAGATGAACTTTACACGGCGCAGAACGGACCAACTAAGAAGCGCAGCGCTAAATGATATTAATTATCATTACTCAATTCGTAATTCGTTACCACTCGCAAGAAACATAATTAACAAAAGCACGCGCAATGCCCGAATCTCAAGGCTTTCAGCCAGTTACAAGCCGAATGTGTTGTTGAACCTGCGAATAAATTTGCTACGGAAATTTTACTTGCACCGGGTTTACCCATAAAATCAGCAGGATTGATTCAGCTGCGACATTTGGTCACTGCAAGTGCGACACCACGTCGCCGCTCTACACTTATTTCAGACTGCAGAGCTGGGTCTCTGTATAAGGATTTGAAGCATGTCCGATTCGGCAGGACTCATCGCCCACAACTGGGGCTTTGCCATTTTCCTTCTGGGTGTCGTCGGCCTGTGTGCCTTCATGCTCGGCCTGTCCAGCCTGCTCGGCAGCAAGGCTTGGGGTCGCGCCAAGAACGAACCCTTCGAATCCGGCATGCTGCCCACCGGCAGCGCTCGCCTGCGCCTGTCGGCAAAATTCTATCTGGTCGCGATGCTCTTCGTGATCTTCGATATCGAAGCCCTCTTTCTCTTTGCATGGTCTGTGTCCGTCCGCGAAAGCGGCTGGACCGGGTTCGTCGAAGCACTCGTTTTCATAGCAATTCTGTTGGCAGGTCTTGTCTACCTATGGCGCGTCGGGGCCCTTGACTGGGCTCCCGAAGGTCGCCGCAAGCGGCAAGCGAAGCTGAAACAATGAGGCTTTGGCATGCAATACAATCTCACCAGAATCGATCCGGACGCACCCAACGAGCAATACCCGGTCGGTGAACGGGAAACCGTCACCGATCAACTGCTCGAAGACCAGGTCCACAAGAACATCTTCATGGGCAAGCTCGAAGATGTGCTGCGTGGCGCCGTCAACTGGGGCCGCAAGAACTCCCTGTGGCCGTACAACTTCGGCCTGTCCTGCTGCTACGTGGAAATGACCACGGCCTTCACGGCACCCCACGACATCGCCCGCTTCGGCGCCGAAGTCATCCGGGCCTCGCCGCGCCAGGCCGACTTCATGGTCATTGCCGGTACCTGCTTCATCAAGATGGCGCCGATCATCCAGCGTCTCTACGAGCAGATGCTCGAGCCCAAATGGGTCATTTCCATGGGTTCGTGCGCCAACTCCGGCGGCATGTACGACATCTACTCGGTCGTTCAGGGGGTCGACAAGTTCCTCCCCGTGGACGTCTACGTGCCCGGCTGTCCGCCACGCCCTGAGGCTTTCCTGCAAGGCTTGATGCTGCTGCAGGAGTCGATCGGCCAAGAGCGACGTCCGCTTTCCTGGGTCGTGGGCGATCAAGGCATTTACCGTGCCGAGATGCCCGCCCAGAAGGAGCTGCGTCGTGAACAGCGCATTGCCGTCACCAACCTGCGCAGCCCCGACGAAGTCTGATCCAGCGACCTGCCGCCGGCGCCCGAGGGTGCCGGCGGCCTGGCTTCATTCTTAACGTTGACCCAAAGCGACCGAGACCATGACAGCGGACAACGCTATTTACATTCCGCCCTACAAGGCAAACGACCAAGATGTGGTCGTCGAATTGCACAACCGTTTTGGCGCCGAAGCATTCGTCGCCCAGGAAACCCGCACCGGCATGCCCGTGCTGTGGGTCAAGCGCGCCCAGCTCAAGGAAGTGCTGAGCTTCCTGCGCGGTGTGGCCAAGCCCTACAGCATGCTGTACGACCTGCACGGCGTCGACGAGCGCCTGCGCACCCAGCGCCGCGGCCTGCCTGCCGCCGACTTCAGCGTGTTCTACCACCTGCTGTCGATCGAGCGTAACAGCGATGTGATGATCAAGGTCTCGCTCAGCGAAGGCGACCTGAACCTGCCGTCGGTGACCAGCATCTGGCCCAACGCCAACTGGTACGAGCGTGAAGTGTGGGACATGTTCGGCATCGATTTCGCTGGCCACCCGCACCTGAGCCGCATCATGATGCCGCCGACCTGGGAAGGTCACCCGCTGCGCAAGGACTATCCGGCCCGCGCCACCGAGTTCGATCCCTACAGCCTGACCCTGGCCAAGCAGCAGCTTGAGGAAGAGTCGGCGCGCTTCAACCCCGAAGCCTGGGGCATGAAGCGCCAGGGCGCCAACGAGGACTACATGTTCCTCAACCTTGGCCCCAACCACCCGTCTGCCCACGGTGCCTTCCGTATCGTCCTGCAACTCGACGGTGAAGAAATCGTCGACTGCGTACCGGACATCGGCTACCACCACCGTGGTGCCGAGAAAATGGCCGAACGTCAGTCCTGGCACAGCTTCATTCCTTACACCGACCGTATCGACTACCTCGGCGGTGTGATGAACAACCTGCCGTACGTTCTGGCGGTGGAAAAGCTGGCCGGCATCCAGGTGCCGCAAAAGGTCGACGTGATTCGCATCATGCTCGCCGAATTCTTCCGTATCACCAGCCACTTGCTGTTCCTGGGCACCTACATCCAGGACGTGGGCGCCATGACCCCGGTGTTCTTCACCTTCACCGACCGCCAGCGCGCGTACACGGTGATCGAGGCGATCACCGGTTTCCGTCTGCACCCGGCCTGGTACCGTATCGGTGGCGTCGCCCACGACCTGCCGCGTGGCTGGGACAAACTGGTCAAGGATTTCGTCGAGTGGCTGCCCAAGCGCCTGGACGAATACACCAAGGCCGCGCTGCAGAACAGCATCCTCAAGGGCCGTACCATTGGCGTGGCCGCCTACAACACGCAAGAGGCACTGGCCTGGGGCACCACCGGTGCCGGCCTGCGCTCCACCGGTTGCGACTTCGACCTGCGCAAGGCCCGCCCCTACTCCGGCTACGAAAACTTCGAATTCGAAGTACCACTGGCCCACAACGGCGATGCCTACGATCGCTGCATGGTCCGCGTCGAGGAGATGCGCCAGAGTATCCGCATCATCGACCAGTGCCTGCGCAACATGCCCGAAGGCCCGTACAAGGCGGACCATCCGCTGACCACGCCGCCACCCAAAGAGCGCACCCTGCAGCACATCGAGACCCTGATCACCCACTTCCTGCAAGTGTCGTGGGGCCCGGTCATGCCGGCCAACGAGTCGTTCCAGATGATCGAGGCGACCAAGGGCATCAACAGTTACTACCTGACGAGCGACGGCGGCACCATGAGCTACCGCACCCGGATCCGCACCCCGAGCTACCCGCACCTGCAGCAGATCCCCTCGGTGATCAAAGGCAGCATGGTCGCCGACCTCATTGCGTACCTGGGCAGTATCGACTTCGTTATGGCTGACGTGGACCGCTAAGCATGAACAGCACGCTTATCCAGACAGACCGTTTCGCCCTGAGCGAAACCGAACGCTCGGCCATCGAGCATGAAATGCACCACTACGAGGACCCGCGTGCGGCGTCCATCGAAGCCCTGAAGATCGTGCAGAAAGCCCGTGGCTGGGTGCCGGACGGCGCCATCCACGCCATCGGCGAGGTGCTGGGCATCCCGGCCAGCGACGTCGAAGGCGTCGCCACCTTCTACAGCCAGATCTTCCGCCAGCCGGTGGGCCGCCACATTATCCGCGTGTGCGACAGCATGGTGTGCTACATCGGCGGCCACGAGTCGGTGGTCAGCCAGATCCAGAGCGAGCTGGGCATCGGCCTGGGTCAAACGACTGCCGATGGCCGCTTCACCCTGCTGCCGGTCTGCTGCCTTGGCAACTGCGACAAGGCCCCGGCGCTGATGATCGACGACGACACCTTTGGCGACGTGCAGCCTGCTGGCGTCTCCAAGCTGCTGGAGGGTTACGCATGACCATCACTTCCTTCGGCCCGGCCAACCGCATCGCGCGCTCGGCTGAAACCCATCCGCTGACCTGGCGCCTGCGTGAAGACGGCGAGCCGGTCTGGCTGGCCGAGTACGAATCGAAGAACGGCTACGCCGCTGCCCGCAAGGCGCTGGCGCAGATGTCGGCTGACGAGATCGTGCAAAGCGTCAAGGACTCCGGCCTCAAGGGCCGTGGTGGCGCGGGCTTCCCCACCGGGGTGAAGTGGGGCCTGATGCCCAAGGATGAGTCCATGAACATCCGTTACCTGTTGTGTAACGCCGATGAAATGGAGCCCAACACCTGGAAGGACCGCATGCTGATGGAGCAACAGCCCCATCTGCTGATCGAAGGCATGCTGATCAGCGCCCGCGCGCTGAAGGCCTACCGCGGCTACATCTTCTTGCGCGGCGAATACACCACGGCGGCAAAAAACCTCAACCGTGCCATCGATGAAGCCAAGGCCGCTGGCCTGCTGGGCAAGAACGTCCTGGGCAGCGGCTTCGATTTCGAGCTGTTCGTGCACACCGGTGCAGGCCGCTATATCTGCGGTGAAGAAACCGCGCTGATCAACTCGCTCGAAGGTCGCCGCGCCAACCCACGCTCCAAGCCGCCCTTCCCTGCCGCCGTGGGCGTGTGGGGCAAGCCGACCTGCGTGAACAACGTCGAGACCCTGTGCAACGTGCCGGCCATCGTCGCCAATGGCAACGACTGGTACAAGTCGCTGGCCCGCGAAGGCAGCGAAGACCATGGCACCAAGCTGATGGGCTTCTCCGGCAAGGTCAAGAACCCAGGCCTGTGGGAGCTGCCGTTTGGCGTCACCGCACGCGAACTGTTCGAGGACTACGCGGGCGGCATGCGCGACGGCTTCCGGCTCAAGTGCTGGCAGCCCGGCGGGGCCGGCACCGGTTTCCTGCTGCCCGAGCACCTGGACGCGCAAATGTACGCGGGCGGTATCGCCAAAGTCGGCACCCGCATGGGGACCGGCCTTGCCATGGCGGTGGACGACAGTGTCAGCATGGTCTCGCTGCTGCGCAACATGGAGGAGTTCTTCGCCCGTGAGTCGTGCGGCTGGTGCACACCGTGCCGTGACGGCCTGCCCTGGAGCGTGAAGATGCTGCGCGCCCTGGAGAACCGCCAGGGCCGCGCCGAAGACATCGAGACCCTGCTGGGGCTGGTCAACTTCCTCGGCCCAGGCCGTACCTTCTGCGCCCACGCACCCGGTGCGGTGGAGCCGCTTGGCAGTGCCATCAAGTACTTCCGCTCGGAGTTCGAGGCCGGTGTCGCACCGGTTGTCGCTGGCGAGGCGTTGCGCCCTGACCTGGCAAGACCGCTTCAGGCCGGGCCGACCGTAGTCGGCGCATAACACGATGTTCCTGCGGGTGGTCCGTGCCACTCGCCAGCTTGCCGACAGGCCCGACCCGATCGCGGCGTGTCGCAGGCTTACCGATTTCCATTAGCCACGCCTGCTCACGCGGGCCAACGAAGAACTTTGAACAATGGCCACTATCCACGTAGACGGCAAAGCGCTCGAAGTCAACGGTGCAGACAACCTGTTACAGGCCTGTCTGTCACTTGGCCTCGACATCCCTTATTTCTGCTGGCACCCGGCGCTTGGCAGCGTCGGTGCCTGCCGCCAATGTGCGGTCAAGCAGTACACCGACGAGAACGACACGCGCGGGCGTATCGTCATGTCCTGCATGACGCCTGCATCCGACGGTACCTGGATCTCCATCGACGATGACGAGTCCAAGGCGTTTCGCGCCAGCGTCGTCGAATGGCTGATGACCAACCACCCGCACGACTGCCCGGTGTGCGAGGAAGGCGGGCACTGCCACCTGCAAGACATGACAGTGATGACCGGCCACAACGAGCGCCGCTATCGCTTCACCAAGCGCACCCACCAGAACCAGGACCTCGGCCCGTTCATCGCCCATGAGATGAACCGCTGCATCGCCTGCTACCGCTGCGTGCGTTACTACAAGGACTACGCCGGTGGCACCGACCTGGGTGTCTATGGCGCCCATGACAACGTGTATTTCGGGCGCGTCGAAGACGGTGTGCTGGAAAGCGAGTTCTCGGGCAACCTGACCGAAGTCTGCCCAACCGGCGTGTTCACCGACAAAACCCACTCCGAGCGCTACAACCGCAAGTGGGACATGCAGTTTGCCCCGAGCATCTGCCACGGTTGCTCCAGTGGCTGCAACATCAGCCCAGGCGAGCGTTACGGTGAACTGCGCCGCATCGAGAACCGTTTCAACGGCTCGGTGAACCAGTACTTCCTGTGCGACCGAGGCCGCTTCGGCTATGGCTACGTCAACCGCACGGATCGTCCACGCCAGGCGCAACTGGCCGACGGCACCAAGTTGGGCCTGGACGCGGCCCTGGACAAAGCCGCCGACCTGCTGCGCGGCCGTACCATCGTCGGTATCGGTTCGCCACGCGCCAGCCTCGAAAGCAACTATGGCCTGCGCGAACTAGTCGGTGCCGAGTATTTCCACTGCGGGATGGAAGCCGGTGAGCTGACGCGCGTGCGTCTGGCGCTAGAGGTGCTGAACAACAGCCCCCTGCCCGTTCCGACCCTGCGCGACATCGAAGACCATGATGCGGTATTCGTGCTCGGTGAAGACCTGACCCAGACCGCTGCCCGCGTCGCCCTGGCCGTGCGCCAGGCCACCAAGGGCAAGGCCGAGGCCATGGCCGAGGCGATGAAGGTTCAGCCGTGGCTCGACGCTGCCGTCAAGAACATCGGTCAGCATGCGCTGTACCCCCTGTTCATCGCCAGCCTGGCCGAGACCAAGCTCGACGACGTGGCCGAAGAATGCGTGCATGCAGCCCCGGCGGACCTGGCCCGTCTCGGTTTTGCCGTGGCCCATGCCATCGACCCAAGTGCGCCAGCCGTCGCCGGCCTGGACGACGAGGCCAAGGCGCTGGCCCAGCGCATCGCCGATGCCCTGATCGCGGCCAAGCGCCCGCTGGTCATTGCCGGCACCTCGCTGGCCGATGCTTCGCTGATCGAAGCAGCCGCCAACATCGCCAAGGCCCTGAAGCTGCGCGACAAACAAGGCTCCTTGAGCCTGGTGGTGCCTGAAGCCAACAGCCTTGGCCTGGCCATGCTGGGTGGCGAGTCGGTCGACGCCGCACTGGATGCGGTCATCGACGGCAAGGCCGACGCCATCGTGGTGCTGGAAAACGACCTCTACGCCCGCGTCCCTGCAGCCAAGGTGGATGCTGCCCTGGCAGCGGCCAAGGTGGTCATCGTTGCCGACCACTCCAGAACCCCGACGGTCGAGCGCGCTCACCTGGTACTGCCGGCCGCCTCCTTCGCCGAAGGCGACGGCACCCTGGTCAGCCAGGAAGGCCGTGCCCAGCGCTTCTTCCAGGTGTTCGACCCGCAGTACCTGGACAGCAGCATCCAGGTCCACGAAGGCTGGCGCTGGATGCACGCCCTGCGTGCCACCCTGCTGGCCAAGCCCGTGGACTGGACCCAACTGGACCACGTTACCCACGCCTGCGCCCAGGCGGCCCCGCAACTGGCTGGCATCGTCGATGCCGCGCCAAGCGCCGCCTTCCGCATCAAGGGCCTGAAGCTTGCCCGTGAGCCGCTGCGCTACTCCGGGCGCACCGCCATGCGCGCCAACATCAGCGTGCACGAGCCGCGTACCCCGCAAGATCGCGATACCGCGTTCGCCTTCTCCATGGAAGGGTATTCGGGCTCGGCCGAGCCACGCCAGCAGGTCCCGTTCGCCTGGTCGCCAGGTTGGAACTCGCCCCAGGCCTGGAACAAGTTTCAGGATGAGGTGGGTGGTCACTTGCGTGCCGGCGACCCAGGCGTGCGGCTGATCGAATCCAAAGGTGATGGCCTGGCCTGGTTCACCACGGTACCTGGCGCCTTCAACCCGGCCCGCGGCACCTGGACAGCGGTACCGTTCTTCCACCTGTTCGGCAGCGAAGAAAGCTCCTCGCGTGCCGCGCCGGTGCAAACGCGCATCCCGGCTGCCTACGTGGCCCTGGCCAAGTCCGAAGCCGATCGCCTGGGCGTCAACGAAGGTGCCCTGCTGGACCTGAACGTCGCGGGTGTGGCGCTGCGCCTGCCGCTGCGTATCAATGAAGCGCTGGGCGCTGGCCTGGTCGCGCTGCCCAAGGGCTTGGCCGGCATCCCGCCTGCCGTGTTCGGGGCATCCGTCGAAGGCCTGCAGGAGGCAGCACAATGAGCTGGTTCACCCCCGAAGTGATCGACGTGATCCTCACCGTGCTAAGGGCAATCGTGGTCCTGCTGGCGGTGGTGGTCTGCGGCGCGCTGCTCAGCTTCATCGAGCGGCGCCTGCTGGGCTGGTGGCAGGACCGTTACGGTCCGAACCGCGTTGGCCCGTTCGGCATGTTCCAGATCGCTGCCGACATGTTGAAGATGTTCTTCAAGGAAGACTGGAACCCGCCCTTCGTCGACCGCGTGATCTTTACCCTGGCACCCGTCGTGGCCATGAGCGCCCTGCTGATTGCCTTCGTGGTCATTCCGATCACCCCGACCTGGGGCGTGGCCGACCTGAACATCGGCCTGCTGTTCTTCTTCGCCATGGCAGGTCTGTCGGTCTATGCCGTCCTGTTCGCCGGCTGGTCCTCGAACAACAAGTACGCCTTGCTGGGCAGCTTGCGGGCCTCGGCCCAGACCGTGTCGTACGAAGTGTTCCTGGGCCTGGCGCTGATGGGCGTGGTGGTACAGGTCGGTTCGTTCAACATGCGCGACATCGTCGAGTACCAGGCGCAGAACCTGTGGTTCATCATTCCGCAGTTCTTCGGCTTCTGCACCTTCTTCATCGCTGGCGTGGCCGTGACTCACCGTCACCCCTTCGACCAGCCGGAAGCGGAACAGGAACTGGCCGACGGCTACCACATCGAGTATGCCGGCATGAAATGGGGCATGTTCTTCGTCGGTGAGTACATCGGCATCATCCTCATCTCGGCGCTGCTGGTCACCCTGTTCTTCGGCGGATGGCACGGCCCGTTCGGCATCCTGCCGCAACTGTCGTTCCTGTGGTTCGCCCTGAAGACCGCGTTCTTCATCATGCTGTTCATCCTGCTGCGCGCCTCCATTCCGCGCCCACGCTATGACCAGGTGATGGACTTCAGCTGGAAGTTCTGCCTGCCGCTGACCCTGATCAATTTGCTGGTGACCGCTGCGATCGTGCTTTACAACACGCCAGCCGTCGCGGCCCAGTGAGGATTTGACCCATGTTCAAGTATATCGGCGACATCGTTAAGGGCACCGGCACCCAGCTGCGCAGCCTGGCCATGGTGTTCTCCCACGGGTTTCGCAAGCGCGACACCCTGCAGTACCCCGAAGAACCCGTGTACCTGCCCCCACGCTACCGTGGCCGCATCGTCCTGACGCGCGACCCTGATGGCGAAGAGCGCTGCGTGGCCTGCAACCTGTGCGCGGTGGCCTGCCCGGTGGGCTGCATCTCGCTGCAGAAGGCAGAAACCGACGACGGCCGTTGGTACCCGGAGTTCTTCCGCATCAACTTCTCGCGCTGCATCTTCTGTGGCCTGTGCGAAGAAGCGTGCCCGACCACCGCAATCCAGCTGACTCCGGATTTCGAAATGGCCGAGTTCAAGCGTCAGGACCTGGTGTACGAGAAAGAAGATCTGCTGATCTCCGGCCCCGGCAAGAACCCTGACTACAACTTCTACCGTGTTGCGGGCATGGCGATCGCTGGCAAGCCGAAAGGCGCTGCGCAGAACGAAGCCGAGCCGATCAACGTGAAGAGCTTGCTCCCATAAGGACAGAAAGATGGAATTCGCTTTCTACTTCGCATCCGGGATCGCCGTGGTGTCCACCCTTCGGGTGGTGACCGGCACAAACCCCGTGCACGCCCTGCTCTACCTGATCATCTCGCTGATTTCCGTGGCGATGATCTTCTTTTCCCTGGGTGCGCCGTTCGCGGGCGCCCTGGAAGTGATCGCCTATGCCGGCGCCATCATGGTGCTGTTCGTCTTCGTGGTGATGATGCTCAACCTGGGGCCGGCTTCGGTTGCCCAGGAGCGCGGCTGGCTCAAGCCCGGCATCTGGGCAGGGCCGGTGATCCTTGGCGCCCTGTTGCTGGTGGAGCTGCTGTACGTGCTGTTCGTCGCACCCAGCGGCGCTGCCATCAGCGGTACCACCGTGGGCCCGAAAGCAGTGGGTGTGAGCCTGTTCGGCCCCTACCTGCTGGTGGTCGAACTGGCGTCGATGCTGCTGCTCGCGGCAGCGGTCACCGCCTTCCACCTGGGCCGCAATGAGGCGAAGGAGTAAATCATGGGTGCTATCCCTCTCGAACATGGCCTGGCCGTCGCCGGCATCCTGTTCTGCTTAGGTCTGGTTGGCCTGATGGTCCGCCGCAACATCCTCTTCGTACTCATGAGCCTGGAAGTCATGATGAACGCCTCTGCCCTGGCGTTCGTCGTCGCCGGTGCCCGTTGGGTCCAACCCGATGGCCAGGTGATGTTCATTCTGGTGATCAGCCTGGCAGCAGCCGAGGCCAGCATTGGCTTGGCCATCCTGCTGCAGCTGTATCGCCGCTTCCACACTCTCGACATCGATGCTGCCAGTGAGATGCGCGGATGAACCTTCTCTTCCTGACTTTCGTCTTCCCCCTTGTGGGCTTTGTGCTGCTGTCGTTCTCGCGCGGGAGGTTCTCGGAGAACCTGTCCGCCTTGATCGGCGTCGGTTCGGTTGGCCTGTCGGCGGCCACGGCCGCCTACGTGATCTGGCAATTCAACGTCGCCCCGCCTGAAGGCGGTGCGTACAGCCAGCTGCTGTGGCAGTGGATGTCGGTGGATGGTTTTGCGCCGAACTTCACCCTGTACCTCGATGGCCTGTCGGTCACCATGCTGGGCGTAGTGACAGGTGTGGGTTTCCTGATCCACTTGTTCGCGTCCTGGTACATGCGTGGCGAGACCGGCTACTCACGGTTCTTCTCGTACACCAACCTGTTCATCGCCAGCATGCTGTTCCTGATCCTGGGCGACAACCTGCTGTTCATCTACTTCGGCTGGGAAGGCGTAGGCCTGTGTTCCTACCTGTTGATCGGTTTCTACTACAGCAACCGCAACAATGGTAACGCAGCGCTCAAGGCCTTCATCGTCACCCGTATCGGCGACGTGTTCATGGCCATCGGCCTGTTCATCCTGTTCGCCCAGCTGGGCACGCTGAACGTCCAGGAACTGCTGGTGCTGGCACCGCAGAAATTCCAGGCCGGCGATACCTGGATGGTGTTGGCAACGCTGATGCTGCTCGGCGGCGCCGTGGGCAAATCCGCGCAGCTACCGCTGCAGACCTGGTTGGCGGACGCCATGGCCGGCCCGACCCCGGTGTCGGCGCTGATCCACGCGGCGACGATGGTAACGGCCGGTGTCTACCTGATTGCCCGTACCAATGGCCTGTTCCTGCTGGCGCCGGACATCCTGCACCTGGTGGGCGTGGTGGGTGGCGTTACCCTGGTGCTGGCGGGCTTCGCTGCACTGGTGCAAACCGACATCAAGCGTATCCTGGCCTACTCGACCATGAGCCAGATCGGCTACATGTTCCTGGCACTGGGCGTCGGCGCCTGGGATGCGGCGATCTTCCACTTGATGACCCACGCCTTCTTCAAGGCGCTGCTGTTCCTGGCTTCGGGCGCCGTCATCGTGGCCTGCCACCACGAGCAGAACATCTTCAAGATGGGCGGGCTGTGGAAGAAACTGCCGCTGGCCTACGCCAGCTTCGTGGTCGGTGGCGCTGCCCTGGCGGCCTTGCCGATCGTGACCGTAGGCTTCTACTCCAAGGACGAGATCCTGTGGGAAGCCTTTGCCAGCGGCAACTCCGGCCTGCTGTACGCCGGCCTGCTCGGCGCCTTCATGACCTCGCTGTACACCTTCCGCCTGATCTTCATCGCCTTCCACGGCGAAGCGAAGACCGAAGCCCACGCCGGCCACGGCATCAGCCATTGGCTGCCACTGGGCGTGCTGATCGTGCTGTCGACCTTCGTCGGCGCATGGATCACACCGCCGTTGGCTGACGTGCTGCCTCAAAGCGCAGGCCATGCCGGCGGTGAGGCCAAGCATGCTCTGGAGATCACCTCGGGCGCCATTGCCATTGCCGGTATCCTGCTCGCCGCCTTGCTGTTCCTGGGCAAGCGCAGCTTCGTCAGCGCGGTGGCCAACAGTGGCATCGGCCGCGTGCTGTCGGCCTGGTGGTTCGCGGCCTGGGGCTTCGACTGGATCTACGACAAGCTGTTCGTCAAGCCCTACCTGCTGATCAGCCACCTGCTGCGCAAAGACCCGGTTGACCGCGGTATCGGCCTGATCCCTCGTCTGGCTCGCGGTGGCCACGTGGCCATGACCAAGACCGAGACGGGCCAGCTGCGCTGGTATACCGCCTCCATCGCCATTGGCGCAGTGCTGGTACTCGGCGCTGTGGTAGTGGCCGCGGTATGACCATGAACCTTGCGAACCTTGCGACCCTGCAAAAGGAAACCAACCCGTCATGATTTTGCCTTGGCTGATCCTGATCCCCTTCATCGGCGGCTTCCTGTGCTGGCTGGGCGAGCGCTTCGGCGCTACCCTGCCGCGCTGGATCGCGCTGCTGACCATGTCCCTGTTGCTCGGCATCGGCCTGTGGCTGTGGGCTAACGGCGACTACACCCTTGCCCCGGCTCCGGGCGCCGAGCCTGCATGGGCCCTGGAATACAAAGTCCAGTGGATCCAGCGCTTCGGCATCAGCATCCACCTGGCCCTCGACGGCCTGTCGCTGCTGATGATCCTGCTCACAGGCCTGCTGGGCGTGTTGTCGGTGCTGTGCTCCTGGAAAGAGATCCAGCGCCACGTCGGCTTCTTCCACCTGAACCTGATGTGGATCCTGGGCGGTGTGGTCGGTGTGTTCCTGGCGCTGGACCTGTTCCTGTTCTTCTTCTTCTGGGAAATGATGCTGGTGCCGATGTATTTCCTCATCGCGCTCTGGGGTCATAGCTCGGCGGACGGCAAGAAGACGCGCATCTACGCGGCGACCAAGTTCTTCATCTTCACCCAGGCCAGCGGCCTGATCATGCTGGTGGCGATCCTGGGCCTGGTACTGGTCAACTACACCAACACCGGTGTGATCACGTTCAACTACAGCGACCTGCTCAAGGCCGACCTGCCGGCCGGTACCGAGTACCTGCTGATGCTGGGCTTCTTCATTGCCTTTGCCGTGAAGCTGCCGGTGGTGCCGTTCCACTCCTGGTTGCCCGACGCCCACGCCCAGGCGCCGACCGCAGGTTCCGTGGACCTGGCGGGTATCCTGCTCAAGACCGCTGCTTATGGCCTGCTGCGCTTCGCCCTGCCGCTGTTCCCCAATGCTTCGGCAGAGTTCGCGCCCATCGCCATGACCCTGGGCCTGATCGGCATCTTCTACGGGGCCTTCCTGGCCTTCGCCCAGACCGACATCAAGCGCCTGATCGCCTTCTCCAGCGTCTCTCACATGGGCTTCGTGCTGATCGGCATCTATTCCGGTAGCCAGCAAGCACTGCAAGGTGCGGTCATCCAGATGCTGGCTCACGGTCTGTCGGCTGCCGCGCTGTTCATCCTGTCCGGTCAGTTGTACGAGCGCCTGCACACCCGCGACATGCGCCAGATGGGCGGGCTGTGGCACCGCATCGCCTACCTGCCTGCCATCAGCCTGTTCTTCGCTGCCGCCTCCCTGGGGCTGCCAGGCACCGGCAACTTCGTGGGTGAGTTCCTGATCCTGATCGGCAGCTTCGTGCACGTGCCTTGGATCACCGTCATCGCCACTACCGGCCTGGTATTCGGCTCGGTCTACTCGCTGATCATGATTCACCGCGCCTACTTCGGCCCGAGCAAATCGGACACCGTACTGGCCGGCATGGACACCCGCGAGCTGGTCATGGTGCTGGGCCTGGCGGTACTGCTGGTGCTGCTGGGCGTGTATCCACAGCCGTTCCTCGACACCTCTGCCGCCACCATGAGTGGTGTGCAGCAGTGGCTCGGTTCCGCTTTCACTCAACTCGCTTCGGCCCGGTAAGAGCGCTATGGAATTCACCACTCAACACTTCATCGCATTGGCGCCGATGCTGATCACCACCATCACCACGGTGGTGGTGATGCTGGCGATCGCCTGGAAGCGCAATCACTCGCAGACGTTCCTGCTGTCCACCGTGGGGCTGAACCTGGCCCTGCTTTCGATCCTGCCAGCATTGAAGGTCGCGCCACTGGCGGTCACGTCGCTGATCACCATCGACAAGTTCGCCTGCCTGTACATGGCAATCATGTTGGTCGCGACCCTGGCATGCGTAACGCTCGCCCATGCCTACCTGGGCGAAGGCGCCAAGGGTTTCCCGGGCAACCGCGAAGAGCTGTACCTGCTGCTGCTGATGTCGGCACTGGGCGGGCTGGTGCTGGTCAGCGCCAACCACCTGGCGGGCCTGTTCATTGGCCTGGAGTTGCTGTCGGTACCGGTCTACGGCCTGGTGGCGTATGCGTTCTTCAACAAGCGCTCGCTTGAAGCCGGCATCAAGTACATGGTGCTGTCGGCAGCAGGTTCTGCCTTCCTGCTGTTCGGCATGGCGCTGCTGTACGCCGACGCCGGCAGCTTGACCTTCGACCAGTTGGGCAAGGCATTGGCTGCCACCAGCATGCCGAGCCTGCTGGCTCAACTGGGTCTGGGCATGATGTTGGTCGGCCTGGCGTTCAAACTGTCGCTGGTACCGTTCCACCTGTGGACGCCCGATGTGTACGAAGGTGCTCCGGCCCCGGTCGCCGCGTTCCTCGCCACGGCCAGCAAGGTTGCGGTGTTCGCGGTGGTCATCCGCCTGTTCATGCTCTCCCCTGCCGCCAGCAGCGGTGTGCTGAGCACGGTGCTTGCCATCATCGCCGTGGCGTCGATCCTGGTCGGTAACCTGCTGGCGCTGACCCAGAGCAACCTCAAGCGCCTGCTGGGTTACTCGTCCATCGCCCACTTCGGCTACCTGCTGATCGCGCTGGTGGCCAGTAAGGGCCTGGCGCTGGAGGCCATGGGCGTCTACCTGGTCACCTACGTGCTCACAAGCCTTGGGGCATTCGGTGTCATCACCTTGATGTCCTCGCCCTACGGTGGCCGCGATGCTGACGCGCTGTACGAGTACCGCGGTCTGTTCTGGCGTCGCCCCTACCTGACCGCCGTGCTGACCGTGATGATGCTGTCGCTGGCCGGTATCCCGCTCACTGCTGGTTTCATCGGCAAGTTCTACATCATTGCCACCGGTGTCGAGTCGCAGCTGTGGTGGTTGGTGGGCGCGCTGGTCATCGGTAGTGCCATCGGTGTGTACTACTACCTGCGTGTGATGGTCACCCTGTACCTGGTCGAGCCTAACCTGCGCCGTCACGACGCACCGTTGAAGTGGGAACAGCGCACCGGTGGCGTCATGCTGCTGGCTGTCGCCCTGCTCGTCTTCGTACTGGGTGTGTACCCGCAGCCGCTGCTGGACCTGGTGCAGCATGCAGGTTTGTACCTGATCGGCTAACCCGCCTGGCAATCCCAGACACCCCGCTTACGCGGGGTGTTTTTGTTTGTGCCTGGCAAATGCTGGACTCGCCCTCAGGCCTATCGGTCGCCCGATCTGGCGTGTGGGTGAAAGCGTTGGGGCAGTGTCAGCATTTTTACCCTGCTGTGGGTGATCTGGGCGCGGGTTCGTACGTCATACCGCTGTTGCCTCACTGCTGGTCGTCTGGAGCCCTACGATGCGTCGCGTTTTGTTGCTGTCCCCCCGCCTTGGCCTGCTTGGCGCCATCATTGCGAGCCCGCCTGCCTGGTCAGCAAGCCCGATCGAACTTGGCCAGGTGCTGATCACCGACCAGGCGCAAGGGGACCTGGAGGCCGCAGCGCAGCGCCTGCGCAGTGCCCCAGGTGGCACCAACCTGGTGGACATGCAAAAGGTGGGTCAAGGCCGTGTGGCCAGCAACCAGGATGTCCTTGCCTACCAGCCGGGGGTGTTCGCCCAGTCGGCGGGCAACGACGGCATCAAGTTGTCGATTCGCGGCTCCGGCCTCAACCGGGCCCCAGGCGCGCACGGCTCAGGGGTCTACACGCAGTTCGACGGCCTGCCGCTGACCGGCCCCGGGGGCACGCCCTACGAGCTGTTCGAGCCGTTGTGGCTCAACCGCGCCGAAGTGCTGCGCGGTGCCAACGGGTTTGATCAGGGATCGCTGGCGTTGGGCGGTGCCATCAATTACGTCACCCACACCGGCTACGATGCAGCGCCCCTGCACGTGCGCTATGAAGTCGGCAGCCGTGGCTATCAGCGCCGCCACATCAGCTCCGGCCAGGTACTCGGTAACCTTGACTACTACGTTGCGCTGACCGATGCGCACTACGACGGCTACCAGCAGCACAGCAGCGGCAGCGCCAAGGGCATCGCGGCCAACGTCGGCTATCGCTTCAACCCCAACCTTGAAACACGGCTGTACCTGCGCTACCGGGAAACGGAGAACGACCTGGCCGGACGTTTGACCAAAGACCAGATCAAGCATCACCCTACCTCGGCGAACCCTGCCTACCTGGCACGTGATGACAGCCGTCCGCAGCCGGGCAGTACCTGGGTTGGCAGCAAGACCACGTTCTACCTCGACGATGATGCCCGCGTCGAAGCCGGCCTGGTCTACCACGATTACCCCATGGACCTGCGCGAGGGCCCGATGCGCCTGAAGGTGGCTTACACCGACGTCAGTGGCACGCTGAACTATCAGCGGCGCGACACGGTGTTTGGCCGTGAGAGCAAGACGACCGTGGGCTGGCGCACCACCAAGCACCTGCCCAACAGCGGCGCCTCACAATTTGCGCGCAACGGCCAGGTGATCGGCACTCGGACACGTGACTTCACCTATCAAGGCTCCGATACCGTGTTGCATCTAGGTAATGACCTGGAGCTCATACCGAACCTGTGGCTGACAACCGGGCTGGCCGCTATCTATACGCGACGCGAGAGCGACGTGACCTACCCCGCCGAAGGCGGCAAGGTGTCGATGCATGATTGGGATTATGCGCCGCGCATCGGACTGCGCTACGACGCACGCCCGGACCTGCAGGTGTACGGCAACCTCAGCCGCTCGGTGGAACCGCCCCACCCATGGTCGCTGATCTGGAGCTCGCCAAGCGTGGGCGGCAAGCAGATTCAACCGATCGAAATGCAGAACCAGACAGCCACCACGCTGGAAGTAGGTGCGCGCGGCGAGTCGGCATTCGGGCGGTGGGACCTTGCCTGGTACTACGCCCAAGTACGCCACGAACTGCTCGCGGTCGAGGTGGTGCCGAACTTCACCTCGGAATTCAATGCCAGCGCCACGGTGCACCAGGGCGTGGAGGCCGGGCTGGACAGCACGCTCTGGGAGCAGTCAGGCCTGGGTCGCCTGAGCCTGCGTCAGGCCTACACCTTCAGTGACTTCCATTACCGCGACGACGAAAGATTCGGCGACAACCGCCTGCCGGGCATCCCCATGCACTACTATCAGGCCGAGTTGCGCTTCGACTGGCCCAGCGGCTTCTACGCCGGGATCAACACGCAGATGGCGTCCAAGGTGCAAGTGGACTATGCCAACAGCTACCATGCTGACGATTACGCCACCCTCGGCGCCCGTCTCGGTTGGGACTCGCCGCAGCGTGACTGGCAGACCTGGCTGGATCTACGCAACCTGACCAACAAGCGCTACGCAGCGACCGTAACCCCAGGCTTCAATGACGCAGGGCGGGACATTGCCCGCTCCACTCCGGGCGAAGGCGCTGCGGTCTATGCGGGAGTGTCCTACACATTCCGCTGACTGCCACGATCGGGCAGCCCTTGGCTGACAAACATTGCGCGGGCCGACTGGCCCGCACAATGTGGTGCCGCTTAGGCCACGGTCATACAGAGCGATTGAGCTTCACCCAAGACGCGAACTTGTCGATGAAGCCTTGCAAAAACGGCCGGGTCTTGTCGTTGAGTTTGCCTGACTCGTCGAACAGGCTGGCAGCGCCGCCAATGTAGGCCTCCGGCATCTGCATGCATGGCATGTCCAGGAACACCAGGGACTGGCGCACTGAATGGTTGGCACCGAAGCCGCCGATCGCACCTGGCGACACACTCGCCACGGCTGCCGGCTTGCCGCCCCACGCGCTTTGCCCGTAAGGCCTTGAACCCACATCGATGGCATTCTTCAGGCAGCCTGGCATGGTCCGGTTGTACTCCGGCGTGACGAAGAGCACCGCATCGCTGCCCTTGATGTCGTTCCGAAAGCGTGTCCAGGCAGCTGGCGGGGCATCGGTTTCCAGGTCTTCGTTGTACAGGGGTAAGTCGCCGATCTCGACGATCTTCAGTGCCAGGCTCGACGGCGCCAGCTCAGACAGCGCGCGGGCCACCTTGCGGTTATAGGAATCCTTGCGCAGGCTACCGACGACGACGGCAACCGAATAGACCTGGGTCATGGCAATCTCCAACTTCATGTTTTCAGGGACGATGTAGTTATAGATGACCGTTTTGCGCTGCTTTGGTTTTTTTTCCCGGCCGCGAAAACTTCCCCTGCCCTTGGAAGGTCTACTGCTACAGACATTTCCTACGCAATTCAGAGGGTTCCACCCAAATGGCAGCAGTAATGGTCGGCCAATTCCATGCCCGCGACGCCGAAGGCCGTATCTATCCCGTGCACGAGTTTCAGGAATCTACCCTGCAACACGACGGCAGCACGACCGGCGCACCTATCACCACCTACCGCCTTGCCATCGGCGATCGCGTCAACTACCTGGGTGAAAATCGATTCGAGCTTGCCCGCACCGGTGTCGAAATCATCCGTATCCCATGATACGAAGAGGCACTGGCCTGTTACTGCTCGATGAGGGTGAGACCGCTTGCGGTCTTGATTGACCAGCAGCAGGCCGTCGCTTTTTTAGTCCGCTGACCGCTCAGTCAGTGCCTGCCAGAGCGATGGGCCGCCAGCGGACTTGGCAATCGCTGCAAGGCGTTCGGCATGAGCTTCGAGCTCATCCGGTGCGGCCAGAATGACCCGGCCGGGCGCGCGACCGCTGATGCGACGAATGTCAGCTCCTCCGCTACCCTGCCCGTTTTCGTCCGAATCGCTGCCATGCCCTGCCAACGAGAGGCTGGTCTGCCCCCCGGTCATTGCCAGGTAGACATCCGCCAGCAGCTCGGCGTCGAGCAACGCGCCGTGCAGTTCGCGCCCCGAGTTGTCGATATCGTAGCGTTTGCACAAGGCATCCAGGCTGTTGCGTTGCCCCGGATGACGCGCCCGCGCCAGCAACAAGGTGTCGAGAATGGTGCAGTGCTGGGACAGGTCAGCACGGTCCTGCTGGCCCAGCAGCGCGAACTCGTTGTTGATGAACCCGACGTCGAATGCCGCGTTGTGGATGACCAGCGTAGCGCCCTGGATGAACGCGAAGAACTCCTCGGCGACGTCGCCGAAGCGCGGCTTGCCAATCAGGAAGGCGTCAGTGATGCCGTGGACGTTGATCGCGCCCTCGTCACTTTCGCGGTCAGGCTGCAGGTAGACGTGGAAATGCCTGCCTGTCAGGCGCCTGCCGACCACCTCGACGCAGCCAATCTCGATGATGCGGTGCCCCTCGCTGACCGGCATACCCGTGGTTTCGGTATCGAGGATAACGAACCGCTTGTCTTGCTGTTGCTCCACTTGGGGGACTCCAACTTGCATCGTTTACAAAGGTGCGCAGTATAACAGCAGGGCGAGCGCTGAGCCCCCTTCGCACCTGGCATCGGGTTCAGCGCGTCATGCCCGGGCGCGCACTTCGTCCACGCCACGGTTGGCCAGCTGGTCCGCACGCTCGTTGCCGGGGTGGCCAATGTGGCCGCGGACCCATTTCCAGGTCACCTTGTGGCGGTTGACCTGTTCGTCGAGTAACTGCCACAGGTCGGCATTCTTCACAGGTTCCTTGGCCGCGGTTTTCCAGCCACGCTTTTTCCAGTTGACCATCCATTCGTTGATGCCTTTCATCACGTACTGCGAGTCAGTCGTCAGCACGACCTCGCATTCACGCTTGAGCGCCATCAGCCCCTGGATGGCGGCCATTAACTCCATGCGGTTGTTGGTGGTCTCGCGCTCGCCCCCCCACAACTCTTTTTCAACGCCTTTGAAAATCATCAGCACACCCCAGCCGCCGGGGCCAGGGTTGCCCTTGCAGGCACCATCGGTAAACATTTCGACGCTATCGCTCATGTACCACTCGTATTCACTGCTTATCGGGATCGGGGGTCGCCGAGGTGCGGTTGACCTTGGCCAATGGCAACGGCAGCAACTTGCCCATCGGCTCGCGACGCTGGGGCCGCAGCGGCCGCAGGCCCACGACCATCTTGCGCGCCACCAGCACATAGACACCGCCGCCAGCGCTTTGCCACCCGCCCGCCATGCGCTCCCACCCTTCCAGGCGCTGCTGCCAGGCGGGCGAAGCAAGCGGCGGACGATAGCACCCGAAGCGGCGTTTCTCCAAGGCAAAGCCCAGCAGGTTGAGCCAGTCACCCAGTCGCGAAGGCGAGATGCAGCGGGCCTTGCGCAAAGCGCCACGGCTAAACAGGTGACGCACCCCCCAACTGCTCCACGGATTGATCCCGACGATCAGCAGATGACCGCCTGGGCGCACGGCGCTGGCGGCCTCACGCAGCAGCCCGTGGGGCGACAGGCTGAAATCCAGCCCATGTTGCAACACCACCACATCGGCCGCGTGCTCGCTCAACGGCCAGGCCTGTTCCTCGCAGACGATCTCCACCCCCGGCAGCGGCGCGCCGAGGCGCACGTTGCGCTGGACCTTCGGCGCACTGGGTGGGGCGTCGGCGCAGGGGCCATAGTGCACCAGGTAGCCACCGAAGAAGCGACCCAGCTCTTCCTCCAGCAGCTTCTGTTCTTCTTGCAGCATCAATTGGCCGAGCGGGCCCTGAAACCACTCACGCGCCAGGCTGATCAGCTTGATCCAGTCCGGGTCGGCCTGGGCAAAGGCTTGGTCGGTCATTGTGCAATTCCTCGAAAGGTTCTCCCACCGCGCCATCGCGGCTAAGATGCCTTCATGTGCCAAGCAAGGCGAATCGGATTACCACCATGATACAGATCGAAGCGTTGCCCGCTTTCTCGGACAATTACATCTGGTTGTTACAGGATACTGCCAAACGCCGCTGCGCGGTGGTCGACCCTGGCGATGCCGGCCCGGTGGAACGGTGGCTTGCCGCGCATCCTGGTTGGCAGCTCACCGACATGCTCATCACTCACCATCACAACGACCATGTAGGCGGTGTGGCGCGGCTCAAGGCGTTGACGGGCGCGCAAGTACACGGCCCGGCCAACGAGGATATCCCTTGCAGGGATGTGGCACTGGACGATGGCGACCAGGTCACAGTGCTGGGTGAGGTCTATGAGGTGCTTGCCGTGCCGGGCCACACACTGGGGCACATCGCGTTCTTCAACGCTGGCGCGGCCACGCCTGTACTGTTCAGTGGCGATACCCTGTTCGCAGCCGGATGCGGACGCATGTTCGAGGGCACTGCCGAGCAGATGCAACCGGCCCTGGCACGCCTGGCAGCCCTGCCAGCCGAGACCCAGGTCTACTGCGCACATGAATACACCTTGAGCAATTTGCGTTTTGCCAAGGCCGTGGAACCTGGCAATGAAGATGTAGTGAAGCGCTTCGAAACGGTCTCCCGGCTGCGTGCGCAAGACTGCACCACACTGCCCTCCACCATTGGTCTGGAACGGCTGACAAACCCCTTCCTGCGCACCGCTGAAACATCTGTTAAACAAAAAGCAGACGAATGGAAGGGACATTCCAACACCTCGCATGTCGCTGTTTTTGCTGCCTTGAGGTCTTGGAAAGACAGCTTCTGATAACCCCAAGATATATCGCAAGTGGCGGTCAAAGGTTGACCCGGTCCGGAGCGGTTCCTAGAATCGCCGAAATTTTTTGCCCGGATACCTGTGCCCGCCGATGTCTTCCCGAAGCCGCAGAACCTCTCATTCCGTCGCGCTGACGCGCCTGGCCCAGGTCAGTGCGCTCGCTCTGGCCGCCACCTTGGTGGGCTGCCAGAGCACCCATCAGCTCGACGAAGCCGATAGCGTCCGTGCGCACAGCCAGCAAGCGCGAATCAAACCAAGGCCGGCGCCATTGCTGGTCAAGCCGGTCGAGCAAGCGCCTCGGGATGTCTGGGAACGCATGCGCCAGGGCTTCGTGCTCCAGGAGTACCGCGACGTCAACCCACGCATCGATCAACAGCGCCTGTGGTTTGCCAGCAACCCCACGTTCATCGAAAGCGCCGGGGAGCGCGGCAGTCTCTACCTGCACTACATCGTCGAACGCCTCGAGGAGCGCGGCATGCCGCTGGAGCTGGCCCTGCTGCCGGCGATCGAGAGCGCCTACAACCCCATGGCGTACTCCCGCGCCAGTGCAGCCGGCATGTGGCAGTTCATGCCAGCCACCGGTCGACACTTCAACCTGCGCCAGACCAACTTCTATGACGGCCGTCGGGATGTCACCGCCTCGACCAACGCCGCGCTCGACTACCTGACCCGCCTGCACGACATGTTCAACGGCGACTGGCTGCTGGCACTGGCGGCCTACAATGCTGGCGAAGGCACGGTCAGCCGCGCGATGGAGCGCAACGAGAAGCTGGGCTTGCCCACCGACTACTGGAACCTGCCACTGCCTCAGGAAACCCGCGACTACGTGCCCAAGCTGTTGGCCTTGTCACAGGTGGTCTCCACACCTGAAGCCTACGGCGTGAACCTGACGCCGATCGCCAATGAGCCCTACTTCGAGGCCGTCGCGATCAACGACCGGCTCGACCTGACGCGGGTGGCCGCTTTCGCCGACATCGACGAAGACGAACTCATCCAGCTGAACCCAGCCTTCAAGAAGCGCATGACGGTCGATGGCCCGAAGCAGTTGCTGGTGCCCACGGCCAAGGCGCAGTTGCTCTCGGCCAGCCTCTCCAACCTCAACCCCGAGCAGTTGGTCACCCTGCAGCCACCCAAGGCCGCTTTCGCTCGCGCCGTGGCCGAAGCCCAGGCGCCTGTGGCCGCGCGCAGCTACAAGGTCAGGCGTGGTGACAATCTGGGGACCATCGCCAAGGCCAACCGTGTATCCATTGCGGACATCAAGCGCTGGAACCGCCTGTCGGGCAGCAGCCTGCGCGCCGGCCAGGTGCTAGCCTTGCGCGGCGGCAAAGCCTCCAGTGGCGCCGCTAACCGGGTCGCCAGCTCGGCAAAACGCACAACCCAATACAAGGTGCGCAAGGGCGATTCGCTGTATCTGGTGGCCAAACGCTTCAATGTCGAGATGACCCACCTCAAGCGCTGGAATCCGCGCAGTGGCCATGCGCTCAAACCCGGCCAGACCCTGACCGTCTACGTCGGCCACTGACCCCAGGCGGCAAGCGGACACCTGTGCGTGCGCGTACCTGTGTTTTCTTGCCGTTTGGCGCTTGCTGCGCCAGTGCAAACTGTTACTGTAGCCCGATCAAAGCCCAATGCCTTTGGATCGGATGCCGACTTGATACGTCCCCTCCTTCTTACACTCAGCCTGGCCTTGAGCTTTCCCGCAGTCGCAACCGTGAGCGAAAGCCACGGTTACGCGCAGTTCGGCACGCTCAAGTACCCGGCCTCGTTCACCCATTTCGACTGGGTCAACCCGCAAGCCCCCAAAGGTGGCACGTTGCGGGCGATGGCCTTCGGTACGTTCGACACGCTCAACCCCTATACCTTCAAGGGTACGAGCCCGGTGAGCACGCCCAACTTTCAACAGTATGGGGTCAATGAACTCAACGAGACCCTCATGGTGGGTACCGGCCAGTACGACCCCTCGGGCGATGAGCCGACCTCCAGTTACGGGTTGATTGCCCGCTCGGTCGAATACAGCCAGGACCGCAGCTGGGTAGTGTTCAACCTGCGCCCGCAAGCCCGCTGGCACGATGGCAAGCCCATCACGTCGGCAGACGTGGCCTTCTCCTTCCGCACACTGCTCAAGGAAGGTCATCCGCTTTACCGGACCAACCTGCAGGAAGTGCAGCGGGTGGACATTCTCGGGCCGCTGCGTATTCGCTTCGTGTTCAAGCGAGCCGGCAACCCGTTGTTGATCCTGCGCCTTGGGGAAATGCCCGTCCTGCCCCAGCATTACTGGCGTACGCGCGACTTCAAGGCCACTACCTTCGAACCCCCGCTGGGCAGTGGGCCTTACCGGGTGACCCAGGTACAGCCAGGCCGGCGCCTGGTGTTCGAGCGCGTCAAAAACTACTGGGGCAAAGACCTGGCGGTGAATCGAGGCAAGTACAACTTCGACCGTGTCGAGTACGAGTTCTACCGCGACTCCACCGTTGCCTTCGAAGCCTTCAAGGCAGGTGAGTTCGACATCTACATCGAGCATCAGGCCAAGAACTGGGCCAACGGCTACACGTTCCCCGCCGTGCGACGCGGCGAGGTGATCAAGGCGCAGATCCCCCACCGCATCCCTACCCAGACCCAGGGCCTGTTCATGAACAGCCGTCGCGCCACCTTCAGCGATCCACGGGTGCGCCAGGCACTGGGCTTGATGTTCGATTTCGAGTGGACCAACCGTGCCCTGTTCAGCAGCGCCTACCGGCGCTCGACCAGTTATTACCCCAATAGCGAGTTCGCGGCCGCTGGCCTGCCCCAAGGCAAGGAATGGTTGTTGCTGGCCCCGTTTCGCGACCAGCTCGCGGCCAAGCTGTTCACTGAACCCTACCAGGTCAGCCGTACGGACGGGCGCGGGATTGACCGGCAGACGTTGCGCAAGGCCCTGGCTTTGCTGGCTGAGGCCGGGTGGACACTCAAGGGCCAGCGTCTGGTCGACAGCAAAGGCCAACCGCTGCGCATGGAAGTGCTACTGGTAAACCCCAACCTGGAACGCATCCTGCAGCCGTATGTCGAAAACCTCTCCAGCATCGGTGTAGACGCGCGCTTGCGAACCGTGGACCGCGCTCAGTACAAACAGCGACTGGACCAGTTTGACTTCGACATGATTCTGATGACCCTGAACCAGACCCTGAGCCCGGGCCTCGAGCAATGGATGTACTTCCATTCAAGCCAGGCGGCCATCAAGGGCAGCAAGAACTACGCCGGGGTCGACGACCCCGTGGTCGATCACCTGCTAGACACCTTGCTGGCGGCGCGCACTCGCGATGATCAGGTCGCAGCGGCGCGAGCGCTGGACCGCGTGCTCTCATGGCAGCACTACATGATTCCCAACTGGTACCTCGACAATCACCGCCTGGCCTACCGCAATCGGTTCGGCTTCGTCACCACGCCGCCCTATACCCTCGGGCTGAACAGCTGGTGGATCAAGACTTCGGAGAAAGCCCAATGACGCCCACGCATTCCTTGCGCCGGCTGGCTGGCAGCCTGTTGCTGGCCTGCCTGAGCCTTCCCGCGCTGGCAGCGCCGCAGCACGCACTCACGCTGTACGACGAGCCGCCCAAGTACCCGGCGGATTTCAAGCACTTCGACTACGTGAACCCGGACGCCCCCAAGGGCGGCACCTTCCGCCAGTCCAGCTTTGGCGGGTTCGACAGCCTCAACCCCTTCATCAACAAAGGGGTATCTGCCGAAAACATCAGCATCATCTACGACACCTTGATGCGCCAGAGCCTGGACGAGCCTTTCACCGAATACGGCCTGGTCGCTCGACAGATCGAGAAGGCGCCTGACAACAGCTGGGTGCGCTTCTACCTGCGCCCCGAGGCGCGGTTCCACGATGGCCATCCCATGCGTGCCGAAGACGTGGTGTTCACCTTCAATGCGCTGATGAAGGACGGTGCTCCCCTGTACCGCCAATACTATGCGGACGTGGCCGAGGTGGTCGCCGAAGACCCGCTCAAGGTCGTGTTCAAGTTCAAGCACAAGGGCAACCGTGAACTGCCGCTGATCCTCGGCCAGTTGCCCGTGCTGCCCAAGCACTGGTACGCCCAGCGCGACTTCAACCGCGGCAATCTGGAAATCCCACTGGGCAGCGGCCCGTACAAGGTGGCCGAGGTCAAGGCCGGGCGTTCGGTCCGTTATGAGCGGGTCAAGGACTACTGGGCCAAGGACTTGCCCATCAACCGTGGCTTCTACAATTTCGACGCCATGACCTTCGACGCCTACCGCGACACCACGGTCGCGTTGGAGGCACTGAAGGCGGGCGCCTTCGATTATGCGCTGGAAGTCAGCGCCAAGAACTGGGCCACGGCTTACAACGTGCCTGCTGTGCGCGACGGCCGCCTGATCAAGGAGGAGCTGCCCAATGGCAACCCTACTGGCATGCAGGGCTTCATCTTCAACATTCGCCGGCCGGTATTCCAGGATATCCGCGTGCGCAAGGCGCTGAGCCTGCTGCTGGACTATGAATGGACCAACAAGCAGCTGTTCAACGGCGCCTACACACGCACCGGCAGTTACTTCGAGAACTCCGAGATGGCGGCCCGCGGCCTACCCGGCCCTGGCGAACTTCAAATCCTCGAACCGGTGCGCAGCCAGGTGCCAGAACAGGTCTTCACCCAGGCCTTCCATAACCCGGTCAGCGACGGCAGCGGCATGATCCGGGAGCAGCAGCGCCAAGCCTACAAGTTGCTGCAGGAGGCGGGCTGGAAAATCGTCGACGACAAGATGGTCGACACCAACGGCCAGCCGGTCAGCATCGAGTTCCTGCTCGCCCAGACCGAGTTCGAACGCATTTTGCTGCCGTTCAAGCGCAACCTCGCGGACCTGGGTATCGAACTCAACATCCGCCGGGTCGATGTGTCCCAGTACATCACCCGCCTGCGCTCGCGCGATTACGACATGATCGTGGGCGGCTACCCCCAGTCCAACTCTCCTGGCAACGAACAGAGGGAATTCTGGTCCAGCGCGGCCGCCGACAACCCCGGGAGCCGCAATTTCATCGGCCTGCGTGACCCCGCCATCGACCAACTGGTCGATGGCCTGATCAACGCCGAGTCGCGTCAGAGCCTGATCGACCACTGCCGTGCCCTGGACCGGGTATTGCTGTGGGGCTACTACGTGATCCCGAACTGGCACATCAAGACCTGGCGCGTGGCCTATTGGAACCACATCGGTCACCCCAAGGTTTCGCCCAAGTACGACATCGGCATCGACACCTGGTGGATCAAGCCCGGCTCAACGCCCAAGGCAACCCAGGCCACTGCTGGCGAGGCCAACTGACATGCTGGCCTATATCCTGCGGCGACTGCTGCTGATCATCCCTACACTGTTCGGCATCCTGATCATCAACTTCATCATCGTCCAGGCCGCACCTGGCGGGCCAGTGGAACAGATGATCGCCAAGCTCGAAGGCTTCGAAGGCGCCACCAGCCGGATCGCAGGTGGCGGTGCCGAGGTGTCGGTGGCCGGCTCCAACTACCGGGGTGCACAGGGCCTGGACCCTGCGCTGGTGGCGGAGATCGAGCGCATGTACGGCTTCGACAAATCGCCGCCCGAACGCCTGTGGATCATGATCAAGAACTACGCCCAGCTGGATTTTGGCGACAGTTTCTTCCGTGACGCCAAGGTCATCGACCTGATTCTGGAGAAGATGCCCGTATCGATCTCACTGGGGCTGTGGAGCACGCTGATCATGTACCTGATCTCGATCCCCCTGGGGATCGCCAAGGCGGTTCGCCACGGCAGTCACTTCGATGTGTGGACCAGCTCGGCGATCATCGTGGGCTATGCCATCCCGGCGTTCCTGTTCGCCATCTTGCTGATCGTCCTGTTCGCCGGCGGCAGCTATTTCGACTGGTTCCCACTGCGCGGCCTGACCTCCAACAACTTCGATGAGCTGAGCACCACAGGCAAGGTCCTCGATTATTTCTGGCACCTGGTGTTGCCGATCACGGCCTTGGTGATCGGCAACTTCGCCACCATGACGCTGCTGACCAAGAACAGCTTTCTCGACGAGATCAACAAGCAGTACGTGGTCACCGCCAAGGCCAAGGGCCTGAGCCGGTCGCGGGTGCTGTATGGCCACGTGTTCCGTAATGCCATGCTGCTGGTGATCGCCGGCTTTCCTTCGGCCTTCATCGGTATCTTCTTCACAGGCTCGCTGCTGATCGAGGTGATCTTCAGCCTCGACGGGCTGGGCCTGATGAGTTTCGAAGCGGCCATCAACCGCGATTACCCGGTGGTCTTCGGCACCCTGTTCATCTTCACCCTCCTGGGGCTGGTGGTGAAACTGATCGGCGACCTGACCTACACCCTGGTCGATCCACGTATCGACTTTGCCAGCCGGGAGCACTGACATGGCCTTGTCCCCCCTGAACCGTCGTCGCTTCGAGCGTTTCAAGGCCAACCGCCGTGGCTGGTGGTCGCTGTGGCTGTTCCTGATTCTGTTCGGGTTGAGCCTGGGCGCCGAGCTCATCGCCAATGACAAGCCCATTGCCGTGCATTACGACGGCCAGTGGTACTTCCCTGCCTTCAAGCGCTACCCGGAAACCACCTTTGGCGGTGAGTTCCCGCTGGAAGCCAACTACAAAAGCCCCTACGTGCGTGACCTGCTGGCCAAGAAAGACAGCTTCGTGCTGTGGGCGCCCATACCCTTCAGCTACCAGAGCATCAACTACGACCTGCGCGTGCCCGCCCCCGCCCCGCCCTCATCCGACAACTGGCTGGGCACCGATGATCAAGGGCGCGACGTGCTGGCACGGGTAATCTACGGGTTTCGCATTTCGGTACTGTTCGCCCTGACCCTGACCGTGCTCAGCTCGATCATCGGCGTGATCGCCGGTGCCTTGCAGGGTTTCTATGGTGGCTGGGTAGACCTGGCCGGGCAACGCTTCCTGGAAATCTGGTCCGGCCTGCCGGTGCTTTACCTGCTGATCATCCTGGCCAGTTTCGTGCAGCCCAATTTCTGGTGGTTGCTGGGCATCATGCTGTTGTTTTCCTGGATGAGCCTGGTGGACGTGGTCCGCGCCGAATTCCTGCGCGGACGCAACCTTGAGTACGTGCGCGCCGCGCGCGCACTGGGCATGCGCAACGGCGCGATCATGTACCGGCATATCCTGCCCAATGCCATGATCTCGACCATGACGTTCATGCCGTTCATTCTCACCGGCGCGATCGGCACGCTGACCGCGTTGGACTTCCTCGGCTTCGGCCTGCCTCCGGGCGCCCCGTCGCTCGGTGAGTTGGTTGCGCAGGGCAAATCCAACCTGCAGGCGCCGTGGCTTGGCATCAGCGCATTTGCCGTGCTGGCCGTGATGCTGAGCCTGCTGGTATTCATCGGCGAGTCCGCCCGCGACGCCTTCGACCCGAGGAAGTGACATGAGCGAAGAAAACCTGATCGAAGTGCGCGACCTGGCCGTCGAATTCGTGAGTGGCGAGCACACCAACCGGGTGGTCGACGGCATCAGCTTCGACATCCGCAAGGGTGAAACGCTGGCGCTCGTCGGAGAAAGCGGTTCGGGCAAGTCGGTGACTGCCCACTCGATCCTGCGCTTGCTGCCCTATCCCCTGGCGCGTCATCCCAGTGGCACCATCCGCTACCAAGGCAAGGACTTGCTGCAGCAGAACGAAAAGAGCATGCAGCGCATTCGCGGCGACCGCATCGCGATGATTTTCCAGGAGCCGATGACCTCGCTCAATCCGCTGCACTGCATCGAAAAGCAGATCAACGAGATCCTGCTCATCCACAAGGGGCTGACCGGCAAGCAGGCCACCGCTCGCACCCTTGAGTTGCTGGAGATGGTGGGTATCCCAGAGCCGCGCAAGCGCCTCAAGGCGCTGCCCCACGAACTCTCGGGCGGCCAACGCCAACGTGTGATGATCGCCATGGCGTTGGCCAACGAGCCAGAACTGCTGATTGCAGATGAACCGACCACCGCGCTGGACGTGACCGTACAGCTCAAGGTGCTCGACCTGCTTAAGGCGCTGCAGGCGCGCCTGGGCATGGCCCTGTTGTTGATCAGCCACGACCTGAATTTGGTACGGCGAATCGCGCACCGGGTGTGCGTGATGCAGCAGGGGCATATCGTCGAACAAGCCGACTGCGCCACGCTGTTCGATGCCCCACAGCACCCGTATACGCAGATGCTGATCAACGCCGAGCCCAGCGGTTTGCCGGCTCACAACACACCCGGCTCGCCACTGCTGGCGGTGGACGACCTGAAAGTGTGGTTCCCGATCAAGAAAGGCTTGCTGCGCCGCACCGTCGACCACGTGAAAGCCGTGGACGGTATCAATTTCAGCCTGCCTCAGGGGCAGACCTTGGGCATTGTGGGCGAGTCGGGCTCAGGCAAGTCGACTCTGGGCCTGGCGATTCTGCGCTTGATTGGGAGCCAAGGCGGCATCCGCTTCCACGGCAAGGACCTGCAAGGGCTGAACCAGCAAGCCGTGCGTCCGCTGCGCCGGGAAATGCAGGTGGTATTCCAGGACCCGTTCGGCAGCCTCAGCCCCCGCATGAGCGTGGCCGAGATCGTGGGCGAAGGCCTGCGCATCCACCGTATCGGGACTGCCCAGGAACAGGAAGCAGCCATCATCGCAGCACTGCAGGAGGTCGGGCTGGACCCACAGACGCGCCATCGCTACCCCCATGAGTTCTCAGGCGGGCAGCGCCAGCGCATCGCGATCGCCAGGGCCCTGGTGCTCAAGCCGGCGCTGATCCTGCTGGACGAACCCACCTCCGCGCTGGACCGGACGGTGCAGCGCCAGGTGGTTGAGCTGCTGCGCAACCTGCAGCAAAAATACAACCTCACCTACTTGTTCATCAGTCACGACCTGGCGGTGGTCAAGGCCCTGAGCCATCAGCTGATGGTGATCAAGCAAGGTCATGTGGTCGAGCAAGGGGATGCTCAGGCCATCTTTCAGGACCCGCAGCACCCCTACACCCAGCAACTGCTGGATGCGGCGTTCTTGCAGCCTGAGGGCCGCTGACACCCACGGCGCGTTAGTCATGTCCCGGCCCGACGCGCTCATCCACAGGGCGCGTCGGGTTGGCACGCTGTCAGGCGGCGGCGGGCGTTCTACACAGCGTCTGGCGGCGCCCGGTGACGGGCATCAGTTGCAGGATCGCCCACACTACCTCCATCACCAAGATGCCCCAGATCAGCGCCGAGCCGCCGTGCATCAGCGCATACAGCTGCCAGCTACTGAACAGCACGCGACCGGCCGCATCATAACGACCGAACCGCACATGAGGATGACGTATGCGCAGCCACGCCCACACGCAGACGATCGAGCCCATGAGGTTGGCCATCAACATGTGCATCGGCTCGAACACCGGCAGTTCACCGTGAAGCCCCAGGGAGGCGTGCATATCACCCAGCCAGCCGTGCAACCAGACAAATGTCCATGGGGTCGCGAAACCAATGGTCATCAGCAAATCGTAATAACCACTGATACGCACCAGCTTGCGGTAGTGGGGCTTGCTCCACATCGTCGAACACCTTGCTCAAGTAAAGAAGGCCCCAGGCTAAAGCCTGGGGTATGCTCCAGGGTCAAGCACCCCAAGAAGGAGATTGCCGTGCGAATTGGTCGACTTGCCGCCTGCTGCGAGGTCAGCCGCGATACCCTGCGGTTCTATGAGGCCAAGGGTTTGATCAAGGCCCAGCGCTCGGCCAACGGTTACCGGGACTATGCCGATGACACCGTACAGCTGGTCGCCTTCATCCGTACGGCGCAGCACCTTGGGTTCAGCCTCAGCGAAATTGGCAGTAACGTGCAGCAGTTGTGGAGCGCAACCGAGCCGGCACAAGCCGTTGAAGCACTGTTGCGCGATAAACTGGCGCTCATCGAGCAGCGCATGGCCGACCTGCAGGCACTGCGTGCATCCCTGCTACACCGCCTGGACCTGGCCTGCCCCCTGCGCCCGAACCTACAGGATGCTAACGCAGGTCCTTGCTGACCCGCTCGACAGCGCCGACCACACGCTTGGCACCTTCCTGGATACTGCTGATCACATGCCCCGCATGGTCAGCGAGCTGCAGGCCGTTGGCTGCCTCGGCACGGCTGCTTTGCACTTCGCCCACGGCCTGGGTCACCAACGCCTGATTTCGTGCCACCACCGCGTCGATTTCCGCCGTGGCTGCGCTGGTGCGACCGGCCAGTTTGCGTACTTCGTCGGCGACCACGGCAAAGCCACGCCCCTGATCACCTGCTCGCGCCGCCTCGATGGCCGCATTGAGCGCCAGCAGATTGGTTTGCGATGCAATGGCGCCAATGGTCTGGACGATGGCGCTGATCACCGTCGATTGCTGGCCGAGCGCGCTGATGGTATCGCCAGCCGACTGCAGTTGACGCGCGACCCCCTGCATGGACTGCCCCACTTCCTGCATGACCACGACCCCTTCACTGGCGCTGCCATCGGTTTGCAGCGACACTTCAAGCGCCACCTGCGCTGCTTGCTTGACTGCCTCTTCACGCTGCACCTGGTCGGTCACCAAGGAAGCGAACTTGACCACCCTCACCAGCTTGCCGCTGGCATCGCTGACCGGGTTATAGCTGGCCTCGAGCCAGACCTCATGCCCGTGGCGGTCCAGGCGCTTGAAACGCCCGGTCACGTAGCGACCTGCGTTGAGCGTGCGCCAAAAATTGCTATAGGCCTCGCCTTTGACCTCATCAGGGCTGCAGAACATGCGGTGATGGTGTCCCACCACTTCGTCCAGGCGGTAACCCAACGCCGTCAGGAAATTGGAGTTGGCGGACACCACCTTGCCCTCAAGGTCGAACTGGATGATGGCGCTGGAGCGCAACAGGGCCTCCAGCAGCGCCTGGCTTTCCTGCGCCGGAGCGGCCAGCCAGTTTCCGAGTGGCTGCCCTACCACCTCTTCGGGCGAAACGCCCAAGGCAGTGGCGAACGCCGAGCTGCATTCGAGGGCGCGACGTTGTGCATCAAGGCGCAGGAATGCACCGCTTTCCAAGACGTCGAGGCGCTGGCGAAGCGCGGCCAGTTCGGTTTCGCGGGCGGCCAAGGTAGCTTTGAGTTGCCGATTGAACATAGGGGTCACCTGAGGGTGGGGTGCGTCAGCACCAGCGTCTTGTCACCACTTATGTGTGACAAATCAGTCAATACTTGTACATCCCCAAGGCACAGTCCAACGGAGTGCCTGGAGTCTGTTCGTCACGTCCCTGATGCCGTTTCGACTAGAAGATACGGTGGTCGTTCCTATAGAAGGGGTTAATAAGTGTGATTGAGCGAGGCCAAGACTCACCCTGGGATGCCATCATTAAGGCATCGTATTTCTTGTACAGTAAATTATCGGTGTACAGGATCGATGCGCGGGCCGTTGCTCCACGGCGTAGCCGCACTGCTTGTGGGGTTGTCAGAAAAACTGAAGACAATCGTCTTTCTTCATCGCTCAGAACGGGCATTAATGGCGTCAGTCCCCTTCATGACCCGGTACGACCCCATGCCTACACACCTTCATGATGCTACCACCGCCCTTCGCCACATCGCAGAACGTGTGAGCCTGCCTGCGCCCTGTCTGGCACCCTCCCAGGCGCTTGCAATGCTTTGGGAGCATTACGGCCTGCGGGGTGACATACAGCCGCTTGGCAGTCAGCAGGATCTGAATGTGCTCATGGATACTGGCCAGGCCCAGTTCGTGCTCAAGGCGTGTCACGCCAGCTATGCCGAGCCCGAGTTGCATGCCCA
The DNA here is from genome assembly GCF_002420785.1 of Pseudomonas sp. UBA5666. Classification (NCBI taxonomy): domain Bacteria; kingdom Pseudomonadati; phylum Pseudomonadota; class Gammaproteobacteria; order Pseudomonadales; family Pseudomonadaceae; genus Pseudomonas; species Pseudomonas sp. UBA5666. The sequence goes on along the minus strand of NZ_DIIQ01000014.1, from coordinate 2,972 downwards.
GCATGCTGCGCTGGGCGTGCTGCGGGACCGGGGCTTGCCGGTGCCTTCGGTGCTTGCCGCAAAGGATGGCGATACCCTGCTGACACTGCCTATCGATGGGCAGGTGCTGAGGGTCCGGGTTTTGGAGTACTTGCAAGGACAACCCCTGACCCGATGCGGATGGCTTCCCGCCCCCGTGATGAGGGCGATGGGCACGCTCTGCGCGCAGGTCGACAGGGCCCTGGCCGATTTTGACCACGAGGGTCTAGAGCGAACGCTGCAGTGGGACCCCAGGCATGCCCCGGCATTGATTGACCGCCTGCTGTCACAGGTAGACGACCCCAGGCAACGCGAACGGCTGAGCGAGGCAGCACGCGCCGCGGCCTTGCGCCTGTCCCCCTTGATGGAGCAATTGCCCATCCAGGCCGTACACCTGGACATCACCGATGACAATACCGTCTGGGCTCGCGATGCGCAGCGCGAGTGGCAACTGCAGGGGCTCATCGATTTCGGCGACTTGGTTCGCACCTGGCGCGTTGCCGACCTGTCGGTGACCTGCGCAGCCCTGCTGCATCATGCCGAAGGCGACCCCTTCAGGGTGCTCGCCGCAGTCAGTGCCTATCAGGCGATCAATCCGCTGACCGAGGCCGAACTACGCGCGTTGTGGCCCTTGGTGCTCAACCGTGCAATTGTGCTGGTGCTCAGTAGTGCTCAACAGCAGGCCATCGACCCTGGTAACCAGTACATCCGCGATAACGCCGCCCACGAATGGCAGATTTTCGAGACTGCGCAGGCGACACCGCTGGCACTGATGGAAGTCGCCATTTTGCAGGCAGCTGGCTTGGCGTCTTGTGTACCCAGCTTCGATGATTGCGCACCGCTGCTCCCTACCGTGGCTGGCCGCCCTGTCGCCCGCCTGGACTTGGGTGTACTGAGCGTGCACTGCGACGCCGGCAACTGGGAAGTGCCAGGGTTTGACCAGCGTCTGCTGGCAGCCCAGTCAGCGCCAGCGTGCACGTTGCATGGGCAGTATCGCCTGTCTCAGACGCACATCGATCGCAGCGAAGAACCGACAACCTGTGCGTTGGGCGTGGAGCTGAAACTGGAACCGGGCACGGTCGTGCAGGCGCCGCAGGACGGCACATGGCGGTCGGTGGGTGAACAGAGCGGATATCTGCGCACCCCCTCATGGAACCTGTGGATCGATGGCTTGGCCCACGCCCCCGTCGACGGCCAACGGTTGCAAAAAGGTGATGCATTGGGCAAAAGCGGCGAGAGGCTCAGCGTTCAGCTGTGCCTGGACAGCAGCCTGGAACCGCCATTCTTCGCGGTGCCCTCCCAGGCGCCAGCATGGCTGGCCCTGTGCCCTTCCCCTGCGGGCTTACTGGGTGTGGACTGCAACGCCGACGCCCTGCCAGATCCCCACGCGTTGCTGGCTCGGCGCGAGGCCAGTTTTGCCCGGTCGCAAAAGCACTATTATGCCGACCCACCACAGATCGAGCGTGGCTGGCGCAACTACCTGATCGATCTGCACGGTCGCTCGTACCTGGACATGCTCAACAACGTGGCCGTCCTGGGGCACGGTCATCCGCGCATGGCGGCCGAGTCGGCCCGGCAGTGGTCGCTGCTCAACACCAATTCGCGTTTTCACTACGCCGCCGTCACCGAATTTTCCGAACGCCTGCTGGCCCTGGCGCCCGACGGTTTCGACCGCGTGTTCATGGTCAACAGCGGTACCGAAGCCAATGACCTGGCTATCCGCCTGGCATGGGCCTACAGCGGTGGCCGCGACATGCTCAGCGTGCTGGAGGCCTACCATGGCTGGTCAGTGGCGACGGATGCAATCTCCACGTCCATCGCCGACAACCCGCAGGCCCTGGAAACTCGCCCCGCCTGGGTGCACCCGGTAGAAGCCCCCAACACGTTCCGCGGCCGTTTCCGAGGCGCGGACAGCGCCGCTGACTACCTGCGCGACGTCGATGCTCGCCTGGCCGAACTCGATACAAACGGGCGCCAGCTGGCCGGGATCATCTGCGAGCCTGTGTATGGCAATGCCGGCGGCATCGCTTTACCGCCGGGCTATCTGCAAGCGGCCTATGCCAAGGTGCGTGCACGCGGCGGGGTGTGCATCGCCGACGAAGTGCAGGTGGGCTATGGCCGTCTAGGAGAGCATTTCTGGGGTTTCGAAGAGCAAGGCGTGGTGCCGGATATCATCACCATGGCCAAGGGTATGGGCAATGGCCAGCCGCTGGGGGTAGTGATCACTCGTCGCGACATCGCCGAGGCGCTGGAGGCTGAGGGGTACTTCTTCTCCTCTGCCGGCGGTAGCCCGGTCAGTTGCCGCATTGGCATGGCGGTGCTGGATGTGTTGCAGCAGGAGGGCCTGTGGGACAATGCCCGCGAAACCGGGCGCTATTTCAAGGCCCGGCTTCAAGCGCTGGTCGACAAGCACCCATTGGCAGGCGCGGCGCATGGTTCGGGCTTTTATCTGGGGCTGGAACTGGTGCGCGACCGGGATACGCTGGAACCTGCGACCGAGGAAACTCTGGTGCTGTGTGATCGCCTGCGCGAGCTGGGGATTTTCATGCAGCCGACGGGCGATTACCTGAACATCCTGAAGATCAAACCGCCGATGTGCACCAGGCGGGCGAGTGTGGATTATTTTGTCGACTGCATTGATCGGGTGCTTTCGCAGGGGGTGTGAAGTTTCGGTGTTTGAGCAACCTCATGAGACGACTGGGGTCGCTACGCGACCCATCGCGGCCGGTCCGGCGCCCCGGCGAGGCCGCTCCCACACGGGCTGTATATAGGGGCGAGAGCAATGCACGACGGGAAGTTCTTAGGCTCTGGTAACAAAACCAGTCATAGCAGACGCAAATACTTAAAATCAAACAATAGCAACCAACAGCACTGAGATTCATCCATCAGCCAAACTGCCATACTGCTGTTGCTGTTGCTGTTCCTGTTGCTGTTGCTGTTGCTGTTGCTCTTGC
>NZ_DIIQ01000010.1:6275-6488 GCF_002420785.1 Pseudomonas sp. UBA5666 | reverse complement strand
GTGGCGCACTGGCATAACTGCCAGTGCGCCACAGGCGCGCTCAACAACCAGAGGTTACTGCGTGATCAGTGCACGTCCTTCCAGTATTCACGCTTGAGCAAATAGGCGAATACGAAGAAGAAAGCCAGGTACAGCAATACGTAAGTACCAATGCGCTGACTTTCCAGTTTGACCGGGTTGGCCGAATAGGCCAGGAAGGTCACCAGGTTCTTG
>NZ_DIIQ01000010.1:5639-6130 GCF_002420785.1 Pseudomonas sp. UBA5666 | reverse complement strand
CCTTCTCGTCGAACTGCTCGGTGGTCAGGGTACCGGAATTCGGCGTAATGGTCAGCTGATCGCAGGCTTCATGGGTCAACGGCGTGCCGGTCAATGGGTCAAATTGTTTTTTGCCATCCACCACCGTCTGCACCTGCTTGCAGCCGATCACCTGGTTTCCCTGCAGGCCAACCAGCACGTTCGGCATGCCGACGTTGGGGAAGACCTTGTTGTTCACGCCGTAGGGCCGCGATGGATCCTCGTAGAAACTGCGCAGGTAGCTGTACAGCCAGTCGGCACCCCTGACCCGCGCCACCAGGGTAAGGTCGGGCGGCGCGGCACCGAACCAGGTCTTGGCATCGCTGGGCTTCATGCCAATCTGCATGTGGTCGCCAATCTTTGCCCCGGTGAACACCAGGTTCTCAAGCATCACATCGTGGGGTATGCCCAGGTCATCGGCCACACGCTCATAGCGCTGAAACTTGGCACTGTGGCAACCCATGCAGTAGTTG
>NZ_DIIQ01000010.1:0-5520 GCF_002420785.1 Pseudomonas sp. UBA5666 | reverse complement strand
ACCCATGCAGTAGTTGGCGAACGTGCGCGCACCGTCCTGCATCGCCGCCTTGTCGCTCAGGTCGATATCGACCTTGTCCAGTTCCACGCCATGCTCTGCAGCAAGGGTGAATGCAGGCATCACTGCCAGGAGAATTACAGCAATCAACTTTTTCATCAGCCAGTCACCCTTTCCGGAACCGGTTTGGTCTTCTCGAGCCTTGTGTAGAACGGCATCAGCAGGAAGTAGGCGAAGTACAGGAACGTGCACACCTGCGACAGCAAGGTACGCCCAGGCGTCGGCGCCAGTACCCCCAGCACGCCGAGGACGATGAAGGCGACGCAGAACACCAGCAGGAAGAGTTTGCTTATCCAGCCCTTGTAGCGCATGGAGCGAACGGGGCTGCGGTCCAGCCAGGGCAGCACGAACAGCACGGCAATGGCAGCGCCCATGGCGATCACGCCCATCAGTTTGTCCGGTACGGCGCGCAAGATGGCGTAGAACGGCGTGAAGTACCACACCGGCGCGATGTGCTCAGGGGTCTTGAAGGCGTTGGCCTGTTCGAAGTTGGGTTTTTCCAGGAAGTATCCGCCCATTTCCGGGAAGAAGAACACCACGGCGCAGAACACGAACAGGAACACGACCACTCCGACGATATCCTTGACGGTGTAGTACGGGTGGAACGGAATGCCGTCCAGCGGGATACCGTTTTCGTCCTTGTGCTTCTTGATGTCGATGCCGTCAGGGTTGTTCGAGCCGACTTCGTGCAAGGCCAGGATGTGCAGCACCACCAGGCCCAGAATGACGATCGGCAAGGCCACCACGTGCAGGGCGAAGAAGCGATTGAGCGTGATGCCCGAAATCAGGTAGTCGCCGCGAATCCACTGGGTGATGTCATCGCCGATGACGGGAATGGCCCCGAACAGGGAGATGATCACCTGTGCGCCCCAATACGACATCTGCCCCCATGGCAGCAGGTAGCCCATGAACGCCTCAGCCATCAGCGCCAGGTAGATCAGCATGCCAAACAGCCATACCAGCTCCCGGGGCTTTTGGTAGGAGCCATACAGCAAGCCGCGGAACATGTGGAGGTAGACGACGATGAAGAAGGCCGACGCACCCGTCGAATGCAAGTAGCGCAGTATCCAGCCGTACTCCACGTCACGCATGATGTATTCGACCGAGGCGAAAGCCTCTTCGGCCGAAGGCGTGAAACTCATCGTCAGCCAGACCCCGGTGACGATCTGATTGACCAGCACCAGCAAGGCCAGAGAGCCGAAGAAGTACAGGAAATTGAAGTTCTTGGGCGCGTAGTACTTGCTGAGGTGGTCTTCCCACATCTTGGTGGCAGGGAAACGCGCGTCGATCCAGTCCATGAACTTGCTCATCATGCGTTCTCCTGGTCGATACCGATGACGATGATTTCGTCGGACTCGTAGGCATGCGGCGGCACCGGCAGGTTCAGCGGTGCCGGCTGCGACTTGTACACTCGCCCCGCCATGTCGTAGTGGGAACCATGGCAGGGGCAGAAATAACCTCCGACCCATTTGGGTCCGAGGTCGACAGGGGCCACTTCAGGGCGGAACGTCGGCGAGCAACCCAGGTGCGTGCACAGACCAACCAGCACGAGGATCTCTGGCTTGATGGAGCGTACCTGCGGATCGACGTAGGTCGGCTGGTCCGATGCCTGGGAATCGGGGTCTGACAGTTCGCCGGTGATTTTCTTGAGATTGCCGAGGATCTCAGCCGTTCGCCGCACGATGAATACAGGCTGCCCTCGCCATTCTGCAACCATCTGCTGCCCTGGCTCGACCTTGGCGATGTTGACCTTTACCGGTGCACCTGCAGCTTTCGCCTTGGCACTGGGGAACCATGACCCCACGAACGGTACCGCAGCCCCCACTGCTCCCGCTGCCCCGACCACGGATGTCGCGGCTACGAGGAAGCGGCGCCGGCCTGCGTTGACGCCGTCATTGCTCATTCAGTCCTCTCCCATCAGCTTGCTTGGCCTGTTGAACCAGGCTCGTACCTAGGTTGTGTCAGTGGCGCTAAAAATTGGTCGCCATGGTAAGTAACAAAACCACACACTGACAAGGTGATTACCGGGCTGCACGGCCACTACCCACGCTTTGCTTGATCTACGTCTATGGGAAAGACGCTCACCGCCGAGCGGGTGAATTATTCAAGGCAAAAAAAAGCCCGGTTCCAAGGAACCGGGCTTTTTTCGACTGCCGAAGCGGTATTAACGCTTGGAGTACTGAGGACGCTTACGCGCTTTACGCAGACCCACTTTCTTACGCTCGACTTCACGAGCGTCGCGGGTGACGTAGCCAGCACGACGCAGTGCGCCACGCAGGGTTTCGTCGTATTCCATCAGAGCGCGGGTGATACCGTGACGGATCGCACCGGCCTGACCGCTGACACCACCACCGGAAACGGTGACGTAGATGTCGAATTTCTCAACGCTTTCGGTCAGCTCGAGTGGCTGGCGAACAACCATGCGAGCGGTTTCGCGACCGAAGAACACGTCCAGAGAACGGTTGTTGATGGAGATGTTACCAGTACCCGGACGCAGGAATACGCGAGCGGTTGCGGTCTTGCGACGGCCAGTGCCGTAATTTTGAGTCGCCGACATAATGAACTATCCCGTTAGATCTTCAGTTCTTGAGGCTGCTGAGCAGTGTGTGGGTGAGCAGCACCCGCGTACACTTTCAGCTTACGGTACATGTCGCGACCCAGCGGGTTCTTCGGCAGCATGCCTTTGACCGCAGTCTCGATAACACGCTCAGGGGCCTTGGCGATCAACTTCTCGAAGTTGATTTCCTTGATACCACCTGGGAAACCGGAGTGGGAGTAGTACATTTTGTCGGAAGACTTGGCACCCGTCACACGAACCTGCTCGGCGTTGATGACGACGATGTAGTCGCCGGTATCAACGTGAGGGGTGTATTCTGGCTTGTGTTTGCCACGCAGACGGCTAGCGATTTCGGTAGCCAGACGACCCAGGGTCTGGCCAGCGGCGTCGACTACGAACCACTCGCGCTTTACTGTTTCCGGTTTAGCAGTAAAAGTTTTCATTCTCTAAAGCCTCAGAGGCCGCCCAGCGAAAAATAGACGGCGAATCTTACTGGATAGTGCACAGCTTGCCAAGGGCAAGCGCGCAGCCGAACGCTGACGCTTTTGGGGGCTCGGGTCAGGCACGCCAATGTTCGACGGGGTTCTTCCTGCGTGATGGTGCATCACTTCCGCCACGCGGAGAGGGGCTGAATTATCCAGATTGCGGGAAAAATATCAACCTGCTTTGATGAATGACCATAGCCAAGGAGCAAGCAACCGATGGACTACCGTCAGCTGGGTCGCACCGACCTCGAAGTCAGCGCGCTGTGTCTGGGCACCATGACCTGGGGCGAACAGAACGATCAGACCCAGGCATTCGAACAGATTGGCCGGGCCAAGGCCGCAGGCATCAACTTCATCGACACTGCCGAGATGTACCCGGTACCCCCGCGCCCGGAAACCTATGCCGCCACCGAGCGCATCATCGGCAACTGGTTCGCCCGCCAGGGCGGTCGGGACGACTGGGTACTGGCCAGCAAGGTGGCCGGCCCCGGCAATGGCATCAGCCATATCCGCGACGGTCAACTCAGGCACAACCGGCAACACATTGTCGCGGCACTGGAAGAGAGCCTGCGGCGCCTGCAGACTGATCGCATCGATCTCTACCAACTGCACTGGCCTGAGCGCAGCACCAACTTTTTCGGCAAGCTGGGCTACCAGCACCTGCCGCAAGACCATTTCACCCCACTGGAAGAAACCCTGGAGGTGCTCGACGAGCAGGTGCGCGCGGGCAAGATCCGCCACATCGGGCTGTCCAACGAAACCCCCTGGGGCACCATGAAATTCCTGCAGTTGGCCGAAACCCGTGGCTGGCCTCGGGCCGTCTCCATCCAGAACCCCTACAACCTGCTCAACCGCAGCTTCGAGGTGGGGCTTGCCGAAATCGCTATTCGCGAGCAGTGCGGCCTGCTGGCCTACTCGCCCCTGGCCTTTGGCATGCTCTCGGGCAAATACGACGGCGGCGCCCGCCCGGAGAAGGCGCGTCTGACCCTGTTCAGCCGCTTTGCGCGCTATTCCAACCCACAGACAGTGGCCGCTTGCGAGCGTTATGTACAGCTGGCCCGGGAACACGGTGTCGATCCGGCGCAGATGGCGTTGGCCTTCGTTACCCGTCAACCGTTCGTGACCAGTAACATCATCGGTGCCACCAGCCTCGAGCAACTGGACAGCAACCTGGCCAGCCTCGAACTCAGCCTCGATGACGAACTGCTGGCAGCCATCGAGGCCATCCACCAGGATCAACCCAACCCCGCGCCCTGAGCACGCACCCAACGCCGCTTGCTTCTCGGGTTTACCCGCGAAGCGGGCGGCGCTGTCTACCAGGCTAGACATGACCCGTAAAAAATAAGACGATCCAGCCAGTGATTGACCACTCCATCCTATAAGAACAATGACAATGATGTTTACCCAACCCTCCGCGTCGTTGCGGCGCGTCAGCATCCTGGCCATTGACAAGGTATTCGCTTCGACCTTGATGCAGGCCAAGGACTTCTTTCACCTGGCCAGCTTGCGCTACGGCAAGCAGCTTGGCCTGGGCTTGCAACCCATGTTCGAGATCCACCTGGTCAGCCCTGACGGGTTGCCGGTAGAGAGCTTCAGCAACGTGCAGCTGCCGGTGGACGGCGGCCTGGATGATGCCGATGTGATCATCCTTCCGGCGTTCTGGGACGATTTTGACAACCTGTTGCAACGTTATCCGCAGGTGCTGCCCTGGCTGCAGGCACAGCATGCGCGGGGCGCCGTGCTGTGTGCAGAGGCCAGCGGCGTGTTCTGGCTGGCCGAGTCAGGCCTGCTCGACGGCAAGGAAGCGACCACGTACTGGCGTTTCTTCGACAGTTTTGCCGAGCGCTTCCCACACGTACGCCTGACCCAGGACAAACACCTGACCGATGCGGACAATCTGTACTGCGCTGGCGGCACCACGTCAGCCTGCGATCTGTACATCTACCTGATCGAGCGCTTCTGCGGGGCCAATGTGGCGCGGGCCGTGTCGCGCGACATCCTGTACGAGGTGCAGCGCAACTACACGCCGGGACGCATGGGCTTTGGCGGCCAGAAGCTGCACCAGGACCTGATCATCCTGCAGATTCAGCACTGGCTGGAAGAGCATTTCGCCGACAAGTTTCGCTTCGAGGACGTAGCCCGCAACCACGGCATGAGCATTCGCAATTTCATGCGCCGTTTCCAGGGCGCAACCGGGGACAAGCCGCTGCATTACCTGCAACGCTTGCGCATCGAGACGGCCAAGGGGCTGTTGTCGAGCACGCGCAAGAGCATCAAGACCATCAGTTACGAGGTGGGCTATGACGATGCCAGCTTCTTCGCCCGGCTGTTTCGCCAGCACACCGACCTGTCACCGAATCAGTATCGCCAGCAGTTCATGCAAGAGGCCTGAGCGCAATCGGGCTGCCTTGCAGCCCATCG
>NZ_DIIQ01000007.1:80038-80296 GCF_002420785.1 Pseudomonas sp. UBA5666 | reverse complement strand
TCGACCCGGCCAGCGCCGGCAGACAGCGCAGGCGGGTCGTCACGGTAACGATCGCTGCGTTCCGCGGCCAAGGCCTCCCCAGGCGCCAGCGCCTGCGCTTCGGCGGCCTCGCGCTGGGCGGCGGCTTGGGCACGCAGGCGGCGCTCGCGGGCGCGTTTCTCCAGCGGCCAGCGCACCAGCACGAACAGGAAATACAGCACGAAGGCGATCATGCCGTACATGGCAAAGTCCGATACTGCGCGCCAGGCGTTGTTGCCC
>NZ_DIIQ01000007.1:40015-79870 GCF_002420785.1 Pseudomonas sp. UBA5666 | reverse complement strand
GCGCGCCAGGCGTTGTTGCCCACTTTGAAGGCGACGTCCAGCACCGTGATGGCAATGGCCGGAGCGAAGCTGTCCTTGACTGGGTCGACCACGGTCGGCGTAAGCAGCAGCACCGCCAGCACGACGCGCAGTGGTTCGCGCAGCCAGCGCCACATCCAGCCGGTGAGCTTGAAGCCCACCAGAAGGCAGCCCAGGGCGGCCACGGCGTAGAGGCCCCAGGCCAGGGTGTAGTCGTTCTCGATCATGGTAATCGTGCAAGCCAGGCAAAGAGGTGCCTATGATAAACACATTTCCTGGCGCAAACAGTGTTTGCCTGTACCGGCACGCCAACGAAGCTGCCGGCAGCGCCCTTCAAGAACCGAGAGAAATTCGATGCCAAGCACCCACTTGCCGCCCCTGGCCAGAGCCGACGACGCGACCGACCCCTATGCGTGGCTGCAACAGCGTGACGAGCCCCAGGTACTGGCCTACCTCGAAGCGGAAAACGCCTACCAGCAAGCCTGTCTGGCTCATCAGGCCCCGTTGCGCGAGCAGTTGTTCGAGGAGATCAAGGGCCGCATCCAGGAAACCGATCTGTCCCTGCCTTCGCCATGGGGGCCCTACCTGTACTACACCCGTACCACCGCTGGCGATGAATACCCCCGCCATTACCGCTGCCCACGCCCTGGCGATGATTCCAACACGGTCGATGAAGGCCAGGAGCAACTGTTGCTGGACCCCAACGCCCTGGCAGGCGGCGGCTTTCTTTCGCTGGGGGCGTTCAACGTTAGTCCCGACCATCGCCTGTTGGCCTATAGCCTGGACACCAGCGGGGACGAAATCTACACCTTGTACGTCAAGGATCTGGCCACAGGCGATGTAACCACCCTGCCCTTCGACGGCTGCGATGGCAGTCTGACCTGGGCCAATGACAGCCGCACGCTCTTCTTCGCCGAACTCGACGATACCCATCGCCCTTGGCGGCTGTACCGGCATACGTTGGGTCAGGACGGTGCCCAGCGGGTGTTCGAGGAGCCCGATGGCCGGTTCTTCCTGCACTGTTACCGCACCAGTTCCGAACGCCAATTGGTGCTGCTGCTCAACAGCAAGACCACTAGCGAAGCCTGGGTGCTGGACGCGGCCACGCCGCAAGCGCCGTTCACCTGCCTGGCACCGCGCGTGGAAAGCCATGAATACTTCCCCGATCATGGCCTGCTCGATGGGCAGTGGCGATGGTTCATCCGCACCAACCAGGACGGCATCAACTTCGCCTTGTATCACGCCCCAGTCGACCCCGTGCCTAGCCGCGCCCAGTGGCAGCTGTTGGTAGGCCATCGCGATGACATCATGCTCGAAGGGCTGAGCCTCAATGCCAGCGCGTTGACCCTGAGTCTGCGTGACGGCGGGCTGCCGATCATCGAAGTGCGCCCACAGGGGCTGGCGCCCTACCGGGTGGCTTTACCCGACGCCGCCTATAGCCTGTACGTGCAGGACAGCCTGGAATTCGACAGTCCTCGGATACGCTTGCGCTACGAGGCGCTGAACCGGCCGGCCCAGGTGCGGCAGCTGGCGCTGGCCACTGGCGCGCAGGAAGTGCTCAAGCAGACGCCGGTGCTGGGGCCCTTCGATGCCGACGCTTATGTCAGCGAACGCCTGTGGGCCACCGCCGCAGATGGCACCCAGGTACCGATCAGCCTGGTGCGACGGCGTCAGGATGTGGGCCGCACGACACCGCTCTACCTGTACGGATACGGCGCTTATGGCGAGAGCCTGGACCCGTGGTTCTCCCATGCGCGGCTGAGCCTGCTGGAACGTGGCGTGGCGTTTGCCATTGCCCATGTGCGCGGCGGCGGCGAGCTGGGCGAGGCCTGGTACCGTGCCGGCAAGCAGGAGCACAAGTGCAATACCTTCAGCGACTTCATCGCATGCGCCGAACACCTGATCAACGAGGGCGTGACGTCCCCCGCCACCCTGGCCATCAGCGGGGGCAGTGCTGGCGGGCTGCTGATCGGCGCCGTGTTGAACCTGCGTCCCGAGCTGTTTCGCTGTGCCATCGCCGAGGTGCCGTTCGTGGATGTCCTCAACACCATGCTCGACCCTGAGCTGCCGTTGACGGTGACCGAGTATGACGAATGGGGCAATCCCGAGGTACCTGAGGTGTATGAGCGCATCAAGGCCTATGCGCCGTATGAGAACGTGAAAGCCCAGCCTTACCCGGCGATGTTGGTGGTGGCCGGCTACAACGACAGCCGGGTGCAGTACTGGGAAGCGGCCAAGTGGGTCGCCCGCCTGCGTACGCGCAAGACCGATGACAACTTGCTGCTGCTCAAGACCGAAATGGGTGCCGGACACGGGGGTATGAGCGGGCGTTACCAGGGGTTGAAAGATGTAGCCCTGGAGTACGGGTTTGTGCTGGGTGAGCTGGGGGTTGCCTGAGGTTTCGAGCTGTTTGTGTGTGTGAGGCGGCCCCAGCGGCCTTGGCGTTCGTGTTCGATTGTGGCGCTATCGGCAACGCTAGGACAGCCGCCTTCGCTCACTCCGTGTCCCGCACCGGTTTCTCTGCATCCTGCCGCAACCCTGGTAAAGGCTGGTCCTTTGGCGGGCCAGGCACTGGCATTGGCGGTAGCAAAGGTGCCCCTTGGGAGGTGCCGGTGGCCTTGGGCGGGCTGCTTGGGGTGATCTGCGGATACGGCGTGGGTGTAGGCGTGCCCGGCGCGCCGGGTACAGGTGTGGTCAACCGGGGTGGCGTGCTGGCAGCGTGAGCCGCAGGCACGCCTGCCGCCAGGACAACGGCGAGAATCGCAGCAAGCATCGGCAACCTCCTGTTCAGAACCTTCCTACAGGCTACGCCCATATGACATTTTTCGCCTGTGCGCCGATCATGCAGCCGCGCTAGACTCGACGGCATAACCGTCATTTGCCTGATCAGAACGAAGGAAACACCATGACCTCCTCTACTTCCGCCGCCACTGCGCGCCTGGACCGCATTCTCGCCGATGCCAAGCGCGACAAGGAAATGGGCTACCGCGACAAGGCCCTGAGGATGTACCCGCATGTATGCGGGCGCTGCGCACGCGAGTTCGCCGGCAAGCGCCTGAGCGAGCTGACCGTGCATCACCGCGACCACAACCACGACAACAACCCGCAGGACGGCTCCAACTGGGAGCTGCTGTGCCTCTACTGCCACGACAACGAACACTCGCGCTACACCGATCAGCAATACTTCAGCGAAGGCTCTACCAGCACCCCTAGCATTGCCAAGGCCACCCACAATCCGTTCGCGGCGCTGGCAGGCATGCTGAAGAAGGACTGACCGGTAGCCCCCGCTATGACCGGGCAACCCGTATAATCGCGTCTTTTTTGCGAAGGGCCCCGGTTCGTGGCTAACAAACGATACAGTTGCATCGGCCTGTTCAACCCCAAGTCGGCCGAAAACGTAGGCTCGGTGATGCGTGCGGCCGGCTGCTACGGGGTAAACTCGGTGTTCTATACCGGCAAGCGGTACGAACGCGCGCTGGACTTCGTGACCGACACCAAGCGCGTGCACTACGACATTCCGCTGATCGGCATCGATGACCTGCAACGCATCATCCCGCTGGGCTGCACCCCGGTGGCGGTGGAGCTGGTCGAAGGCGCCCGCCCCCTGCCCGACTATACCCACCCGGACCGGGCCATCTACATCTTCGGCCCCGAAGACGGCAGCCTTAGCCCCGACGTCAGGGCCTGGTGCGAGGAAACCATCTACATCCCCACTACCGGTTGCATGAACCTAGCGGCGACGGTGAACGTGGTGCTGTACGACCGCCTGGCCAAGGGCCTGAACACCCGCTCAGGCCCGAAATTCAAGTGATGCGTGCGCTGTCATGACCGCCAGGAGGCTCGCCTGGCACATGGAGTGAACGCCGCCCGCCGCCGGCAGGTCAGCTGCTTACACATCACGAAGAGGGCTTACCAATGCTTGATAATCACGCTGATGCACCGTTGCAGGAAAAGAACGTCCATGGCATCGAACGCGCCACGTCGTTGGCCGGTGGTGCTTTGCTGGTGGGCAAAGGGCTGAGCCAGGGCGGTATCGTAGGGCTGTTCAAAGTGGCCGTCGGTGGCCTGGCGCTGGTGCGCGGCTTTACCGGGCATTGCGCTACCAAGGCGTGGTTGCAGCACCACCGCGATCAGTACGATCAGCTGAAATCGGACCTCAAGCGTACTGGGGACGAGCTGACTGCACTGAAGGACAGTGCTAAAGCGGCCACCGAAGGCGTGACGGTGACTGGCAAGGACCCTGTCGCTGGAGTGTGATGCCCTGGCCAGTGTTTTGGCCTTGCCGTGGCGGCGCTGCGGCAAGGCGTAACCATGACGTCTTGCGGTTTGATTGGTAGTCGTCACACGTTCGACTTGAGGGCGGCCGGGGCGCCGGACCGGCCGCGACGGGCTGCGCAGCAGCTCCGGAATCTCAGATTCCGTACTGCTGGAACCGCTTTACGGACCCGATGGCCTTCAAAGGTTGTGCAACGCGTGGCTCCCATCAGGCATTGCGTAGCGCGTCAACGCAGCACTTTGCTCTGCAACGCCTCCGACCGACGCCCAAGTACGTTTTCACTGATCTGCACGAAGTCCTCGAGGCTGACGCTCGGTAGCCGCATCAGCCCTCGCGCCACGTCGTCGAGTGATTGCCGGGCCTGGGTGTGAATACGGATCTCCTTGCCCAGCGCCTGCAACAGCATCACCCCTCGCGCCACTTGGGCAGGCGTTGCCTGCTGCCCCTTGAGGTGCTTGACACTTGCGCCCTGCTTGCTCAGGCGCGCCTGCCAGGCCTGGTAACGATCATCACTCAGGCCGCCTGATCGGCGCAGGAGCTCGGTGGCGTAATAGTCGGTCAAGCTCTCGATCAACCAGTCATTGCCCTCACGCCCACGCAGCTGCGTGAACAACTGGACCACTTCGCGCAGCAGTGGGCTGCTACCGCTCTCGCTGACCATGGCCTGGCCACTGTGCAGGTAGAGCGAGCCGTGAGCTGCCATCGCCCCGCGCCACATGTGATCGCGTGCGCCCACCACCAGCAGTTTGGGCGGGTTTCTTGGGAAGGTGGCCTGCAGTTGTGGCCAGATGTAGGTCAGCAAGGTCAGGTTGTCCAGGCGGCGCATCCCTTCCCCGACCGGCGCTGCCACCGTCACGTCGGTTTCGCCCAGGCGCGCACGGCGGCTACCCAGGTTGCCAGCCAGCATCCAGCCCGTGGGTCGATCAAACAGCCGCGAGACGTTGTCGATGCGGAACTTGTCCTTGCCAATACGTGGCCAGGCGGTCTCGACGCTGTTCCAGCCTTCGGGCAAATCGAATGCCAGGCGGGCGACCAACTCCGTGCCGTCCTGCTGGTCCAGCCGACCGGGTGGGACCAGTTGGTCGCCCAGGAACAGTGCCCAGTGCGCCGTCATACGGGTGTTGTACACCCCCGGACCGTGGAGCTGGTTCAACTGCACGCGATAGCTCAGGCTGGTCTTGCCAGCCGCTGGCTGCCATACCCCGCGCTGGCCGCGAAGCTGCCAGTGGCCATCTGCCTGGAAGCCGCTGTAGGCCCCCGCCTTGCCCAGGTCGAAGTCCAGGCTGCGCACGGCGCTGCCATCGGCAAGCGTGAGGCGCACTTCGGCTTGCCCGGTCGCGGGCAACAACCGGACCTGATAGTCAAGATCGACTTTTTTCGCCCAGGCCGGTGCCACCGCCAGCAATCCCAACATGGCCACCAGCACACTCAAACGGCAACGCATACCGACACTCCTTGTTCACCAGTGGGTAAAGCGCCTGGTTAGCTGGCGCGAAAGATCAGGTAATCTTCCCAGTCGTCCTCGTGCACGTCACGCTCGCTGAGCATGCGCCCGGCCTGGGATATGCGCTGTTCATGCACTTGCTGGCGGTCACCGCATACCAGGTGGTGCCAGGCCGGCAGGTCCTTGCCTTCGCTGACCAGACGGTAACCGCAGGTCGCTGGCAACCACCGAAACTGGTCAGCCTTGCCCGGGGTGAGCTGAATGCAGTCGGGCACTTGGGCAAAGCGATTGGGGTAGTCGCTGCACTGGCAGGTGTCGAGGTCGAGCAACGTGCAGGCGATGCGGGTGTAATAAACACTGTTGTCGTCCTCGTCCTCGAGCTTTTGCAGGCAGCACAGCCCGCAACCGTCGCACAGCGATTCCCATTCCTGCGGGTTGAGTTGCTCGAGGGTTTTGCGCCGCCAGAAGGGGGCGTTGTCAGCGATCATGACGCGAATTCCTGCAAGGGATCAGCAGCGCGTGTCCGGCATCGGGCCCGAAGCAGACAGCGCCTGAAACGGTTCGTTAAGGCGTGCAGCATGGAGCTGCTGGCCGTGGCGGCGCCAGTCTAGGGCCTGGCATGCAGCAATACCAGACCGCTTGTCAGCCATGCTCGCGCACAGGCGCGTGGTAGATCGGTACGCGTGAAGGGCCGCCATGAGGCGCTACCCGCAGGCAACGCGCTCTGGCCCAGGCCGAACGATCAATACCCGCGGTCGAAGTCCACTTCGCCGCGCAGCGCCTGGTCGGCTTCGAACGCCTGCAGGTTGTCGAGAAACAACCGCACCATGGCCGCAGGCGTGGTGGGCGCGGCGCTGTGTCCGGTGAGCAACAGGCCCCAGGCGGTCCAGAACGGATGCTGCCTGGGCAGCGGTTCCTGGCGGCATACATCGATCACCGCCCCGGCCAGGTGACCCTCCTTCAGCGCATCCACCAGGTCCGCGTCGACGACTGCCACACCGCGTCCGGCATTGATGAACAAAGCAGTCGGCTGAAAACGCCGGAACATCGCCGCGTCAAAGATATCGTGCGTGGCCGGCGTGTCGGGCAGCAGGTTCAGCACATAATCGACCTGGCCCACCAGGCGCGCGAGATCGTCCAGGGCGGCTACCTCGACGAATGGCGGCTGTTCACGGGCCTCACTGGCCACACCGTACAGCACCACCCCGAACGGACGCAGGAACTCGGCCACCGCCTGACCGATGTCGCCGGTGCCAACGATCAACACCTTGCGGCCCTGCAGCGAGCAACCGGGGCGGTCGTCCCAGCGCCGCTCCACCTGGCTGACCAGGCGCGACAGGACGTGCCGTTCATGGCCCAGCATGTAGGTGAGCATGTATTCGGCCATGACCTGGCCGAAAATGCCCACGGCGCGGGTCAGGCGATACTCGCGGGGCAGTCCCGCCGCCAGCAGCGGCGTCACGCCGGCCCAGGTCGACTGCATCCAGTGAGGCCGATGCCCCTGGCGCAACAGGCTCGCCAGCAGGTCGGGCTGACCGAGCCACACCGGGCACTGCGGCGCCAGCCGGGCCAGTTGCGCGGAGTCGTCGCTGGTCAGGACGTCAAGGTGCGGTGCCGCCTGGTGCAACAGGTCGGCGTAGCGGACGTGGTCATGCTCGGCAATCAGTACGCGCATGATCAGGCGGGATCGTTACGGTGCAGCAACTCGTCGGGCAGGTGCTCGATGTACTCGTCATCCGGCGGCGGCATCTGCAGGTGATACCCCTGGTTGTCGAGGTTTTCCAGCACCTTGGTGATGTCTTCGCGGGCCAGCTTGCGTTCGGGGCTGAGCACCAGGTCGAAGGCGTGCTGGGGCGTGCCGAAGAACGGCAGCAAGCCTTCGGGTACGCGTTGCAGGCCATCGGCCTTGAGCACGTACAGGTACATTTCGTTCTTGCGGGGGCTCTTGTAGATCGAGCAGATGCGTTTCATTGAGGGTCTCCGGCACCGGCCAGGCTGTCCAGCAGTGCCTGGCCCATCCGCTCACGGCGCCAGCCGCGCAGCGAATCGGGCAAGGTGTAAGGGCCGTCGGGGTAACCGCTTTTAAGCAGGGCCTCGAGGGTTTTCTTGCGCAGCATCAGCTCGGGCGCGATGCCCAGCCGCTGCCCTTCGGCCTGACCGACGGCGCGCAGTTGCTTGAGAATGCCCGAGGCTTCGATCGGCAGCGGCTCAGGCAGTGGCTCGGGCCATTGTTCGGCCGGCAGGCTGGCGGCGTGCTTGATCAGTTGCAGCAAGGTTTCGCCATCCTGGCGCAAGGTGCGCGGGTGCATGTCGTCGATGCGGGCCAAGGCCGCCAGGTTGGTCGGCTGGCTCTTGGCAATGGGCCACAGCGCATGCTCCTTGAGGATGCGGTTGCGCGGAACATCACGCAGGCGGGCCTCGCGCTCGCGCCAGGCGCACAGGGCGCGCAGCACCGCCAATTGCTGGGGCGACAGTTTCCACGCCAGCTTGACCTCGCGGTACAGGCTGTCGGGCTGTACCTCGCGGCGCAACTGGGCCACCAGTTCAGCACCGTCTTCCAACACCCAGGCATACTTGTCGTCGGACAGGCGCGCACGCAAGGCGCTGAACAGCTCGGCCAGGTGCACGGCGTCCTCGGCAGCATAGCTGACCTGGGTCTCGGACAGCGGGCGTTGCAGCCAGTCGGAGCGGGTTTCGCCTTTGGGCAGGTCGATGCCCAGCACCTCCTGCACCAACCGCGAATAGCCCATGGAGAAGCCCAGGTTGAGGTAGCCGGCGGCCAGCTGGGTGTCGAACAGCGGCTGGGGCAGCTTGCCGGTCAGGCGCAGCAACACCTCCAGGTCCTCGCTGCAGGCATGCAGCACCTTGACCACGTTACGGTCTTCGATCAGCTCGGCCAGCGGCTGCCAGTTGCCGATCAACAGCGGGTCGATCAGGAACGCGCACTTGCCATCGCCAATCTGGATCAGCCCTGCCTTGGGGTAGAAGGTGTCGACGCGCATGAATTCGGTATCGACCGCGACAAAGGGCAATTGGCGCCATTCGCGGCAGTGTTCGGCCAGGCTCAGGTCGTCACGGATCCAGTGAATTTCGATGGCCACAAGGCTCTCCCACTAACATTGGCGCGCAGTATATACGGCGCGGGCACTGCTGGTGAAACCCGGGCCATCCTTGATGTCGATCAATGGTGCAATTTCATGGACTGTGCAACCCGGCCGGCGGCCTGCTCAACGCTTGGCGGTGAGCCAGGGCCGGCAGCTGGCGAACAGGTCCAGGGAACGCTCGTACACCTGGGTGTGAACTTGCAGCAACCCCAGCATCGAGTGGAACAGGTTGTCCTGGGACAAGGGCGCGTCGTTCAACTTGGCCAGGCAACCGGTATCGACACCGAAGTCCTGTTGATAGCTGTCGGAGAACCAGGCCAGCAGCGGTACATGCTTTTGCTGTTCCGGAGCGATGGCGTACGGTGTCCCGTGCAGGAACAGGTTGTACTCGCCCAGCGATTCGCCATGGTCTGACAGGTAGATCATGGCCGTATCGACCTTGTCCTGCCGGCTGCGCAGGGTGTCGATCAGGCTGGCCAGGACCCGGTCGGTGTAGGCCAGGGTGTTGTCGTAGCCATTGATGATCTGCGCTTGGCTGCACTGGTCCAAGGCGTTGCTCTGGCACACCGGGGCAAAGCGCTGCTCGGCCTTGGGGTAGCGTTTGAAGTAGTCGGGCCCGTGGCTGCCCATCTGGTGCAGCACCAGCACGGTGTCCTTGTCCAAATGGTCGATCAGCTCGCCCAGGCCCTGCAGCAGGATTTCGTCGTGGCACTCGCCTTCGGCGCAGAACTGCGGGTCCTTGAGCTTGCTCATGTTGATGAACTGCACGCGGTCGCAGGTGCCCTTGCACCCGGACTGGTTGTCGCGCCACTGCACGTCCAGGCCTGCCCGCTCGAGGATATCGAGCAACCCTTCACGGTTCTTGGCAACGCGGGCATCGTAGGCTTTGCGGGGCATGCCGGAGAACATGCAGGGTACCGACACAGCCGTTTCAGTGCCGCAGGAGTGAACGTCCGAGAACGCCAGCAACCCCTGCTCGGCGGCAAGCCTGGGGGTGGTATCGCGGTTGTAGCCCAGCACGCCGAAGTGATCGGCGCGCGCGCTTTCACCCACGACCAGCACCGTCAGGGATTTGCGCTGGTGATGCTGCCAGTCCGGGGTGCGGGCGGCATCTTCGCCATAGTGCGCAAAGGGGCGTGCACTAGTGACCACCCGCTCGCTCACGTACGCCATGGAGGCACCGACGATATTGCTGGGGGTCAGCATCAGGCGCAGTTCATGATGATTGCGAAACAGCGACGACAGGCCCTGATAATTGGCCAACCCCACCGAGCCCAGGCCTACCACGCAGGCCGCCGTGACCACCAGCTTGCCGAACAGCTCGCGCTGCCACGGCCGGTACACCACCGGTGCTCGCCATAGCAGCACCGAGGGCAACACCCCAAGGCCAAGGATGTACAAGGCGAACTTCAGCGACAGCAGGTCGCGCACTTCTGCCACGTTGGTTTCGGCGATGTTGGCGAACATGCCCGCGTCGATCAGCACGCCGTAGCGATTCATGAAGTACGCCACCGCCGCGCCACTGACGAACAGCAGCACCAGCAAGGGCTTGAGCACATAGCGGAAGGCAATGAGGGTAAGGATGAGGTTGAAGGCGAACAACATCAGCACCGCAAACGCGAGGGTCAGCCACAGGCCGGGCAAGCCGGGGGGCACGACTTGCTCCAGGTGCTGCCACAGGAAAACATTCATGCCGATCAACAGGTACAGGCTGGCCAGCAGCGTGACCCATTCGGTGCGCAGGGGTTTGATGTTGAGCATTCAGGTTCGCAACCAAGAGAAGTGACCACCAGCGCCGGATGGCACTGGGAGCAAGCAGGGCGAACTCTAGAAACCGGGCCATCAATTTTCTGTGAAAAATAACGTAACAATTTAGTGAAAGCGCTGATTTCGATGAGGACCTGTCAGTCGTTCAGCAGGGGTTCAGGATTCGCGGCCTCCCCCGTCGAGGCAAACGCGGCTATCCTCAGAGGTCAGGACCTTAACCAATCCCCCTGACAGAGGTGAAGAAATGCCTGTTCCGCACGATCTGCTCGCTGACTTGCACGTTACCGCTGACGCATTCCAGGCGCTCATTGACAAGGACCAGACGCTGCATGGCTTGCACAAGGAGTACAACGCCAAGGACAAGGAAGTGGTCGCCGCCGAGAAAAACGGCACCAACGACGACGCCGTCACGCGCTTGCGCCGCGAGCGGCTGCTGATCAAGGACAAGATCGAGCGCATCATCCACCCGCCCAAGTAATCACCGGCGTCTTTGCTGGCGCCAGCCCATCATCGGTCGCATGACGGGTTGGCGCTGAACCCCTCGCCAGTACAGCCTTGCCCTTGTTATCCGGCCAAAGCGCCCAGCGCCGTTTCCAGGTCATCGATCAGGTCGGCAACCGCCTCGATGCCCACTGACAGGCGCAACAGGTTTTCGCTGATGCCCATCGCCCCTTTCTGCTCGGGGCTCATGGAGCAGTGGGACATGGTCCAGGAATGGTTGATCATGCTTTCGACCCCGCCCAGCGAATCGGCCAGTACGAAAATCTGCAGCGCTTCGACCAGACGGTTTAGCGCTGCCCGATCGCCCTTGACCTTGATGGCGACCACGGCCCCGCCGCTGCGCATCTGGCGCTTGCACAGGTCATGCTGCGGGTGGCTTTGCAGCCCTGGGTAGTACACCTGCTCGACCTGCGGGTGGCCTTCGAGCCTGCGGGCCACTTCCAGCGCGTTGGCACACTGGCGTTCCATGCGCACGTCCAGGGTCTTGAGGCCGCGCAACGCCAGGTAGCAATCGAACGGCCCTTGCACCACGCCGATGGCCATGCTGATGCGGCGCAGTTGCCGGTGCAGGTCTTCGCTGGCCGCCACCACCACGCCACCGGTGAGGTCGGAATGGCCACCGATGTACTTGCTGGCCGAGTGCATGACCAGGTCTACGCCCAGGGTGATCGGGCGCTGGTTCCACGGTGAGCAGAAGGTGTTGTCGATGCAGGTCAGGATGCCCCGGGTACGGGCAAGGTCGCACACGGCCTTGATATCGACCAGGTGCAACAATGGGTTGGTCGGTGACTCAATCCAGATCAGCCGGGTTTCGGGCTTGATGGCAGCAGCCACGGCTTCCAGGTCATTGAGATCGACGTACGTGGTGGTCAGGCCGGAAGTACGGCTGCGGTAGTCCTCCATGATACGGAAGGTGCCGCCGTATACGCCGTTCATCACCACCACGTGGGCATCCTTGGGCAGCAGTTCCAGCACGGTGGCGGTGGCATTCACGCCTGACGCACAGGCCACCGCCCCGACGCCTTCTTCCAGGGCTGCAACACAGGTCTCGTAGGCGTGGCGGGTGGGGTTGCCTACGCGGCTGTAGGAGTAGTCCGGCGTATCGTCCAGGCCGCGCTTGATGAACGAACTGGCCGTGACGATGGCCGGGAAAATGGCATTGTCGGCGACTTCGAACTGCTCGCCGGCATGAATGGTTCGGGTGGCGAAATGGCGCGGCTTGTCGGACATGGTCGGGCTCGTTGGCAGAGGTAAGGTTGCCACTATCGCACAACGCAAAAGCCCTGACCTTGGAGTACCCTGTGAAAACTTCTTCGCCACGGCCCATGCCCCCTATGGACAGCTTCGACCGACACATCCTGACCCTGTTGCAGCGCGATGCCGCGCTCTCGCTCAAGGCCTTGGCCGAGGCCGTCAACCTGTCCACCACCCCGTGCTGGAAGCGGGTCAAGCGCCTGGAAGACGAAGGCTACATCGTTGGTCGTGTGGCCCTGCTGGATCCTGACCTGCTGGGGCTGGGCCTGACCGTGTTCGTGCAGGTCAAGACCCAGCGTCATGACAGTGCATGGCTGGAGCAGTTTGCCGCCACGGTCACGGCGTTCGAGGAGGTGATGGAGTGCTACCGCATGTCCGGCGACTGGGACTACATGCTGCGGGTGGTAGTGGGTGATATCGCAGCGTATGACCGGTTCTACAAGAAGCTGATCACTAGCACTGATGGGTTGTCGAACATTACCTCGAGCTTTGCCATGGAGCAGATGAAATACACCACGGCTTTTCCAGTGAATCGCGGTTGACGCGGGGTTGCAGAGGTGACCCTGTCGCCTGATCAGACTCAGTCGGTCGCCAGTGCCGCTGCAATGCGATTATCCGCCTTGGCCTTCTCGACCTTGATCGCCACGAACTTGGAGGTCGGGGTATAGGTCCCTTCACCATAACTCTCCAGCGGCACCAGGGGGTTGGTTTCCGGGTAATAGGCGGCAGCCTGCCCCGGCGGTACGTCATAGGCCACCAGACGAAAACCCGACACCCGACGCTCGACGCCGTCGTCCCACAACGACACCAGATCGACGCGCTCACCCGGCTCGAGCCCCATGCGCCGAATGTCGGCCTCGTTGACGAACACCACTTCGCGCAGCCCGAACACACCGCGGTAACGGTCATCCAGACCGTAGAGGGTGGTGTTGTACTGGTCGTGGGAGCGCAAGGTCTGCAAGATCAAGTCTGGCTTGTCGCCACGCGCCAGCACCTGGGCGTTGACCAGTGCTGCGGGGAGCGCATTGGGGCTGAATTGTGCCTTGCCGGTGGCGGTGCGCCAGATACGGTCGGCGGCGTGGTTGCCTAGGTGAAAGCCCCCAGGTTGCTGCAGGCGTTCGTTGAAGTTTTCGAAGCCTGGAATCACATCGGCAATCAGGCTACGGATATGGGCGTAATCGGCCACTGCGTGTTCCCAGTCGATGGGGTGCTTGCCCAAGGTGGCCTGGGCCATGCCGGCAATGATCCAGGGCTCGGAGCGCATGTGGGGCGAACGTGGCCGCAACTGGCCGTGGGAGATGTGCACCATGCTAAAGGTGTCTTCGACCGTCACGCCTTGCGGGCCGCTGGCCTGCAGGTCGATTTCGGTGCGGCCCAGGCAGGGCAGGATCAACGCATCGCCACCGGTCACCAGGTGCGAGCGGTTGAGCTTGGTGGAAATCTGCACGGTCAGCGCGCAGTTGCGCAGGGCGGCATGGGTGCGCGCGGTGTCAGGGGTGGCCTGGGCAAAATTACCCCCAAGGCCGATGAACACCTTCGCCCGGCCTTCTTCCATGGCCTTGATCGCCAGTACGGCATTGTGCCCATGGGTGCGCGGCACCTGAAACTCAAAACGAGCTTGCAAGGCATCGAGCAAGGCGGCCTTGGGCTTCTCGTCGATGCCCATGGTCCGATCACCCTGCACGTTGCTGTGACCGCGCACTGGCGAAAGCCCTGCGCCGGGTTTGCCGACATTGCCACGCAGCAATTGCAGGTTGACGATTTCCTGCACGATGGCCACCGAATGACGATGCTGGGTAACGCCCATGGCCCAGCACATGATCACGCGTTCGGCCTTGCGGTACATGCGCGCGGCCTGCTCGATCTCGGCCTGGGTCAGCCCGGACTGCGCCACGAGGGCAGGCCAGGGTGTAGCATCCAAGGTCTGCAGGTAGGCCTCGATGCCGCTGGTGTGCTCGGCAATGAAAGCATGGTCGAACACCGCCGGTTCACCCTTGGCCTTGGCTTCGCGCTCCCATTGCAGCAGGTACTTGGCAATGCCGCGCATCACCGCCATGTCTCCGCCCAGTGCCGGGCGGAAGTAGGCGGTATTGGTAGGCTCGGAGCCATTGCTGAGCATTTCCAGCGGGTGCTGCGGGTGCTGGAAGCGCTCCAGACCCCGCTCCTTGAGCGGGTTGAAGCACACCACCTGGGCACCGCGCTTCACGGCTTCGCGCAGCGGTTCGAGCATGCGCGGGTGGTTGGTGCCAGGGTTCTGGCCAATGACGAAGATGGCGTCTGCCAGTTCCAGGTCGTGAAAGACCACGGTGCCCTTGCCCACGCCCAAGGTCTGCGCCATGCCGACGCCGCTGGCCTCGTGGCACATGTTCGAGCAATCCGGGAAGTTGTTGGTCCCGTAGGCGCGCACGAACAACTGATAAAGAAAGGCTGCTTCGTTGCTGGCCCGGCCCGAGGTATAGAACTCGGCCTGATCGGGTGATTCCAGGGCGTGCAGGTGCTTGGCGATCAGCGCGAAGGCCTCTGCCCAGCTCGTTTCGACATAGTGGTCGGTGGCTGCATCGTAGCGCATGGGATGGGTCAGGCGACCCTGGTACTCCAGCCAGTAATCGGTCTGATCGGCCAGGGCGCTGACGCTGTAGCGGGCAAAGAAGGCCGGATCGACCGAGCGCCCAGTGGCCTCCCAGTTGACGGCCTTGGCACCGTTCTCGCAAAACTTTACCGTGTCGTTTTCCGGCGACTCGCCCCAGGCGCAACCAGGGCAGTCGAAGCCGCCATTCTGGTTGGTCTTGAGCATGGCTCGCAAATTCTTGAAGGCGTTGTCACTGCCCAGCCAGCTTTTGGTCACGCTCTTGAGCGCGCCCCAGCCGGCAGCGGCGCCTTTGTAGTCGCGGATGTGTGGGTCCTGGCTCATGGGTGAAGTCCTCGCCCTGCTATGGCTTTTGTCCAGCCTATGAAGCCTGGCGTAGAGCCGTCCAATCGAAAGATCCTACGAGGTGATAAGCGCCTTCGATGACCCCCGTAAACGCGGGGGCTGAACGGTGATAGAGAGCATTTATCGGTCGGTCGGTCAAAGCCATTTGACGGCCCGCCCCACCAGGCGCTAGCTTGGAGGCCAACCTCCCTGATTCGAGCGCGTACGTGGAACAGAGCAGCCGGGCACTGATCGACGGCTTCAACCGGAAAATCGACTACCTGCGGATGTCGGTCACAGACCGCTGCGACTTCCGTTGCGTGTACTGCATGGCCGAGGACATGCAGTTTCTGCCCCGCCAGCAGATCCTGAGCCTTGAAGAACTGTTCCAGGTAGCCGAGCGTTTCGTGGCGCTGGGCACCCGCAAGATTCGTCTGACCGGGGGCGAGCCGCTGGTACGCCAAGGCATCGTCGACCTGTGCGGACGCATCGCTGCCCTGCCGGGGCTGCGCGAGCTGTGCCTGACCAGCAACGGCTCGCAGCTGGGGCGCCTGGCGCAACCGCTCTTCGATGCGGGGGTGACGCGGCTGAACATCAGCCTCGACAGCCTGGATGCCGACCGGTTCAAGCAACTGACCCGCACCGGCGACCTGCACCAGGTGATCGCCGGCATCGATGCTGCACGTAAAGCCGGCTTTCGCCGGACCAAACTCAACTGCGTGGTACTCAAAGGGCGCAATGACGACGAACTCGTCGACCTAGTGCGCTTTGCGATCGATCGCGAACTGGACATCACCTTCATCGAGGAGATGCCGCTGGGACAGATCAGCGAGCACGCCCGTGAAGAGTCGTTTTTCTCAAGCGATGAGGTACGCGCGACGCTGGCCGAGCAGTTCAGCCTGGTGGAGTCGACCGAATCTTCGCAGGGCCCCGCGCGGTACTGGCGCCTGGCCGATGCCCCGCAAACCCGGGTGGGGTTCATTTCGCCCCACAGCCACAATTTCTGCGCCACCTGCAACCGCGTACGTCTCACCGTAGAGGGGCGCTTGTTGTTGTGCCTGGGCAATGAGCACTCGGTCGATCTCAAGCACGTGCTGCGTGCCCACCCCGGCAACGCTGAACGGCTGGAAAAAGCCATTCGTGACTCGTTGCACCTCAAGCCGTATCGCCATCACTTCGAGGTGGGCGGCGACGTTCAAATCCTGCGCTTCATGAACATGACCGGCGGCTGACCCGCCGTCTCTGGATTGCCATGATCGTTCATCCCACCCAGGGTGTGCTGCGAGTGCTGTTCACCCTCAAAGGGTCGATCATCAAACAGATCGCCCTGCGCTGCCTGATGGTCACACTGCTGGCGGCGGTCATCGTCCTGGTCGAACGGCATTACCCAGCGTTCTTCTATCCGGTCAGCGCTACGCCGTTCACCTTGCTCGGCTTGTCGCTGTCGATTTTCATGAGCTTTCGCAACAACGCGTGTTACGACCGTTGGTGGGAGGGCCGCAAGGCCTGGGGCAGGTTGATCGTCGAGATTCGGTCGTTCACTCGCGAAAGCGTGGTGATCGCCGATGCCGCGCTACGCGCCGAGATGCTGCGCAGCCTGTGCGGGTTCGCACAGGCGCTCAATGCCAGGCTGCGAGACGAAGACGACCTGGCTGCCGCGCGGCCCTGGCTGGGGAATGCCGAGGCGGTCAGCCCTCACAACGTGTGTAACGGCATCCTCCTGCAACTGGGCGAGCAGTGTTCGCGGCTGACCGAGCAGCAGGGCTTGTCCGAGTGGCGCTACAACCTCCTGGCGCAGCGGTTGGCGGGCCTTGGGGAGGTTCAGGCCACCTGCGAGCGGATCAAGGGCACGCCGTTGCCCTTCCCCTATACCTTGCTGCTGCACCGCACCATCTACATCTTCTGCCTGTTGCTGCCGTTTGCCCTGGCCGAACCGCTAGGCTGGCTGGCACCGCTGTTCACGACCATCGTGGGGTACACCTTCTTTGGGCTCGATGCCATTGGCAACGAGTTGGAAGACCCGTTCGGCCGCGACGAGAACGACCTGCCTACCGATGCCATGGTGCGAACGGTGGAGCGTGATGTATTGGCCGCACTGGGGCAGACACCGCTGCCGCCAGCGCTGTTGCCGGTGGGGTATGTATTGAGTTGAACGCGCTGCGAAGCTCGAATGAAGCGGTCACCCACAAGCGCTGATACAGGTGCCCGGGGTGAGATTCGCTGCAGTCAGGCTACCGAAGCCAGGCTTGCCCTGGCCTGGTTCAGGCCCTTTTCATGGAAATCTCCGCTCATGTTCAGGCCCTCGGCATGAATGAATGTCACGTCGTGAATGCCAATGAAGCCCAGCACCTGCCGCAGGTAAGGCTCCTGGTGGTCGCTGCCAGCCCCTGCATGGATGCCGCCGCGCGCTGTCAGTACGATGGCGCGCTTGCCATTCAACAGGCCCTGAGGGCCGGTGGGCGTGTACTTGAAGGTGATCCCGGCGCGCAGCACATGGTCCAGCCAGGCCTTGAGGGTGCTGGGTATGGTGAAGTTATACATGGGCGCCGCCAGCAACAGCACATCGGCTGCCAGCAATTCGTCGGTCAGCTGGTTGGAGCGCTCCAGGGCTTGGAGCTGTGTTGCACTGCGCTGGTCTTGCGGGTTCATCCAGCCGCCGAGCAGGTCGGCGTCCAGGTGCGGCACCGGGTTGGCCGCCACGTCACGCACGGTAATCTGGTCGGTCGGGTGAGCGGCACGCCACTGGGCGGTGAAGTCCCGGGTCAATTGGCGGGAAATCGAATCCTGCTGGCGTGCACTGCTTTCGACGATCAGAACGTGGGACATGACGGCCTCCATTGGGCTGGGATAAATGCGATGGAGGAAGGTTAGCGCTTGACCTATCGATGAAAAAGCGTAAATAGTCGGTACGATTTATCGATTAATTAGTTTATTCAGCCGCGCAGTTCACGGTGACGCGCAGCTTGATGATCTGACGGGTGAACTTGGCGGTGACGTCGGCGCGTTTGCCGGCCGGCACATTTATCCGGCGCACCCGCGGGGCTTCAGGACCGTTGCGAAAGGTCACCTTGCAGGCGGCGGGCACCTGGCCGTAGTTCTCCAAGGTAATGGCGCCCAGGTCATAGGCCGTGTCGTAGGCAGTGGCGTCGACCTTTACCCCGTCCATGTGTTTTTCCATGTCGATGGGATAGGCAAAAGCGGTCACCGGCAGGCATAGCAACAATGCCGCACAATAGTTCTTCATGGGCGTTCTCCTTGTGTAGAGCGCAGCTTAGGCCAACAGGAGCAGGACATGAAAGCGCCGCGCGTGACGCTGGATCAATGGCGGACCTTGCAAGCTGTAGTCGATCACGGCGGCTTTGCCCAGGCTGCCGAGGTGCTGCACCGATCACAGTCATCGGTCAGTTATACCGTGGCGCGCATGCAGGAACAGTTGGGTGTGCCGTTGCTGCGCATCGACGGCCGCAAGGCGGTGCTGACCGAGGCAGGCAGCGTGCTGCTGCGCCGCTCGCGGCATCTGGTCAAGCAGGCCAGCCAATTGGAAGACCTGGCGCACCACATGGAACAGGGTTGGGAAGCCGAGGTGCGCCTTGTAGTCGATGCGGCCTACCCCAGCGCGCGCCTGGTACGTGCCCTGGCCGCCTTCATGCCGCAAAGCCGCGGCTGTCGCGTGCGCCTGCGCGAGGAAGTGCTGTCCGGGGTCGAGGAGGTGATGCTCGAAGGCATCGCCGACCTTGCCATCAGCAGCTACAGCATTGGCGGCTACCTGGGCGCGGAGTTGAGCGCGGTGGAGTTCGTGGCCGTGGCTCATCCAGACCACAGCCTGCACCGGCTGGGACGCGAGTTGACGTTCCAGGACCTTGAAAGCCAATTGCAGGTGGTGATTCGAGATTCGGGCCGCGCTCAGCCACGCGATGTGGGCTGGCTTGGCGCCGAACAGCGCTGGACGGTCGGCAGCCTGGGTACGGCTGCCACCTTCGTCAGCAGCGGGCTGGGCTTTGCGTGGTTGCCGCGGCATATGATCGAGCGCGAGCTGCGTGACGGTGTGCTCAAACCGCTGCCGCTGGACCAGGGCGGTAGCCGCCATCCGCTGTTCTATCTTTACGCGAGCAAGGAGAAGTCCTTGGGCCCGGCCACGCAGATCCTGATCGACCTGCTGCGCAACTTTGACACGGCGCCGTTGGATGTGCCCTTCGCAGCCCCGGCCCAGGCGTGAGGGTGATGGCCAGGGCCGGCTGCGAACGCCGGCACCGGCTGGCTGTCTGAGCGGGGTGCAACACCTTGCGACCAGGCCCTGACACACGTTCAAACGCTGCGCTTGTGCTCGGCCCGCAACCAGCACTGGCAGACGTCGAAGATTCACGGCACGCTATTGCCCTTGTTCATTGCGATGTATCCACCGTACCGGCGGCCCTCGAAAGCCGCCGCCTCCACTTTGAAGGACCTTTGCGCCCATGCTGAAAAAACTGCTGCTTACCGCCTGTTCCGTCGCGTTCGCCACCAGCGTCATGGCTTCCGACAAGACGCCGCACGTTGTGCTGGACACCAGCTTCGGCCAGGTGGAAATCGAGCTCAATGCCGAGAAGGCACCTGTCAGCACCAAGAACTTCCTGCAGTACGTGGACAGCGGCTTCTACAACAACACCCTCTTCCACCGGGTAATTCCGGGCTTCATGGTGCAAGGCGGCGGTTTCACCGAACAGATGGTGCAAAAGGGCACCAAGGACCCGATCCCCAACGAAGCCAGCAATGGCCTGCAAAACACCCGCGGCACCCTGGCCATGGCCCGCACCTCGAACCCGAACTCGGCCACCAGCCAGTTCTTCATCAACGTGGCCGACAACGATTTCCTCAACCCAGGCCGGGACGCGGGTTATGCCGTGTTCGGCAAGGTAACCAAGGGCATGGAAGTGGTCGACCAGATCGTCAATTCGCCCACCACCGTCAAGAAAGGCATGCGTGACGTGCCTGCCGACCCGGTGTTCATCAAGTCGGCTAAACGCATCGATTGATCACGGGTCTCACAGGGACGTGACCCGATTACCGGTCGGTTGAACAGGAGTTTCAACGCTGATGCTGTACCGTCGTTTCGAGCAACTGATCGACATCTTCCGCGACGCCCCCAGTGAAGCGCCGCCCAGCGGCGTATGGGCGTTCTATATCTATTATCTGCGCCAGGTATGGCCGAGCTTTCTGGCCTTGCTGGTGGTTGGGCTGATCGCTTCGTTGATCGAAGTGGCCATGTTCAGCTTCCTGAGCCGCATCATCGACCTGGCCCAGGGCGCGCCCAACGCCCGTATTTTCAGCGAGCACAGCGGCGAGTTGATCTGGATGCTGGTGGTGGTGCTGTTGCTGCGTCCGTTGTTCTTCGGGTTGCATGACCTGCTGGTACACCAGGCCATCAACCCGGGCATGACCAGCATGATCCGCTGGCAGAACCACAGCTACGTGCTCAAACAGAGCCTGAACTTCTTCCAGAGCGACTTCGCCGGGCGCATCGCCCAGCGCATCATGCAGACCGGCAACTCGCTGCGCGACTCGGCGGTGCAGGCGGTGGATGCGTTATGGCATGTGCTGATCTATGCCATCACGTCGCTGGTGTTGTTTGCCGAGGCTGATTGGCGGTTGATGTTGCCCTTGGTGATCTGGATCGTGTGTTTCATTGCTGCCTTGGCGTATTTCGTGCCACGCGTCAAAGCACGCTCGGTGGTGTCGTCCGAGGCCCGCTCTAAGTTGATGGGCCGCATCGTCGATGGCTATACCAACATTGCCACGCTCAAGCTCTTCGCCCATACCGATCACGAACAGCAGTACGCCCGCGAGGCCATCAGCGAGCAGACCGAGAAAACCCAGTTGGCTTCGCGGGTGATCACCAGCATGGACGTGGTCATCACAACGTTGAACGGCTTGCTGGTCGTCGGCACTACCGGGCTCGCCCTGTGGCTGTGGAGCCAGTCGCTGATCACCGTGGGGGCCATTGCCTTGGCGACGGGTTTGGTCATCCGCATCGTGAACATGTCGGGGTGGATCATGTGGGTGGTCAACGGCATTTTCGAGAACATTGGCATGGTGCAGGATGGCCTGCAGACCATCGCCCAGCCCGTCACCGTCACCGACCGCCCTGCTGCCCCGGCCTTGAAGGTCACCCAGGGCGCCGTGCGGTTCGAGAACGTGCGCTTTCATTATGGGGAGGCGAGGAATGTGATCGAGGGGCTGAACTTGGCGATCAGGCCCGGGGAAAAGATCGGGTTGATTGGGCCGTCGGGGGCCGGGAAATCGACCCTGGTGAATTTGCTGTTGCGTCTGTACGACGTGCAGGGTGGGCAGATTCTGATCGATGACCAGGACATTGCGCAGGTGAGCCAGGCAAGCCTGCGTGCGCAGATCGGCATGATTACCCAGGACACATCGTTGCTGCACCGTTCGATCCGCGAGAACCTGCTGTACGGCCGTCCGGATGCGACTGACGCCCAGTTGCAGGAAGCGGTGCGCCGCGCCCGCGCCGATGAGTTCATCCCTCACTTGTCGGACGCCCAGGGCCGTACCGGCCTAGATGCGCATGTGGGTGAGCGTGGGGTGAAATTGTCCGGCGGCCAGCGCCAGCGCATCGCGATTGCCCGGGTGCTGCTGAAGAACGCGCCGATTCTGATCATGGATGAGGCCACATCGGCGCTGGATTCGGAGGTGGAAGCGGCGATTCAGGAGAGCCTGGAAACGCTGATGCAGGGCAAGACCGTGATCGCCATCGCCCACCGGCTTTCCACCATTGCCCGCATGGACCGGCTGGTAGTGCTGGACAAAGGTCGCATCGTGGAAGTGGGCAGCCATGCGCAGTTGCTGGAGCAGCGGGGGTTGTATGCGCGGCTTTGGCAGCATCAGACAGGTGGGTTTGTGGGGGTTGATTAGGTGAGGCCCCGGCTTTGAGGTTTCAGGCTTGAGGAGGGAGATGAAACCTCGCGCCTGCTCAAAACCCAGGGCCGCTGCGCGGCCCATCGCGGCCGGTCCCACCCCTGATAGCGCTGGCCTTCGGGTGTCATGAAGGTGAGCAATTCTTCAAAGAGCAACTGCTTGCGCCGACTTGGAAGCTAGCAAACTTCCGGGTAGGAGCGGCCTTGCCGGGGCGCCGGACCGGCCGCGATGGGCCGCAAAGCGGCCCCACTCTGATAGTGCTGGCCTTCAGGTGTCATGTAGCTGAGCAACTCTTCAAAGAGCAACTGCCTGCGCCGACTTAGAAGCTAGCGAACTTCCGGGTAGGAGCGGCCTTGCGCCGCGATGGGCCGCAAAGCGGCCCCAAGTCATAAGCTGTAAAACTGTCTCACTCTGCCCACTTCAATGGCCAGCTACCCTTGAAATGACTACGCAAGGGGGTAGCCATGATAGGCCGAGGTTCTCATCGCTTACGTCTGGGCAGGTTCTCCGAACCTGGGCGTTTATACCTGCTGACCACCGTCACCCGAAACCGTACCCCACTCTTCAAACACTTGTACTACGCCAGGGCCGTGATCCAGCAATTGCGACTCACCGCTACGCACCGTCAGTGTCAAAGCCTCGCCTGGGTACTGATGCCCGATCACCTGCACTGGCTAATCACGCTCGGCCACTGCAGCCTCGGCGAACTGATGCGTGAGTTCAAATCACGCAGCAGTTGCGCGCTTTACAGGCAAGGCGCCGAGCACCAGCGGATCTGGCAGCCTGGCTTCCATGACCGCGCCCTGCGCCGTGACGAACAAATGCGCAGCCTCGCTCGCTACATCATTGCCAACCCGATCCGCGCCGGCCTGGTAACGCGAGTGAGCGATTACCCACACTGGGACTGTGTCTGGCTCAATGCCCCTCGTTCCGGCGATAAGGCAACATCTCCCGTGCCTGCGCAGCATACGCCATCACCCCTTCACGCTCCTGGAGCAGAAAATCGGCCACCGCCGTACGCAACCCGGGATGCAGCAGGTAATGCCACGACCGGGTGATCACCGGCTCGAACCCACGGATCAGCTTGTGCTCACCCTGGGCGCCAGCATCGAAACGTTGCAGCCCGTGGGCAATGGCGAAGTCCATACCTTGGTAGAAGCACGTCTCGAAATGCAGGCGATCGAATTCGGCCAGGCAGCCCCAGTAACGGCCAAAGAAGCTGTCGCCACCTACCAGGCTCAGTGCCATTGCCACATCTCGCCCGGCCTGGCGGGCCATTACCACGCGCAGGGCGTGGGGCATGCGCTCGGCCAGCAGGCTAAAGAACTCGCGGGTCAGGTAAGGCGCCCGGCCGCGCACGGCGTAGGTGTTGGCGTAGCACAGGTAGACGAAATCCCATTGGGCTTCGTCCAGTTCGTCACCCCGATACCAGCGAAAATCGATGCCCTGCCCCGCCACCTGCTCACGCTCCTTGCGCATCTGCTTGCGCTTGCGCGAACTGAGGGTGTCGAGAAAATCCTGGAAATCGCGATAGCCGCGGTTCTGCCAGTGAAACTGGCAACCCAGGCGCTCCATCCAGCCCGGCAGACGCGCCATCTGTACGTCCAGCGCAGGCTCGGTGAAGTTGATGTGGGCGCCGGACAGGGCGGCTTTGCTCAGGTACTCGGGCAAGGCTTGCAGTAACAAGTGCCCGGCTGCCGGATCGGCCGTCAGCAAGCGCGGGCCACTGACCGGGCTGAACGGCACGGCCCCCAGCCATTTGGGATAGTACGCGATGCCCGCCCGTTCGCAGGCGTCTGCCCAACCATGGTCGAACACGTACTCACCGTACGAATGCCACTTGCGGTAACCCGGCAGCAGCGCTTGCACCTTACCCTCATGCTCAAGCACCAGGTGTTCGGCCGCCCATCCGGTGGTGCGCGCGACACTGCCACTGTCTTCCATCGCACTGAGAAAGGCATGGCTGAGAAACGGCTGGCCCGCAGGGACCAAGGCGTCCCAGGTGGCGGCTGGCATATCACGTAAATGAGCAAGGCTATACAGACTGGTCACAGGGTCGGCTCGCGGCATCAAGGCCCCCAGTATCACCAAGCCGGGCGCCGGACTCAAATGACGATCGCCTGGCGGCCTTCACTTCACAACAGTGCCACTATTCCGACATTAATCTGTCACTCGCCCCCGCAATACTTGCGCCTGTTTTCCGGAACCACAGAACCTGTCTATTCAGGCCCTTTCGGAGACGTGCCAACACAGGGGCGGGCGCTCGGCGTCCCCCATCTTATTCAGTAGGGAGAACCGTATGCGTCTTGTTTCTACACTTACCGGAGCAAGCCTGACCGGCATGGTGCTGGCCATGAGCACCACTCCGGCCAGTGCGGCCGTTGACGCCAAGCTGCTCGAAATGCTCCGCGCCAACGGCTCGATCAATCAGGCGCAATACAGCGAGCTGCAGGCTGACCTGGCCCAGGAAACCAAGGAAAAGGCCGCTCAGAAAGCCCAGTCCGAGCGCATGAGTTCGTTCGAGCAGAAAGTGGCCTGGGCAGCGAAGACTCAGATCAAAGGCGACGTGCGCCTGCGTTATGAAGACGTCAACGTGGACAACCCGATTTCCCGCAGTGGCAACCAGGACCGGGAACGTGTGCGTGCCCGCGTCGGTTTCTACAGCGAAATCAACCCGCAAGTAGACGCCGGGGTACGGGTAGCCACCGGCAGCAGCGCCGATGCACGTTCGACCAACCAGAGCCTGGACAACTACTTCGAGAAGAAATCGCTGTGGGTCGACCTGGCCTACCTCGACTGGCACCCCACTGCCGTGCCGAACCTGCACCTGATCGGCGGCAAGATGATGCAGCCCTGGGTGAGCATGGGCGACATCATCTGGGACAGCGACATCAACCCTGAAGGCGTAGCCGCTACCTACAAGACCAACCTGGGCCCTGCCGAAGTGTTCGGCAGCATCGGCCACTACAACCTCAAGGACAACGTCGACGGCGACGGCGTGCAGTTCAAGCACGATGCACAGCTCTACGCCGCGCAGCTTGGGACCAAGTTCAACGCAGCCGACACCGTCAAGGTCACGGTGGGGGGCAGCGTGTACGGCTACGACAACGACAAGTCATCCGCGGCCCTGCGCTCGCTGGGCAACACCACCGACGAATTCAACCTGGTCGAAGGTTTTGGCCAGGTGGACTTCACCGGCTTCGCCATCCCGCTGTCGGCCTATGGCCAATTCGTGAAGAACACCGAGAGCACCGATGGTCAGGACAAGGCCTGGCTGGCGGGTCTGAAGAGCAAGATCGGGGCATGGAGCCTGGACTACAACTACCGCGACGTGCAGCGCAATGGCGTCGTGAGCCTGTTCACAGACTCGGACTTCGGCAACGGCTTCACCGGTTCGCGCGGCCACAAGTTCAAGGTTGGCTACGAGATCGACAAGAACTTCGCACTCGGTGCGGCCTACATGATGGCCAAAACCGACTACTCCAACTTGCCCAACAGCAACGCCGATGTGGATACGCTGCAGGTGGACCTGGAAGCCAAGTTCTAAGCATCGCCAAGCTGCAAACGGCCGTCCCCATCCGGCCGTTTGCGCGTTTATGCGGGCATCGCCTGCCTTGCCGGCTTAGCGTTTGCGCAATATCACGCTGCCAATCGAATACCCCGCCCCGAACGAGCTGAGCACCCCCAACGCACCTTGCGGCAAGTCATCCTGATACAAGTGGAAGGCAATGACCGACCCTGCCGAACTGGTGTTGGCGTAGCGGTCCAGGATCACCGGTGCTTCCTGTTCACTCACTTCGCGCCCCAGCAGCTTCTTGACGATCAGGTGGTTCATGCTGAGGTTGGCCTGGTGCAGCCAGAAGCGCGCCACATCGCTGGGCTGAAGGCCGTTTTCCTGCAAATGCTCGCCTACCAGCTCCGCCACTTTCGGGCACACCTCGCGGAACACCTTGCGGCCTTCCTGGATGAACAGCTTGTCTGCGGCGCCTTCGCCCTCCTCCGCTGCGCGGTTGAGGAAACCGAAGTTGTTGCGGATGTTGTTGGAAAACTCGGTCCACAGCTTGCTGCTGACCACGTCGAACTGGTGCACCGATGTGGCTCGATCGGCGCGTTCGAGCAGCACCGCAGTCGCCGCATCGCCAAAGATGAAGTGGCTGTCACGGTCGCGGAAGTTAAGGTGGCCGGTGCACACTTCGGGGTTGACCATGAGCACGGCCCGCGCCTGCCCCAGCGCCACGCTGTTGGCGGCGGTCTGGATGCCGAAGGTGGCTGACGAACAGGCCACGTTCATGTCGAACGCAAACCCCTGGATGCCCAGCGCCTGCTGCACTTCGATGGCAATGGCCGGGTACGGGCGCTGCAAGTTGGAGCAGGCGACGATGACCCCGTCCACATCGGCCGGGCTGCGGCCAGCGCGCTCCAGCGCCTGATGTGCCGCTGCCACGGCCATTTCGCACAGCACCGACGGTTCGTCGTTGGCGCGCTCTGGCAGGCGCGGTTTCATGCGCTGCGGGTCGAGGATGCCGGCCTTGTCCATGACGAAGCGGCTCTTGATACCGGAGGCCTTTTCGATGAACGCCGCATCGGACAGCGGTGCGGCTTCGACCTCGCCACGCTCGATGGCCTGGGCGTTGTCCCGGTTGAATTGCTGCGACCAGGTGTTGAAGGACGCTACCAGTTCTTCGTTGGAGATGCTCTGGGCCGGGGTGTACAGGCCGGTGCCGCTGATCACGACATTATGCACGGTCGTTCCTCTGTTCGTGGGCCATCGCCACCCGGCGCTGGCTGGAAATACACTGGATTAGTGGCACTTTAGTACTAACTTCACGACGAGGGCCAAGCCCTCGTTTGACAGTAGCCTGCCTCACTTAAGCCATCACCCCGCGAACGGTGAATGGACAAGCGAAGCAGGGTTGCCCGCACTGGGCCGCCAAGCGGCCTGACATTGTCTCAATAGTGCCACAACTGTGTGAGTTTAGCCTTCCACCAGGCTCCACTGCTTGCTCAATCGCTTGTCTGAAATCGGCACTTTTGTGCCCAACTGCTGGGCGAACAGCGACACGCGGTATTCTTCCAGCCACCAGCGGTACAGGGCCAGTTGCTCGTCGCGCTTGCCTTCCTGAGCATGTTTGTCGGCACGGGCCTTGTACTGCGCCCACAGATTGGCCAGTTCGCCACTCCATACCCGGTCCTTCTGCACCTGAGAACCCAACTTCTCCAGGCGCAGCTCGATGGCCCTGAGGTAGCGTGGCAGTTCCTTGAACCATACCGCCGGCGTTTCGCGCACAAAGCCGGGGTACACAAGGTTGCTCAACTGCTGCTTGATATCGTTCAGGGCCACGGCCTGGCTCAGGTCGATCTTGCCCTTGAAGCGTTTCTGCAACCCGTGCCACAGCTTCAGCACCTCGAGGGTTTGCCGCGCCAGGCGCTCGGCATGTTCGGCCCAGCTGCCCCGCTTGCGTTCGGCCAGCGCCGCCAGCGCGGCACCTTCACGGGGCAATACCGGCTCACCGTCGAGGATGCAACTGTCCAGGCTTGCCAGCAGAATGTCCTCGACCAGCGCGTCGACCCGGCCCATGTCGCGGTACAACAGCCCCAGTTCAGTCAGGCCAGGCAGTTTGCCACGCAGGAACTTGGCCGGCTCGGCCAGCTGTTGCAACAGCAGGCGCTGCAAGGCGCGGCGGTGCTGGAAGTCGGCCTCGGCCTGGGTCGAGAAGCGGCCTTCACGCACCGTGCCGTTATCCTCGACCAGTGCCGGGTAAACCGTCATCGACAGCCCTGCGATCTTTTGCTGCGCCGTGGGCTTCACTTCGCTGAAGGCCTTGGCCTGCACCGGCTGCTCGCTCTTGGCATCGCCTGGCACCGCCAGGGCTGCCTGGCTGGCAGCGGCGAACCGCGCCGTAAGCTCAGCCAGGTCACGCCCTTCACCCAGGAACTTGCCCTGCCCGTCGACCACCTCGATGTTCATGCGCAGGTGACCTTCAACCAGGCTGACCGACTCGTCCCAGGCGTCATCGGGCACGCGCGCACCGGTCATGCGCAGCAGTTCATGGCCCAAGGCCTGGGGCAACGCGCCTTGGCCAAACGTCATGCGGGCCAAGGCGGCCTTGACGAAGTCCGGCACCGGCACGAAGTTCTTGCGCAGGGCCTTGGGCAAGTTGCGAATCAGCGCCACGCACTTGGCCTCGAGCAGGCCTGGCACCAGCCACTCCAGGCGCTCGCCCGGCAGGCTCGGCAACAGGGGTGCCGGCACCCGCACGGTCACGCCGTCACGGGGGTGATTGGGCTCGAAGTGGTAGGTCAACGGCAAGCGCAGTTGGCCGACCTGCAAGCTGTCGGGGTACTGCGCGGCGGTCACCTCACTGGCCTCGCGCGCCAGCACGTCTTCCTCGCGCATGATCAGCAGGTTGGGATCTTTCTGGCTGCCCATGCGGTACCAGCTGTCGAAGGTGGCCGTCTGGTGGATCTCGGCCGGCAGACGCGCTTCGTAGAAGGCATAGAGCGTTTCTTCGTCGGCCAGAATATCGCGACGGCGGGCCTTGGCCTCGAGGGCGTCGAGCGTTTCGAGCAGGCGCTTGTTGGCCGCCAGGCACTTGGCCCGCGACTGGATCTCACCGCCCACCAGGGCTTCACGAATGAACAGCTCGCGGGAGGTGGCCGGGTCAATGGGGCCAAAGTGTACCGGCCTGCGGCCGACCAGGATCAACCCATACAGGGTGATCTGCTCATAGGCCACGACCTGTCCGCGCTTCTTCTCCCAATGGGGCTCGAAGTGGTTCTTCTTGATCAGATGGCCGGCCAGCGGCTCGATCCAGTCCGGCTCGATGCGCGCGACCACGCGGGCATAAAGCTTGGTGGTTTCCACCAGTTCGGCCGCCATGACCCACTGCGGACGCTTGCGCCCGATACCCGATGACGGGTGCACCCAGAACCTGCGCTGCCGCGCGCCTTGGTAGTCACCGTCTTCGGTCTTGTGGCCTATCTGGCTGAGCAGGCCGCTGAGTACGGCTTTGTGCAGCTTGGGGTAGTCGCACGGTTCCTTGTTGACCGTCAGTTGCAGCTCGCGGCAGATCAGCGCCAGCTGGCGATGGGCGTCGCGCCACTCGCGCAGGCGCAGGTAATTGAGGAACTGCTTGCGGCACCAGTTGCGCAAGGGGTTGGCCGTCAGCGCCTGGCGCTGTTCCTCGAAGCCCCGCCACAGGTTGACCAGTGCGGCGAAGTCCGAATCCACGTCCTTCCATTGTGCGTGGGCCTGGTCGGCGGCCTGCTGGCGCTCAGGGGGGCGTTCGCGTGGGTCCTGCACCGACAGGGCGCTGGTGACGATCAACACTTCCTGCAGGCTGCCCAGGCGCGCGCCTTCGAGCAGCATACGGCCCAGGCGCGGGTCGATGGGCAGCCGCGCCAGCTGACGCCCGACCGGCGTCAGTTGGTTTTCACGGTTGACCGCCGAGAGCTCTTGCAGCAGGTTGAAACCGTCGCTGATCGCCTTGCCGTCTGGCGGCTCGATGAAGGGAAACGCGTCGATGGCGCCCAGGCGCAGGTGCAGCATCTGCAGGATGACGGCCGCCAGGTTGGTGCGCAGGATCTCGGGGTCGGTGAAAGCCGGCCGGCTGTTGAAGTCTTCTTCGCTGTACAGGCGCACGCAGATACCCGGCTCCACCCGTCCACAACGGCCCTTGCGCTGGTTGGCGCTGGCCTGGGACACGGCTTCGATGGGCAGGCGCTGCACCTTGGCGCGGTAGCTGTAGCGGCTGATGCGGGCCGTACCGGTATCGATCACATAACGGATGCCGGGCACCGTCAGCGATGTTTCGGCCACGTTGGTGGCCAGCACCACACGCCGCCCGGCATGGGGCTGGAAGATCCGTTGCTGCTCGGCTGGCGACAGGCGCGCGTACAGGGGCAGGATTTCGGTATGGCGCAGCTGCGCCTTGCGCAGAATCTCGGCGGCGTCGCGGATTTCGCGCTCACCGGGCAGGAAGATCAGCACATCCCCCGGGCCCTTGCCCTGGCCGCGCTCGTGCTGGGCCAGTTCGTCGAGGGTGGCGAGGATAGCCTGGTCGACGGTGAGGTCGTCCTCGATCGGGTTGCCCTCCTCGTCCTGTTCGCTGGTCAGCGGGCGGTACCAGGTTTCCACCGGGAAGGTACGGCCGGACACCTCGATGATGGGCGCGTTGTCGAAATGCTTGGAGAACCGCTCCAGGTCGATGGTGGCCGAGGTGATGAT
Source organism: Pseudomonas sp. UBA5666 (assembly GCF_002420785.1). Taxonomy (NCBI): domain Bacteria; kingdom Pseudomonadati; phylum Pseudomonadota; class Gammaproteobacteria; order Pseudomonadales; family Pseudomonadaceae; genus Pseudomonas; species Pseudomonas sp. UBA5666. Next base: position 49,459 of record NZ_DIIQ01000007.1, on the reverse strand, counting down.
GAGCTTGAGTTCGGGCCGCCGGTGCAGGAGGGTTTTGAGGTAGCCGAGCAGGAAGTCGATGTTCAGGCTGCGTTCGTGGGCTTCGTCGACGATGATGGTGTCGTAGCGTTCCAGGAAGCGGTCGTGCTGGGTTTCGGCCAGCAGGATGCCGTCGGTCATGAGTTTGACCAGTGTGTTGGCATCGCTCTGGTCTTCGAAGCGCACCTGGTACCCCACCAGGCCGCCCAACGGCGTGCCCAACTCCTCGGCCACCCGGGCAGCGACACTGCGCGCGGCGATCCGGCGTGGCTGGGTGTGGGCGATCAGGCCATGGCTGCCACGGCCCAGTTCCAGGCAGATCTTGGGCAGCTGGGTGGTCTTGCCCGAGCCGGTTTCGCCAGCGATGACCAGCACCTGGTGTTCGGCCAGGGCCTTTTTGATCTCGTCGCGCTTGGCGGCGATGGGCAGGCTGTCGTCGTAGCGCACCAATGGCACGCTCTGCTGGCGGGCGGTGACCTGGGCGCAGGACGCCTGCACCCGCTCAGCCCACTGCGCCAGCTTCGCCTCGTCGGGGCGCTTGCGCAGTTCGTGCAACTGGCGCCGCAGGCGGTGGCGGTCGGCGATCATGGCGTGGTCGAGGTTTTGCAGCAGTTTGTCGATGGCGTGGTCAGTCATTGGGCTTTTCGGTGATGCAGGTGGGCCTGCGGTGTGATCGGCATTCGAAAGAGGTGTGATTGTCGCAGATTTGGTTAGTGCGTGCTGGGGGTGCTTGAGCGGTTGGGCTGGCGGGTCGGTGTGAGGGTTCAGTTTCTCTCGGCGGGGGTGTAGCTGGGGGGTGCAGGGATGATGGACGGTGATGTGGGTGAGAGCAGGCGATGTGCGACTGGCTGAGGTCGCCTGGGCCGATTTGCGCCCATCGCGGCCGATCCGCGCCCCGCCAAGGCTGATCCACGGAGCACTGGACAGCCTCGTAACGCAGCGCAATGGGGTCGTTCCCACGCCAACGAAACCGCTCGAACGCTTGAGGCTCGAACGGCTTCATTTCAGGGCATCAGCGCACAGGCGTTTTACTTGCCCGTCCAGTCCTTCACGCGCTCAGGGTGCTTGGCCACCCAGTCCTTGGCAGCCGCTTCGGGCTTGGCGCCTTCCTGGATAGCCAGCATCACCTCGCCGATCTCATCCTTGGACTGCCAGCTGAACTTCTTCAGGAACTCGGCCACTTCCGGGGCCTTGGTGGCCAGCTCCTTGCTGCCGATGCTATTGACGGTTTCAGCAGCGCCATACACGCCTTTGGGGTCCTCGAGGAACTTGAGTTTCCATTTGGCGAACATCCAGTGCGGTACCCATCCGGTCACGGCGATGGATTGCTGCTTGGCGTAGGCACGGCCCAGCTCGGCGGTCATTGCAGCACCGGAACTTGCCTGCAGCTTGTAGCCGGTCAGGTCGTAGTCCTTGATCGCCTGATCGGTCTTGATCATTACACCCGAGCCAGCATCGATGCCGACGATTTTCTGCTTGAACGAGGAATCGGTCTTCAGGTCAGCGATGCTCACCGCCTTGACGTACTCAGGCACGATCAGGCCAATCTTGGCATCCTTGAAGTTCGCGCCGTAGTCGACCACGTTGTCCTTGTTCTTGGTCCAGTACTCACCGTGGGTCACCGGCAGCCATGCCGACAGCATGGCATCGAGCTTACCGGTGGCCACGCCCTGCCACATGATGCCCGTGGCCACGGCTTGCAGCTTCACATCGTAGCCAAGCTTCTGCTTGATCACCTCGGCGGCCACGTTGGTGGTCGCCACACTGTCTGCCCACCCATCCACGTAACCAATACTGACTTCTTTGGCCATGGCCTGTGCGCCGCTCAAGGCCAGTGCCAGGGCGGTACCTACGCCCAGGAAACGACGCATTTTTGTTGAAGTAGCCATCAAAGCATTCCCTCGTCAGGTCTCGGAGATTCCATCATCTGCCTGCAACCAAGCCAGACCTGATCCAAGTACGACGCCCAGGCGCTCATACGCGACAGCACTGTGCCATTAGCGGCAGCGGCATGAACCTGCCTGCGCGATCCTTGCATGCCAAAGGTTTGGCGCCGGGCTACTATTGACCCTTTTGCCCCCGATGATGGACCGCCCGATGCCCAGTTCCACCCGCCTGCTGACACTTCTGTACACCCTTGCTTGCCTGATCGGTCTGCTCGGGCTCGGCGTGCTCTGGCACGGGCTGGGCAGACCGGTGCACCTGCCCGACGCCGCCAATGCCACGCACAAGCTGCAGTGCGCATCCTATACCCCGTTCGACAAGGACCAGTCGCCCTACGATCAACCCATGCAACTGCGCCCGGCGCGCATGGATGCCGACTTGGCCCTGCTCGCTGAGCGATTCCAGTGCATCCGCACCTATTCGATGAGCGGTCTTGAGGCTATCCCAGCGCTGGCGCGCAAGCATGGACTGAAGGTGATGCTCGGGGCCTGGGTCAATGCTCACCCGGCCGACACCGACCGGGAAGTCGCGCTGCTGATCGCCGCCGCCAATGCCAACCCCGATGTGGTCAGCGCCGTCATCGTGGGTAACGAGACCTTGCTGCGCAAGGAAGTCACCGGCAAACGACTGGCCGAGTTGATCGCGCGGGTCAAGCGCCAGGTAAGCGTGCCGGTCACCTACGCCGATGTGTGGGAGTTCTGGTTGCAGCACCCCGAGATCGCGCCTGAAGTAGACTTTCTCACCGTTCACTTGCTGCCGTATTGGGAAGACGAGCCACGGGGCATCGACGATGCGTTGGCCCATGTCGCCGACATACGCCGACAATTCGGCCAGCGCTTCGCGCCCAAGGACATCCTGATCGGTGAAACCGGCTGGCCCAGCGAAGGCAGGCAGCGTGAAACCGCCCTGCCCAGCCGGGTCAACGAAGCGCGCTTCATTCGCGGCTTCGTCGCCATGGCCGAGCACAACGGCTGGCGCTACAACCTGATCGAAGCCTTCGACCAGCCCTGGAAACGCGCCAACGAAGGTGCCGTGGGCGGGTATTGGGGCCTCTACGATGCCGACCGGCAGGACAAGGGCATCCTTGAAGGGCCCGTCAGCAACTTGCCCGACTGGCCCACTTGGTGGCTGGCATGCGCGGCGCTGGCGGGGCTGATGCTGTGCATGGCCGGGCGGCCACGCACACCCCGTGGCGCGTGGGCCATGCCAATACTGGCCATGTTCGGTGCGGCGTGCCTGGGCCTGTGGGGCGAGCTGATGCGCAGCCACGCCCGTTTCGCCCCCGAATGGATGTGGGCAGGGCTGTTGGCGGGGTTGAACGTGCTGGTACTGGCCCGGGCACTGCTGCACCTGTCCCAGCCGCAAGGCGTGCGCGGGCGCTGGTCTGCCTGGCTGCAAAGGCGAGCTGGCGGGTTGCTGCTGCTGGCCGGCTTTGCTGCCGCCGTAAGCACGTTGGCGATGGTGTTCGACCCCCGCTACCGCAGTTTCCCCAGTGCCGCGCTGGCCTTGCCAGCCCTGGTGTTCGTCCTGTGGCCCGTGCCAGTGCGGCGACGGGAGGCCACCTTTCTGGCAAGTATCATCGGGCTTGGCATACTGCCCCAGCTACTCATCGAGGGGATGAACAGCGGGCAGGCGTGGCGCTGGGCAGCAGTGAGCGCGCTGATGACCGCCGCCCTGTGGCGCAGCCAGAGACTCGGCCGCGCCTGATACCTCTATTTGTCAGCGTCACGGAGCGCCCCCTGGCGGGCGCACGTTTACCTGACCAGGCGCAACCCGGCCAGGACCAATGCGAATACGGCGATGCTCGCGGTATACAGCACCAATGCTGGCACTGCGAACAGCAGGGCAATGCCGGCCAGCCATGTACCGGTCCGCCCCTGTAGCAGCCAGCCAAGCGCTGCCAGGGCCAGCCCGGTCCAGGCCAGGACCTGGTGGTGAATGCCCAACCCCAGCACTGCCCGCATCTTGCACTGCCAATAGGCGGCTGGCTCCGTGCACAACCCCACCCACTGGCCGTCCTCCATCAGTCCATAGCGCACGCCATAGCTGGCAGCGAGCCAGAGCCCAACGAACATCAGCAGTAGTGCGCCAGGCAGCCTGCGACTCATTGACTTTTCCCACTTGATTGATCAAAAAATCAATGATCGCTTACATCACGGTCTAAGGCAAAATACCTGCCTGCAACACGGTTCAGATAACTGGCACACCAAAGGCCATCACGCCCGGCAACTTTGCCACGGCCCATGTGGTCTTAGCTTGCACACGCGCCACCTTGCGTTCTTTTGGGGGATTACATGCTTCGTTCTTTGCGCCTCGCTGCCGTTCTCGGCAGCCTGCTCATGGCTGTGGCCGCTTCTGCGCGGGATATCGACGCCGCGAGCTATGGCTACCCCCTGACCAACCCGTTCGAGGCGACCATCGCCACGACGCCGCCGGACCAGCGCCCGATGCTGCCCAGCGATGACGAGATCGACCAGTCCGACTACAGCCTCACCTTGCGCCCGGAGCGTGAATTCACGCTGCCGGACAACTTCTGGGCGGTCAAGAAACTCAAGTACCGCATGGCCCAGCAGGACCACGCTGCCCCCTTGATCTTCATCATTGCCGGCACCGGTGCGTCCTACAGCAGCAGCATCAACGAATACCTGAAAAAGCTGTACTACAAGGCCGGCTTCCACGTGGTGCAGCTGTCCTCGCCCACCAGCTACGATTTCATCAGCGCCGCGTCTCGCTTCGCCACGCCCGGCATCAGCCAGGATGACGCCGAGGACATGTACCGGGTGATGCAATCGGTCCGCGCCCAGCACCCTCGCCTGCCGGTGACCGAGTTCTACCTGACCGGCTACAGCCTGGGCGCGCTCGATGCGGCCTTCGTCAGCCACCTGGACGAAACCCGGCGCAGCTTCAACTTCAAGCGTGTGCTGCTGCTCAACCCACCCGTGAACCTCTACACCTCGATCAACAACCTGGACAAGCTGGTGCAGACACAAGTCAAGGGGATCGACCGCAGCACCACGTTCTATGAGCTGATGCTGGAAAAACTCACGCGCTACTTCCAGGAAAAGGGGTTCATCGACCTCAACGAAGCGCTCTTGTACGACTTCCAGCAGTCGCGCCAGCACCTGTCCAACGAGCAGATGGCCATGCTCATCGGCACCTCGTTCCGCTTCTCGGCCGCCGATATCGCCTTCACCTCCGACCTGATCAACCGCCGCGGCCTGATCATCCCGCCGAAGGTCAAGATCACCGAAGGCACGAGCCTGACGCCCTACTTCAAGCGTGCCTTGCAGTGCGATTTCGACTGTTACATGAGCGAACAGGTAATCCCGATGTGGCGTGCCCGCACCGGCGGGGGCACCATCCTGGAGCTGACCAACCAGGTCAGCCTGTACGCCCTGGCCGATTACCTGCAAAACAGCCCCAAGATCGCCGTGATGCACAATGCCGACGATGTCATTCTCGGCCCTGGCGATATCGGGTTCCTGCGCAAGGTGTTCGGTGATCGCCTGACCCTTTATCCCCATGGTGGCCATTGCGGCAACATCAACTACCGCGTCAACAGTGACGCCATGCTGGAGTTCTTCCGTGGTTAACAAACTGCTCTTTGCCACGGCCCTGCTTGCCGCAGGCCATACCCTGGCCGCCGAGACCGCTCCCCGAGCCAGCGTCATCGAGGCTGATCCGCAGGTGATCGGTACCGCCCCGCTGGCACCGGAAGCCGATGGCTTCCTCGACCCGCTGCGCGAGTTGAAATTCAACCCGGGCCTGGACCAGCGTGAGTTCGAGCGCTCGACCCTCGAAGCGCTGAACGTCTACGACCCGCTCGAGTCGATGAACCGCCGCATCTATCACTTCAACTACCGCCTGGACCAATGGGTGCTGCTGCCGCTGGTCAATGGCTACCAGTACGTCACCCCGCGTTTTCTGCGCAGTGGCGTGACCAACTTCTTCAACAACCTGGGGGACGTGCCCAACCTGTTCAACAGCGTGCTGCAGCTCAAGGCCAAACGCTCGGCCGAGATCACAGCGCGGCTGATGTTCAACACGATCATCGGGGTAGGCGGTTTGTGGGACCCGGCGACCAAGATGGGCCTGCCGCGCCAGAGCGAGGATTTCGGCCAGACCTTGGGCTTCTATGGCGTACCGGCAGGCCCGTACCTGATGCTGCCGCTGTTGGGCCCTTCGAACCTGCGCGACACCACCGGGCTGGTGGTGGATTATTCCGGCGAGCAGGCGATCAATTACCTGGACATGGCCAAAGTCAGCCGCGAGCACCCGGAGTTCTTCGGCCTGCGGGTCATCGACAAGCGCTACACCACCAACTTCCGCTACGGGCAGATGAACTCACCGTTCGAGTATGAAAAGGTGCGCTACGTCTACACCCAGTCGCGCAAGCTGCAGATCGCCGAGTGAGCCGGCAGCGCCACTGCCATTACGGCAGCGGCGCACTCGCTTTCAACGCCCTTTCTTTTCGTACAGCCTTGGGGCCCCGTCCGGTCGGGACTTGAACCGGCGGTGTGCCCACAAGTACTGCTCGGGGCATTCGCGCAGTACCTGCTCGACCCATTGATTGATTCGCAGGCAATCAGCCTCTTCGCTCTCACCGGGGAAATCGCTCAGTGGGGGATGAATCACCAACCGATAACCGCTGCCGTCTTCGAGTCGCTTCTGCGTGAAGGGAATGACCTGGGCGCGGCCCAGGCGCGCAAACTTGGTGGTGGCCGTGACCGTGGCTGCCGGGATCCCGAACAAGGGCACGAACAGGCTTTGCTTGGCGCCGTAGTCCTGGTCGGGTGCGTACCAGATTGCGCGGCCGGCCCGCAGCAGCTTGAGCATGCCCCTGACATCCTCGCGTTCGACGGCCAGTGAGTCCAGGTTGTGCCGTTCGCGTCCGCTGCGCTGGATGAAATCGAACAGGGCATTGCCATGTTCGCGGTACATGCCATCGATGGTGTGACGCTGGCCGAGCAAGGCCGCACCGATTTCCAGGGTAGTGAAGTGCACCGCCATCAGGATTGCGCCCTGCCCCGCCTGCTGGGCGGCCTGCAAGTGCTCAAGCCCCTCGACATGGGCCAGGCGCGCCAACCGCGTCTTGGGCCACCACCAGCTCATGGCCATTTCGAAGAAGGCGATGCCGGTCGAGGCAAAATTGGCTTTGAGCAGCCGTTGCCGTTCGTCCGCCGACAGCTCGGGGAAGCACAGTTCCAGGTTGCGCGCGGCGATACGCCTGCGTTCACCGGCAAAGCGGTACATGATCGCGCCTAACGCCGCACCCAGCTTGAGCAATGCCCGGTACGGCAACTGCACCACCAGCCACAGCAGCCCCAGGCCCAGCCACAGGCCCCAGAACTTGGGATGAAGGAAATAGGGACGAAAACGCGGGCGATCCATTGAAGCTTCCAGCAAGACATGGGCCGCGCATTCTACAACGGATCGGCTCATGTTGCGGGCAACCGGTCTTATCGTTATAAGTCAGGGCACTTTTTCCGCAACAAGCCGTCTATGCAGACCATGAGCCCAAACCACACCCCCGACACCCCCTCCGTGTTCCAGCTCAAGGGCAGCATGCTTGCCATTACCGTTCTGGAACTGGCGCGCAACGACCTTGAAGCCCTCGATCGCCAGTTGGCGGCCAAAGTGGCGCAGGCGCCGAACTTCTTCAGTAACACGCCGTTGGTGCTGGCGCTGGACAAGCTGCCGGCCGGCGAAGGCGCGGTCGACTTGCCTGGTTTGATGCGGATTTGCCGCCACCATGGCCTGCGGACCCTGGCCATCCGCGCCAACCGCATCGAGGACATTGCCGCGGCCATCGCCATCGATCTGCCAGTGCTGCCCCCGTCCGGCGCCCGCGAGCGGCCACTGGAACCCGAGCCCGAGGCCAAGAAACCCGAGCCGGCCCCTGCCCCGCCACCGGTACTCGAACCTGAGGTGCGCCCCACGCGCATCATCACCGCTCCGGTACGTGGCGGCCAGCAGATCTATGCCCAAGGGGGGGACCTGGTGGTCACCGCCTCGGTCAGCCCGGGTGCGGAACTTCTTGCCGATGGCAACATCCATGTGTACGGCGCCATGCGTGGCCGTGCCCTGGCAGGTATCAAGGGCAATACCAAGGCGCGTATCTTCTGCCAGCAGATGACCGCCGAAATGGTCTCCATTGCCGGCCAGTACAAAGTGTGCGAAGACTTGCGCCGCGATCCTTTGTGGGGGGCGGGCGTACAAGTCAGCCTGTCTGGCGACGTGTTGAACATCACCCGTCTTTAACGGATACTTGCCAGCATTTTTAGAGCAACTTTTTTATCGTTGCCGTTACTTCAGTTATTTGCAGGGACTTGCGTCCCGATCATTTTAGGGGTGAAACACCTTGGCCAAGATTCTCGTGGTTACTTCCGGCAAAGGGGGTGTGGGCAAGACCACCACCAGCGCCGCCATCGGTACCGGCCTCGCACTGCGTGGCCACAAGACGGTTATCGTCGACTTCGACGTGGGCCTGCGTAACCTCGACCTGATCATGGGCTGCGAACGCCGCGTGGTGTACGACTTCGTCAACGTGGTCAATGGCGAAGCCAACCTGCAACAAGCCCTGATCAAGGACAAGCGCCTGGAAAACCTGTACGTGCTGGCGGCCAGCCAGACCCGTGACAAGGACGCGCTTACTCAGGAAGGCGTCGAGAAAGTCCTGATGGACCTCAAGGAGCAGTTCGAGTACGTGATCTGCGACTCGCCGGCCGGTATCGAGAAAGGTGCCCACCTGGCCATGTATTTCGCCGACGAGGCCATCGTGGTCACCAACCCCGAAGTGTCTTCGGTCCGTGACTCCGACCGCATGCTGGGCATCCTGTCGAGCAAGTCGCGCCGCTCGGAAAACGGCGAGGAGCCGATCAAGGAGCACCTGTTGATCACTCGCTACCACCCCGAGCGCGTCGTCAAGGGCGAAATGCTGAGCGTGGCCGACGTGGAAGAGATTCTCTCGATCAAGCTCAAGGGCGTGATTCCCGAATCGCAGGCGGTGCTCAAGGCATCCAACCAGGGTATCCCGGTCATTCTCGATGACCAGAGCGATGCCGGCCAGGCGTACAGTGACGCAGTCGACCGCCTGCTGGGCAAAGAGAAGCCGATGCGCTTCATCGATGTACAGAAGAAGGGATTCTTCGAGCGCATTTTCGGGAGCAAATAAACCATGAACCTTTTTGACTTCTTTCGTGGCAGACAGAAACAGACCAGCGCGTCGGTGGCGAAAGAGCGTCTACAGATCATCGTGGCGCACGAGCGCGGACAACGCAGCGAACCGGACTATCTGCCCGAGTTGCAGAAGGAACTGCTGGAAGTGATTCGCAAGTATGTGAACATCGGCAATGACGATGTGCATATCGAGCTGGAAAACCAGGGCAGCTGCTCCATTCTGGAGCTGAACATCACCCTGCCGGATCGCTGATCCGGCCAAGAGTCGGGGCTGCGCTGCAGCCCATACGCGGCAAGGCCGCT
>NZ_DIIQ01000007.1:21485-39781 GCF_002420785.1 Pseudomonas sp. UBA5666 | reverse complement strand
AGCGGCCTTGCCGCGTATGGGTTGCAGCACAGCCCCGCTTTTTTCTCCCGATTCAACAGAGACCACGCAATGCCGCTGTCCACCCTCCAGATCCTTCACGAAGACGCCGCCATCCTGGTGATCAACAAGCCGACGCTGCTGCTGTCGGTCCCGGGCAGAGCTGACGACAACAAGGATTGCCTGATCACCCGCCTTCAGGAAAACGGCTATCCCGATGCGCTGATCGTGCATCGCCTGGACTGGGAAACCTCGGGCATCATCCTGCTGGCCCGCGATGCCGACAGCCACCGCGAGCTGTCGCGCCAGTTCCATGACCGGGAAACCGAAAAGGCCTACACCGCCCTGTGTTGGGGGCAGCCGGCCCTGGACAGCGGCAGCATCGACCTGCCACTGCGGTATGACCCACCCACCAAGCCACGCCACGTCGTGGATCATGAACAAGGCAAGCATGCGCTGACGTTCTGGCGGGTGGTGGAACGTTGCGGCGAGTATTGCCGTGTGGAGCTGACGCCGATCACAGGGCGCTCGCACCAACTGCGTGTGCACATGCTATCGATCGGCCACCCGCTGCTGGGTGATCGGCTGTATGCCAACCCCCAGGCCTTGGCCGCCCACGAGCGGCTGTGCCTGCATGCATCGATGCTCAGCTTTACCCACCCGGTGTCCGGTGAACGCCTCAGATTCGAGTGCCCGGCACCGTTTTGATGGGGTGTGCTGTGGCTAGCAGTCCACGAGCGCTGCTGGCCCTGCCCTGACGAGCTGTAATGCAGGCCGAAGCGCTGGGGCCGCAGTGCGGCCTGGAGCCTGCGCTATACCTTCGCAACAACTGTCGCCTGGCCAACCGCACAACCCACAGCCCGACACCGCTCGGCGACTCAATACGCTAAACTCGCGCCACTGCTGTCTGGAGTGAACTATGCGAGATGTACTCAATGCAGGCCTGATCGATTTTCTGAAGGCCTCCCCTACTCCCTTCCACGCTACTGCCAGCCTGGCCCTGCGCCTGGAGGCCGCTGGTTACCAGCGCCTGGACGAACGCGAGAGCTGGTCCGTCGTGTCGGGCGGGCGCTATTACGTCACCCGCAACGATTCCTCGATCATCGCGATCAAGATGGGCAGGCAGGCGCCGCTGCTCAACGGCATCCGCATGGTCGGCGCCCACACCGATAGCCCCTGCCTGCGGGTCAAGCCGCAGCCGGAACTGCAGCGCCAGGGCTTCTTGCAACTGGGCGTGGAAGTGTATGGCGGTGCCCTGCTGGCGCCGTGGTTCGACCGCGACCTGTCGCTGGCGGGGCGGGTCACCTACCGCCGTGACGGCAAGGTGGAAAGCCAGCTGATCGACTTCAAGTTGCCGATCGCCGTCATCCCCAACCTGGCCATCCACCTCAACCGTACCGCCAACGATGGCTGGCATATCAACCCGCAGACCGAACTGCCACCGATCCTGGCCCAGGTGGCCGGTGACGAGCGCATCGACTTTCGCGCCCTGCTGACCGAGCAACTGGCACGCGAGCACCAACTCAACGCCGACGTGGTGCTGGACTACGAGCTGAGTTTCTACGATACCCAGGACGCCGCGCAGATCGGGCTCAATGGCGACTTCATTGCCGGCGCCCGCCTGGACAACCTGCTGTCGTGCTATGCCGGGCTGCAGGCCCTGCTGGCCGCTGACAGCGATGAAACCTGCATCCTGGTGTGCAATGACCACGAGGAAGTCGGCAGCAGCTCGGCCTGCGGCGCCGACGGGCCGATGCTCGAGCAGACGTTGCAGCGCCTGTTGCCCGACGGTGACGCCTACGTGCGCACCATCCAGCGCTCGTTGATGGTCTCGGCCGACAATGCCCATGGCGTGCATCCGAACTACGCCGACAAGCACGACGGCAACCACGGCCCGAAACTCAACGCAGGGCCGGTGATCAAGGTGAACAACAACCAGCGCTACGCCACCAACAGCGAAACCGCCGGCTTCTTCCGCCACTTGTGCATGGCCGAAGAAGTACCGGTGCAGAGCTTCGTGGTACGCAGCGACATGGGCTGTGGCTCGACCATAGGGCCCATTGCGGCCAGTCACCTTGGCGTGCGGACGGTCGACATCGGGCTGCCGACCTTCGCCATGCACTCCATCCGCGAGCTGTGCGGCAGCCATGACCTGGCGCACTTGGTGAAGGTCCTGACAGCGTTCTACCGCAGCCACGACTTGCCGTGAGCCACGCGGGGCGCCGGGGTGCTACACACCCGGCGCCAACAGGCCGCGCTGCTGCACATGGCCGACGAGTCCGCTTCCAGCAGGCCAGGTCGGGGGTTAGCGACTATGCTAAAGGCATGTCTCACTGCAAAGGACTGTCGCCATGTCACCCTTCCTGGCCCTGCTGATTCCCGTCTGCGCATCGCTGTTGTTGCTGACCCTCGGGTTCGGCCTGCGCGAGCGCGATGTTGGCGTGCTGATGATGTGGGTGGGCACCCTGGGCATCTTCGGCCTGACCTGCTGGAAGATCCTGGAGAAACTGCCGTCATAAACCTCTACACTCGGGCAATCGTTTGACCTGAGGTAGATCTGCCCGTGCCTGCCCTTCTGCGTTACCTGTTTGTTGTGCTGTTGCTGTTCATAGGTTCTGCACACGCAGCAGGCCTGCCCGGCCTTCTGGGTTCCAGTGCCCCCGCCCAGCCCGAGGCTTCCGAGCCGCTGGGCAAATCTCTCGACGAGGTGATCAAGAGCCTGGAGAACGACCAGCAGCGTGCCAAACTCCTGGCCGACTTGAAAAAGCTGCGCGACGCTACGCAAAAGTCGCAACCGAGCGTTGAGCAAGGCGTGCTTGGCTTGATCGGTGGCGCCCTGCACGATTTCGAAAAGCAGTTCACCGGGGAAGCCAACCCGTTCCAGCGCTGGGGCATGGAAATCGACCAGGCCCAGGAAGAACTGGCGGCCTTGATGGTGCCTGTTCACCAATGGCCCGCGATCCTGTTCGGCTTTGCTGCGGTTATCGCGGTGTGGAGCGTACTGGCGTTCGCGTTCAACTGGGTGGGCCATCGGGTCCGCCTGCGATTCGGCCTGAGCGAAGAACTGCCCCAGCATCCTCGCACCTGGGACCTGGTCCGCTTCGCCCTGCGCAAGCTGGGCCCCTGGTTGGTCGCGCTGGTGTTCACGGTGTACCTGAGCTTCGTACTGCCCCCGTCGCTGGGTAAATCGCTGGCCATGGTGCTGGCGTATGCCCTGGTGGTCGGCACCTGCTTCTCGGCCATCTGCGTGATCGCGTTTTCCCTGCTGGACGGCCCGCACCGCCACCGGGCATTGCACATCCTGCGCCACCGTGCATTCCGGCCCTTGTGGCTGATCGGCAGCTTTGCCGCCTTCGGCGAGGCCATGAGCGACCCGCGCCTCACCGCTGCGCTGGGCATACACCTGGCCCATGGGGTGGCAACCCTGGCCAACGTCGTCGCCGCGGTGTGCACCGGCCTGTTCATCCTGCGTTTTCGCCGGCCGATTGCCCACCTGATTCGCAATCAACCCCTGTCGCGCCGGCTGACGCGACGAACCCTGAGCGACACCATCGAGATCCTGGGCAGTTTCTGGTTCATTCCGGCGCTGATTCTGGTGGCCATCTCGCTGTTCGCCACTTTCGTTTCGGCCGGTGATACCAGCACGGCGCTTCGCCAGTCACTGATGTGCACGGTGCTGGTGGTGGTGTGCATGGTGCTCAATGGCCTGGTGCGCCGCCACGCTGCCAACCCCAAGCGCGCCGGCAAGCGCCATGCGGTGTACGCCGAGCGGCTGCGCAACTTTGGCTACTTGTTGGTCCACCTGTTCATCTGGCTGGTGTTCATCGAACTGGGTCTTCGGGTATGGGGGCTGTCGATGATCAGCTTCGCCGAAGGCGATGGGCATGACATCAGCCTGCGCCTGATGGGCCTGGCAGGGACGCTGATTGTCGCGTGGCTGGTGTGGATCCTGGCGGACACGGCGGTACACCATGCGCTGGTCCGCTCGCGCCGCGGCATGGCCAACGCCCGGGCGCAGACCATGATGCCGTTGATCCGCAACGTGATGTTCGTGTTCATCTTCATCATCGCGGTGATCGTCGCCCTGGCCAACATGGGCATGAACGTGACGCCGCTGCTGGCCGGTGCCGGTGTCATCGGCCTGGCGATCGGCTTCGGCGCCCAGTCGCTGGTGGCCGACCTGATCACCGGGCTGTTCATCATCATCGAGGACTCCCTGGCCATCGACGACTACGTGGATGTCGGCGGCCACCTGGGTACGGTGGAAGGCCTGACCATCCGCACCGTGCGTCTGCGGGACATCGATGGCATAGTGCACACCATTCCTTTCAGCGAAATCAAGAGCATCAAGAACTACTCCCGCGAATTCGGCTATGCGATCTTCCGCGTGGCGATCCCCTACAACATGAACATCGACCAGGCGATCACACTGGTGCGCGAGGTCGGTCAGAAGCTGCGCAGCGATCCGCTGATGCGCCGCAACATCTGGTCGCCGCTGGAACTGCAAGGGGTGGAGAGCTTCGAGTCGGGTTCAGCGGTGTTGCGGGCACGCTTCAAGACGGCGCCGATCAAGCAGTGGGAAGTGTCGCGGGCCTTCAACCTGGCACTCAAGCGCCAGCTCGACGAAGCCGGGCTGGACTTGGCAACGCCCAGGTTGTCGGTGCAGGTGGTAACGGCCGGCGCAGGCGCCATGACACAAACCGAGCCGTCCGGTTGAAGCCGGTTGGCCATGGATCGCGTCCTCGCTGGCGCCCTCAAGAGGCCGCCCGGCTAGCCTGCCTGTGCCCTGATGCAGATGGCGTCATGGCGCCAGTATTCAAGGTCGCAGTCGATCAGTTGCCCCTGCTGGTCGCTGTTGACCCGGGTGATTTGCAGCCCAGGACTGCCTGCTGACACCTTCAACGCACCGGCCGCCTGCACGGGCAATGCGGTGGGCAGGATCTCGAAGCACACCTGCCCGTAGTGCAGACCGTACTGGCGCGCGTAGATTTCGGTCAATGACTGGGCCAGGTCGTGCTCGAGGATGGCCGGAAAGTAACGCGGGTTGAGGTAGTGCTCGGCGTACAGCACCGCCCTGCCGTCGATGCGCCTGAGCCTGCAGATGCGCACCACACTGGACAACGCCGGCAGTTGCAACCGCGCGCAAATGGCCGCCGACGCCGGCTGCAGCCGAGCCGACAGCAACTCGGTACTGGCGGCCCGCCCCTGCTCACGCACCATTGCATGAAAGTGGCTGCGCGCGATGAGGTCATAGCTCAAGCGTTCGGGGGCGACGAACCAGCCCCGCCGCTCCTCGCGATAGATCAACCCCCTTGCCTCCAACTGCACCAACGCTTCGCGCAGGGTGATGCGCGTGGTGGCGAAGAGTTCGCTGAGCCGGCGTTCGGCAGGCAGCTTGCCGCCAGGCGCCAAAAGGCCGTGTCCGATCTGCTCCTCAAGGGCGTTACAGATGGCTGTTACCGCGCGCGGTGGCATCGGCTGCATCAAAGGTTACCTATCTGGACTAGGCCAGCCCCACTACAGGGCACGGGGCACTGGATACAAGCCTAGGCAGGGCTGATGAACATCCCGTGACAAGACTGCCCGGCTGGTGCTGCCAGAAACGGGCCAGGCCTTGTGAAGCCCGGCTCGCAGGTGGTCTACGCTGTATTGCCAGAGGCCGCGATCAGGCAGCTGGACCTGGGGCTACATCAAATTGTCACGCTACCGGCCTACCTTGGCTCAAGGTTTGCTGACCTAGACCAAGGCTGCAGACAACGGCTTCATACACAACAGCGTTCGGTCGATGCACCCACCCAAGGAGCTACGGATGAAAAAGTTGTTCATGGCGTCACTGCTCGGTTCGGCAATCGCGTTCTGCACGTCGGCCATGGCCGCAGATGACCTCAAGGCACTGGAAGATGCCGCCCGCAAGGAAGGCATGGTCAACAGCGTGGGCATGCCCGACGCCTGGGCCAACTGGAAGGACACCTGGCAGGACCTGGCCAGCAAGTACGGGCTCAAGCACAGCGACACCGACATGAGTTCGGCGCAGGAAATCGCCAAGTTCGAGGCGGAGAAAGACAACGCCAGTGCCGACATCGGCGATGTGGGCGCAGCGTTCGGACCCATCGCCATCGCCAAGGGCGTAAGCCAGCCGTACAAGCCAAGCACCTGGGACCAGGTGCCAGAGTGGGCCAAGGACAAGGACGGCCATTGGGCGCTGGCCTACACCGGCACCATCGCGTTCATCATCAACAAGGACCTGGTCAAGGAGTCAGAGCGGCCCAAGACCTGGCACGACCTGGAGCGCGGCACGTACAAGGTGGCCATCGGTGATGTCGGCACCGCCGCCCAGGCCGCCAATGGTGTGCTGGCCGCCGCCATCGCCTACAAGGGCGATGAGAGCAACGTGGCCCCAGGCCTGCAACTGTTCACCAAGCTGGCCCAGCAAAAGCGCCTTTCTCTGGCTAACCCGACCATCCAGACCCTGGAAAAGGGCGAGGTGGAAGTGGGCGTGGTCTGGGACTTCAATGGCTTGAGCTACCGCGATCAGATCGACCCCAAGCGCTTCGAAGTGCTGATCCCATCGGACGGCTCGATCACCTCGGGCTACACCACCATCATCAACAAGTACGCAAAACACCCCAATGCCGCGAAGCTGACGCGTGAATACATCTTCAGCGATGCCGGGCAGATCAACCTGGCCAAGGGGCATGCACGCCCGATCCGCGCCGAGCACCTGAAGTTGCCGGAAGATGTGCAGGCCAAATTGCTGCCCAACGAGCAATATGCGCCTGCGCAGCCGATCAAGAACGCCGAGGTGTGGGAAGCGACCTCCAAGAAGCTGCCGCAGATGTGGCAGGAGCAGGTGATCATCGAGATGGAATGAGGCATGCAGACGGGCCTGCCAGCTGCCACGCTGGCCGTCCCGCCTGTATGGCAGCCCCAGCGAGCCGGCGTCGCGCCAGCAGTAACTCCCCGGCGCGGCGCCGCGCAATGCGAGCGCCCCCTTCCCCGATGGTTTTTTGCGGAGTCATCAATGAGCCACAACGTCATCCTGGTGCTGTTGGACGGGCTGAACTATCAGGTTGCCCACCACGCCATGGGCCACTTGCACGCCTATGTCGAGGCCGACCGCGCCGCGCTTTACCGCATGGAGTGCGAGTTGCCGTCGCTGTCCCGTCCGCTGTACGAGTGCATTCTCACGGGTGTGCCCCCTATCGACAGCGGCATCGTGCACAACAACGTCAACCGGCTTTCCAACCAGCGCAGCGTGTTCCACTACGCCCGCGAGGCCAACCTGGGCACGGCAGCGGCGGCCTATCACTGGATGAGCGAGCTCTACAACCGCTCCCCGTTCGACCCCCAGCGTGACCGGCATACCCACGCCCCCAAGTTGCCCATCCAGCACGGGTTGTTCTACTGGGACGATCGCTACCCCGATTCACACCTGCTGGCGGACGGCGAATACCTGCGCCGGCGCCATGCGCCCAACTTCCTGCTGGTGCACCCGATGAGCATCGACGATGTGGGCCACCACCATGGGCTGGACAGCAGCCAATACCGCAATGCTGCCCGCAGCGCGGACATCCTGCTGGCCGATTACCTGCCCAGGTGGCTCGACGAGGGCTATCAAGTGCTGGTGACCGCCGACCATGGCATGAACAACGATCGCTCGCACAACGGGCTGCTGGCCGAAGAGCGCGAAGTACCCCTGTTCGTGTTCGGCGCAGCCTTCAGCCTCGACCCATCGGCCAAGCCACTGCAGACCGACCTGTGCGGGACCATCTGTGAGTTGCTTGGCGCCGCTCACGACAAATCGGTCTGCCGGGAGTTGCTCAAATGAGCCAATCGCCTCGTGGCCGTAACCTGGCGTTGCTGTGCCTGGTGCCCTTCGCTGCCGTTTTCGTGATCTTCCAGATCGCCCCGCTGGCCTGGGTGGCGCTGAGCAGCCTGCAGTCGGAGGCGGGTTGGGGCATGGACAACTTCAGCAAGGTGTTCGCCTCCAAGTTCTACCTGCAAGCCCTGCAACGCAGCCTGGAGATCAGCTTCTGGTCCAGCCTGTTCGGCATCATCATCGCGACCCTGGGCGCCTATTCGCTGCGTCAGGTGGACTCGCGGCTGCGCGACTTCGTCAGTGCCTTTGCCAACATGACCAGCAATTTTGCCGGCGTGCCGCTGGCGTTCGCGTTCATCATCCTGCTCGGCTTCAACGGCGCATTGACCTTGTTGCTCAAGCAGATGGGCCTGCTGGAAGACTTCAGCATCTACTCCAAGAGCGGGCTGATCCTGGTGTACACCTATTTCCAGATCCCCTTGGGTGTCCTGCTGCTGTACCCGGCCTTCGACGCGCTGCGCGAAGACTGGCGCGAGTCGGCTGCGCTGCTGGGCGCCAATCACTGGCAGTTCTGGCGGCACATCGGGCTGCCGGTGCTGGCCCCGGCGCTGCTGGGCACCTTCGTCATCCTGCTGGCCAATGCCCTGGGCGCCTACGCCACGGTCTATGCCCTGACCACCGGTAACTTCAACGTACTGCCCATACGCATCGCGGGCCTGGTGGCCGGCGACATCAGCCTCGATCCGAACCTTGCCAGTGCCCTGGCAATGGTGCTGGTAGGGCTGATGACGGTGGTTACCGTGGTGCATCAATGGTTGTTGAAAAGGAGCTACCATGCGCGCTGACCCCAAAGGAGGCGGCTGGTACCACCGCGCCGTGGTCTACCTGCTGTTTCTGATTCTGCTGATGCCACTGGCCGGCACCCTGCTCTACTCCCTGGCCACCAGTTGGTCGGCCACCCTGCTTCCCAGCGGCCTGACCCTGAAGTGGTACGTGGCGTTGTGGAGCGAGCCGCGCTTTCTGGCGGCATTCGGCCAGTCGCTGCTGGTGTGCGTCGGCGCGCTGCTGCTGTCGGTCGTGCTGATCCTGCCACTGCTGTTCGTGGTGCACTATCACTTCCCCCGGCTCGACGCGTTGATGAATGTCCTGATCCTGCTGCCGTTTGCCGTACCACCTGTGGTGTCGTCGGTGGGGTTGCTGCAACTGTATGGCAGTGGGCCGATGGCCATGGTGGGGACACCGTGGATTCTGATCGGCTGCTACTTCACCATCGCCCTGCCCTTCATGTACCGGGCCATCACCAACAACCTGCAGGCCATCAATCTGCGCGACCTGATGGACGCGGCGCAGTTGCTGGGCGCCAGCACCTGGCAGGCGGCTTTGCTGGTGGTACTCCCCAACCTGCGCAAGGGCCTGATGGTGGCCCTGCTGCTGTCGTTCTCGTTCCTGTTCGGGGAGTTCGTGTTCGCCAACCTGCTGGTGGGCACGCGCTACGAGACCCTGCAGGTGTACCTCAACAACATGCGCAACAGCAGCGGCCACTTCAACAGTGCGCTGGTGATCTCCTATTTCGCCTTCGTGCTGATCCTGACGTGGGTCGCCAACCGCTTGAACAAGGACAAGACCTGACATGAGCTACGTCAGCGTACGCAACCTGCAAAAAAGCTACGCCGGTAGCCCGGTATTCAGCCAGATCGATTGCCAGATCGAACGGGGCGAGTTCATCACCCTGCTCGGCCCCTCAGGGTGCGGCAAGTCCACGCTGCTGCGCTGCATCGCCGGGCTCACGCCCGTTGACAGCGGGCAGATCCTGCTCGACGGCATCGACATCGTGCCGCAGAGCCCGCAGAAGCGCGGTATCGGCATGGTCTTCCAGAGCTACGCGCTGTTTCCCAACATGACGGTGGAGCAGAATGTCGCCTTCGGGCTGCGCATGCAGAAGGTCAGGGGTGATGAAAGCCAGGCACGGGTGCGCGAGGCATTGCAGCTGGTGGAATTGAATGACTTCGCCGCACGTTACCCTCACCAGTTGTCTGGCGGGCAATGCCAGCGCGTCGCCCTGGCCCGCTCCCTGGTCACCCGCCCCCGACTGCTGTTGCTGGACGAGCCGCTTTCGGCACTCGATGCGCGTATTCGCAAACACCTGCGTGAACAGATCCGCGCCATCCAGAGGGAACTGGGTTTGACCACGATCTTCGTTACCCATGACCAGGAAGAGGCCTTGACGCTGTCAGACCGCATCTTCCTGATGAATCAGGGCCGTATCGTGCAAAGCGGTGATGCAGAGACTCTCTACACGGCCCCGGTGGACCTGTTTGCCGCCGGTTTCATCGGCAATTACAACCTGCTGGACGCCGACAGTGCCAGCCGCCTGCTGCAGCGGCCTGTCACCGGGCGCCTGGCCATACGCCCAGAATCCATCACACTGGGTCTGCACGGCGAACTCGACGCCCAGGTGCGCAGTCACAGCCTGCTGGGCAACGTGATACGTTATCGGGTGCAGGTACGCGAGGTAGAGCTGGTGGTGGATGTGCTCAACCGCTCACCCGCCGACCTGCATGCCGACGGTCAGCGGGTCAGCGTGTCGATAGACCCCAGTGCGCTACGGGAAGTGGCTTAAGGAGATGCATGTATGGCGCTAGCCATTTTCGATCTGGACGAAACCCTGATTCACGGCGACTGCGCGTCACTGTGGAGCGAACACATGGCCCGGCTGGGGTGGGTGGATGGTGACACGTTCTTGCGCCGTGACCGCGCGCTCATGGAGGCCTACGGCAAAGGCGAGCTGGCGATGGAAGATTACATGGCGTTCAGCCTGGAGCCGATTGCCGGGCGGACCCTGGAAGAGGTCGCACACTTGGTCGAGCCGTGGGTGGAAGATGTCATCGAACCGATCATTTTAGGCGATGCCTGCCGCTGCATCGCCGAACATCGCAAGCGCGGGGACCGGGTGCTGATCATTTCGGCGTCAGGGGTACACCTGGTTGGACCGATTGCTGCACGCCTGGGCGTGGACGAATACCTGGCAATCGACTTGGAGGCCCGCAATGGCTTCTATACCGGGGCTACCCATGGCGTACTCACCTACCAGGAAGGCAAGATCACCCGCTTGATGGCCTGGCTGGACCAGGAGCAGGAAAACCTGGAGGGCGCGAGCTTCTATTCCGACTCGCGCAATGACCTGCCCTTGTTGCTGAAGGTGGATCACCCTTGTGCCGTGAACCCGGACCCTGTGTTGCGCGAGCATGCGCAAGCCCACGGTTGGCCGATCTTGAGCTGGCACTGAACCCGCGTTCGCTGTTCAGTGCCAAGGCTTGCCCTGCCCCCGTGGGCCTGCGTTCACGCAGGCCCGCAGGGACTATGAGGGCGCCATGAGGCCAGTACCCGAGCAGGCAAGCGGGCCCGACACTAGGCCAGGCTCGGGTCGATGATCATGACCAGCTTGCCGGACACCTGGTTGGTCTCGAGTTCGGCGTAGGCTGCCTGGGCGAACTCCACCGGGTAGGTATCAACCAACTGCGGTGACAACCGCCCCTCGGTAAACAGCGGCCAGACTTGCTGGTGCAAGTCACTCAACAGTTCGGCCTTGAACGCATCGTCACGGTTGCGCAAGGTCGAGCCCGTGATCTGCGCCCGCTTGCCCATGACCTGGGCCAAGTCCAGTTCGAACGTGCGTCCACCCATCACGCCGATGATCACCCAGCGCCCGTCGCGGGCCAGCAGCTTGAGGTTCAGCTCGCCATAGCTGGCGCCGACCGGGTCGAGAATCACATCGAATGGGCCGATGGCTTCCAGGTCATCGAGGTTCTGGTTGCGCACCACGCCACCTGCCGCGCCCAGGGCCTGGCAATACGCCAGTCGCTCGGCCGAGCCGACGCTGACCCAGACGCTGTTGCCGAACGCCTTGCACAGTTGAATGGCAGCCGACCCCACGCCGCTGGCACCGGCGTGCACCAGCACCTTCTCGCCGGCTTTGACGCCGCCCAGCTGGAAGATGTTCAGCCACGCCGTCGCGTAGACCTCCGGCAGGGCTGCCGCTTCATGCAGGCTAAGCCCTTCGGGCACAGGCAGCACGTGCCGCGCATCGACGATCACTTCCTCGGCCATGGCACCGCTGGCCAGCAGTGCGCACACCCTGTCGCCCACCCGCCAGGCTGCCCCGGCCCCCACTTCTGCGATCACGCCGGCACATTCCAGGCCCATGTAGGGGCTGGCGCCGGGCGGCGGCGGATAGAGCCCTTTCATCTGCAGCAAATCGGCACGGTTCAACCCCGCAGCCGCGACCCGGATGCGTACTTGTCCTGCGTCACACGCCGGACGTTCGGCTTCGACCCAGGTGACATGTCCGTCAACGCCTTGCAATGCCTTCACAGTGCCTCCATAGTTGAATCATATGACCGAGCCTGGGCCACCCGTGCCCAGGCTTTTTGCAGTATGCGCCCGGTTTTTATGGAACCGGCGAACGGAAAAGACGGCCTACTATGCGTGATCAATTGCCCCCACGTCGAATCAGCATGAAGCATTTCCTACCCAGCACCGCCCTGGCACTGATGATCGGCCTTGGCAGCCTTACGCTCGGCGGCAATGCGGCGGCCGCCAACAAATGGGACAGCCTGCAACCGGACCGCGACGAAATCGTCGCCAGCCTCAACGTGGTGGAGCTGCTCAAACGCCATCACTACAGCAAGCCGCCCTTGGATGACGCCCGTTCGGTCATCATCTACGACAGCTACATCAAGCTGTTGGACCCGGCGCGCAGCTATTTCACCGCCGCCGACATCGCCGAATTCGACAAGTGGAAGACGCAGTTCGACGACTTCCTCAAAAGCGGCAACCTCGACCCTGGCTTCACCATCTACAAGCGCTACCTGGACCGGGTCAAGCAGCGCCTGGACTTCGCCTTGGCCGAGCTCAACAAGGGCGTGGACAAGATCGACTTCACGGTCAACGAGACCTTGCTGATCGACCGCAAGGACGCGCCTTGGCTCAAGGACCAGGCTGCCCTGGACGACCTGTGGCGTAAACGCGTCAAGGACGAGGTGCTGCGCCAGAAGATTGCTGGCAAAGAGCCCAAGCAGATTCAGGAAACCCTGATCAAGCGCTACAAGAACCAGCTGGCACGCCTGGATCAGACCCGCGCCGAAGACATTTTCCAGGCGTACATCAATACGTTTGCCCAGTCCTACGACCCGCACACCAACTACCTGTCGCCGGACAACGCCGAAAACTTCGACATCAACATGAGCCTGTCGCTCGAAGGGATTGGCGCGGTGCTGCAAAGCGACAACGATCAGGTCAAGATCGTGCGCCTGGTACCGGCGGGGCCTGCGGCCAAGACCAAGCAGGTCGCACCGGCCGACAAGATCATAGGCGTTGCTCAGGGCAACAAGGAAATGGTCGACGTCGTCGGCTGGCGCCTGGACGAAGTGGTCAAGCTGATTCGCGGCCCCAAGGGCTCGGTGGTACGCCTGGAAATCATCCCGGCGAGTAACGCCCCCAGCGATCAGACCAGCAAGATCGTGTCGATCACGCGTGAAGCGGTCAAGCTCGAAGAGCAGGCGGCCAAGAAGTCGGTGCTCAAACTCAAGCAGGACGGGCGTGACTACAAACTCGGCATTATCGAGATCCCGGCGTTCTACCTGGACTTCAAGGCCTACCGCGCAGGTGATCCGGAGTACAAGAGCACCACGCGTGACGTGAAGAAGCTGCTGACCGAGCTGCAGAAAGAGAAAGTCGACGGCGTGGTCATCGACTTGCGCAACAATGGCGGTGGTTCGCTGCAGGAAGCGACCGAGCTGACCAGCCTGTTCATCGAAAAAGGCCCTACTGTGCTGGTGCGCAATAGCGATGGCCGTGTGGATGTGCTTGAAGATGAAAACCCAGGTGCCTTCTACAAGGGGCCGCTGGCCTTGCTAGTCAACCGCCTGTCCGCCTCGGCATCGGAGATTTTCGCTGGCGCCATGCAGGATTATCACCGCGCGTTGATCATTGGTGGCCAGACCTTCGGCAAGGGCACCGTGCAGACCATTCAGCCACTTAACCATGGCGAGCTCAAGCTGACCCTGGCTAAGTTCTACCGGGTTTCCGGGCAGAGCACCCAGCACCAGGGCGTATTGCCGGACATCGACTATCCGTCGATCATCGACACCAAGGAAATCGGCGAAAGCGCCCTGCCCGAGGCGATGCCATGGGACACCATCCGTCCTGTCGTCAAGCCTGCGGTAGACCCCTTCAAGCCTTACCTGGCCCAGCTCAAGGCTCAGCACCAGGCACGCAGCGACAAGGATGCCGAGTTCATCTACATCCGCGACCGTCTGGCATTGACCCAGAAACTGATGACCGAAAAGACCGTCAGCCTCAATGAGCAAGAGCGTCGGGCGCGTCACGATGAAGTCGAGGCCAAGCAACTGGCTCTGGAAAACATCCGTCGCAAGGCCAAGGGCGAGGAACCGCTCAAGGAGCTGAAGAAAGAAGATGAGGATGCACTGCCGGCCGAGGATGAAGACACCAAGCCGGAAGACGACGCCTACCTGTCGGAAACCGGGCGCATCCTGATCGATTACCTCAGCGCCAGCACCAAGGTGGCTAAGAAGTAAGCGGCAGACCCTGGGGAGGGACGATCCATTCGCCACCCTCCCCTGATGTGTAAAAAAAAAGCCGGGCTCATTGATGCCCGGCTTTCTTTTTGGGTCATTGGTAGGAGCGCCTGGAGAAGGGTTGGAGGGCTCAGCGTTGCTGGGTCTGATCAGGCGGGATCGGGATACGTGTATTCGAATACGCGTGCGACTTCAGAGGCATGCCAGGAAGCGGCCTCCATGCCATCGACAGGCCCTGTGAAGCGCCCTAACCGCTCGACGCACTCAAAGAAGCCTGTGCGCGGCAAGCGGCTGGCACCCTGGCTGATCACCAATGAACTGCGCAGGGGTTGTTCGGCACGCGCATCCAGCACTGCCAGGTACTCAAGCGCTGCGGTCAGTGTCTGCATGGCAGGACTTGGCAGTTGCAGGCGCTCGATGAGCGCTCGGTAGGTCAGCAAATGACGTTGCCGTCGGGCCAGATCCAGCTCGCCCAGCAGGTTGTCCCAGTGCTGGCGGCTGATCCTGACCTGACTCATGAAGCCTCGCTCCAGCCAGGCACACCCAAGTGCCAGGCCAGGGCACGGCGAATGGCGGCATCGGGCTCCCGCTCGCCCGACTCGATCATCGCCAGGTAAGCCGGGCTCACCCCCACATTGCGGGCCAGGTGCTCGGCGGCGATGCCTTTGTCCCGGCGTATGGCACCTACTTCGCTAAATGCGGGCAAAGCGGCATGTGAGTCGGCTTCTTCGACAGGTGACTGTACTGGGGTATTCGCTGGGGCCTGCCCTGCTGCCTTGAGCAGCGCCTGGTAGTCTTCCCACGGTACGACGGCATACTCGGGTTGACCGTCGCGGCTGATGACCTGAATATCCATTGCAAAAATCCCTTCGAGAGGACTACTGAAGGTAATCCATTGGCGTGTTTCATGTGCCAATTATATGACCAAGTTCAGGATCTTTGCAGTCGAGCGCTGTCAGGGTTCTACCGTGTCACTGACGCCTCAAGGGATTTCACGCTCCAGACGCAGGTCTTCGGGAGTGGCTGGAAGACGCTCAACTACCTGCAGCCGTTCTGGCGACTGGGTGTCCCGCCAGGCCTTGAAGCGCTCCAGTTCATCGGAAACGGTCTTGAGCACCCATCCCAGCACGGCGATGTCATCCAGAAAACCTACGCCCAGCAACCAGTCCGGGATGGCGTCGATGGGGCTTACGAAATAAAGCAGACCGGCAACGATCGTAATCAAGGCCTTGCGGTTGATCGCCCGGTACTCGCCTCGCCACCATGCCAGGCACAGGGCCTGCATCAACTTCACGTCTTCGCGCAGTTTGCCCAAGCGTGGCCCTTTGCGAGCCACCGCGAACAGCAGCGCCGGCAAGCGCCCACGGCTGAGCAGGCGCTCTGCCAGGGGCAGGAAGCGCGTGAAATTCCAAGGTGCCTTCATGGTGCCTCCAGACGGAAAAGGTTATCCACATTTATTGTGGATAACCTTGTGAACAGGGGGACATTTCCGAGCCCGCTGGCCCATAAACAGGGCACCGGACAAGATCGGGCATTTTTTACACAGCGGTTACAGAGCACTGCGCGGGCCCGCCCTAGGACAGTTATTTCAGACGCAGCTTACACCCAGCGCCTGTCCTTGTTCGGACCATGGGCGCCAGAGCAGGTTCGAACGGGATGCCCAAATGCGAACGTACTGTAAGGCAGCTCCGCCACAGGTTCAGCACGGCTCTGAATGTCATCAGATACCCGTGTAGGCGGAGTACGCTGTACCCGCGCAGTTACGGCCTTGCCGGGGCTGCGGATCGGCCGCGCAGCCTCCCCAGGATTTAGCTTTGCCGCAGATACTATTAGGGCCGCATAGCGGCCCCAATGGTATCAAGTGAACCGAACGCTCCGTGATGACAGCGCGCTCGTTTCAATCGAAACACGCCTTACTTGGCAGGTGCTTCAGCCGGTGCGTCGGCAGGCGCTTCGGCCTCAGGCTCACCACCTTGCAGCTGCGCTGGGTCCTTGATCGCGATCAGTTCCAGGTCGAACACCAGAACCGAATTGGCAGGGATCAACGGGCTCGGGCTCTGGGCGCCGTAGGCCAGGTCAGCAGGGATGAACAACTTGTACTTCTCGCCAACGTGCATCAATTGCAACGCTTCGACCCAACCTGGGATCACGCCGCTGACCGGCAGGTCGATCGGGCTGCCGCGCTCGACGGAGCTGTCGAAGACCTTGCCGTCGATCAACTTGCCTTCATAGTGAACGGTCACCACGTCGGTTGGCTTGGGCTGCGGGCCATCGGCCTTCTTGACAACTTCGTACTGCAGACCCGATGCGGTGGTCACCACGCCTTGCTTCTTGCCGTTTTCTTCAAGGAACTTCTTGCCCGCAGTGGCCGCCTCTTCGCTGGCCTTGGCCAGGCGTTCTTCGGAACGCTTCTGCAAGGCAGTGAAGGCTTCTACCAGTTCTTCGTCCTTCAGGCGCTGCTCTTTCTTGCCAACGGCGTCCTCGATACCCAGCGCTACCGCCTTGGAATCGAGGTCGTCCATGCCTTCCTGCGCCAGGCTCTTGCCCATGTTCAGGCCAATGCCGTAGGAAGCTTTCTGCGCAGGCGTCTTCAGTTCGGGGCTGCTGGCCTGCTGATCACAACCAGCCAGTACCAGGCCTACCAGGGCAACCGCAGCCGCCAAACGATGCTGTTTCATGCTAATTCCTTGTTCATGCGCCATAAGGGCAATCAGGGTAGAGGCCGCGAGCTTAGCAGGCGGCCCTCACCAATGGCTACCGGCATAGGAGCGGGTTTGAGTAAGTAAGTTCAGCAAGTGAATCGTTATTCATCAACCAGGTAACAGCTTCATGCCATGACCTGACAGATCCCCCGCGCCAGCGCTAAAGTCATACTTAAAACAGCAGGTACCGACAAAGAAATCATCCACGATCAAGTGACGCATCGGTGCTCGACGGTGGCATGTGGGTATGCCGTGGGTCTATGCTTTGAGGCATTCTAGCTGGAGTGATTATTCGCGTTTATGTCCAAGGTCATCATCAAATCCCCCGCCGAGCTCGACCTGATGCGCCGCGCAGGCCAACTGCTGGCACAGGTGTTCGCCGAACTCGACAGTTTCATCCGTCCAGGCATCACCACCCTGCAGATCAATGACCACGCAGAAGACTTCATCGTCCAGGCCCTTCGGGCAAGACCGGCCAGCAAAGGCCAGTACGGCTTTCCCTATGCGCTCAATACCTCGGTCGATCATGTGGTGTGCCATGGCATGCCTGACGCCGATGAAGTACTCAAAGAAGGTTCGATCGTCAACGTCGACATCACGCTGGAACAAGGCGGTTACATTGCTGACTCTTCTAAAATGTACGCCATCGGGCAGATCGATGATGAAGCCCGGCGCCTGATCGACACCACCTATGCGGCGCTGTGGAAAGGCATCGAGCAAGTACGACCTGGGGCCACCCTGGGTGACATTGGCCATGCCGTGCAGGCGCATGCCGAGGCCGCAGGCTACAGCGTGGTCCGAGAGTATTGTGGGCATGGCATTGGCCAGCAGATGCATGAAGCGCCAGAGGTGCTGCATGTCGGTCAGCGCGGCATGGGCATGAAGCTCAAGCCAGGCATGGTGTTCACCATCGAGCCCATGATCAACCAGGGCGGGCGCGGCACCCGCACGCTCAAGGATGGCTGGAGCGTGGTGACACGTGACGGCAGCCTGTCAGCGCAATGGGAGCACACGGTGGCCGTGACGGACGAAGGGTTCGAGGTACTGACCCTGCGGGCCGAGGAGCGCCCAGGCCTCAATGGCCAGGCGGCCCGGGCCTGAAAGGCGACTATAAAACTGAAATGCAGGCATAAAAAAAGCGACCCTAGGGTCGCTTTCTTATTGCTTCAGGGTGTTCAGTGG
>NZ_DIIQ01000007.1:20990-21249 GCF_002420785.1 Pseudomonas sp. UBA5666 | reverse complement strand
GACTGAACTACCGCTGCGCTACACATCGAGTGGTGGGTGATGACGGGATCGAACCGCCGACCCTCTGCTTGTAAGGCAGATGCTCTCCCGGCTGAGCTAATCACCCATGTCTCTCGGTGTGGCGCGCATTCTACGGACAACTTTCAATGCTGGCAAGCACTTATGGCTTTTTTTTATACCCTGCACGTTCGCATGAAATTCAAGGCATAAAAAAAGCGACCCTAAGGTCGCTTTCTGTTTGCTTCAGGGTGTTCAGTGG
>NZ_DIIQ01000007.1:0-20697 GCF_002420785.1 Pseudomonas sp. UBA5666 | reverse complement strand
GACTGAACTACCGCTGCGCTATACATCGAGTGGTGGGTGATGACGGGATCGAACCGCCGACCCTCTGCTTGTAAGGCAGATGCTCTCCCGGCTGAGCTAATCACCCTTCGCCTCGGTGTGGGGCGCATTCTACGGACGGCCCTGCCCCCTGGCAAGCACTTTCTTTCACTTTATTTCGAAAAAAGTACAGATCTTTCAACGACCTAGCGTAACGGCCCGATTTCGTCCGGTTTGTGCACTGCTGGCCCTCTGACAGGGTTGGCCTTCCGGGGCTGGTAGGAGAATAATGCCCGCCTTATGCATTAATGAGAGACTTCCCCGATGTGGTTCAAGAACCTGCTGACCTACCGCCTGACCCAGGACGTGCCCTTCGAGCCTGAAGCTTTGGAGGCTGCCCTGGCCAGCAAGCCAGCCCGTCCGTGCGCCAGCCAGGAGCTGACCACCTACGGTTTCGTCGCCCCGTTCGGCAAGGGCGAAGATGCCCCGCTGGTGCACGTCAGTGGCGATTACCTGCTGATCGCTGCACGCAAGGAAGAACGTATTCTGCCCAGCAGCGTGGTCAATGACGCGGTCAAGGAAAAGGTCGAAGAGATCGAGACCGAACAGATGCGCAAGGTCTACAAGAAGGAGCGTGACCAGATCAAGGACGAGATCATTCAGGCCTTCCTGCCTCGCGCCTTCATTCGCCGCTCGATGATCTTCGCTGCCATCGCCCCGCGCCTGGGGGTGATTCTGGTCAACTCGGCCAGCGCCAAACGCGCCGAAGACCTGCTGTCCACGCTGCGCGAAGTGATGGGCTCGCTGCCCGTGCGGCCGGCCACCGTCAAGATCGCCCCGGTGGCCACCATGACCGACTGGGTCAAATCCCAGAATGCCGCCGAAGGCTTCTATGTGCTGGACGAATGCGAGCTGCGCGACACGGCCGAAGATGGCGGCATTGTGCGCTGCAAGCGCCAGGACCTGACTGGCGAGGAAATCCAGCTGCACCTGAGTACCGGCAAGGTCGTGACCCAACTCGCCCTGGCCTGGCAGGACAAACTGTCGTTCGTGCTGGACGACAAGATGGTCATCAAGCGCCTGAAATTCGAGGAACTGCTGCAGGAGCAGGCCGAGCAGGATGGCGGTGACGAGGCCGCGCAGCAGTTCGACGCCAGCTTCCAGCTGATGATGATGACATTTGCAGAGTTCCTGCCCGTGCTCTTCGAAGCTTTGGGCGGCGAAGAAATCCCGCAAGGGGTGTGAGCCCGCTGCGGGTTGGCAGTACCCACGACACTTGAGTGCGGCACCGTTGCCGCACTTGACCCCCTGCCTGCAGCGACAATGCCCGGGCATGCAGTCGAACTGGAGATAACCCCATGCGCGCCCTCGCCGCCTTGAGTCGATTCGTCGGCAACACCTTTGCCTTGTGGGTATTGGTGTTCGCCGTGCTGGCCTTCCTGCAACCGCAATGGTTCATTGGGTTGAAGGTGGCCATCGTGCCCTTGCTGGGGCTGGTGATGTTCGGAATGGGCCTTACCCTCAAGCTCGACGACTTCGCTGCCCTGGCCCGTCAACCCTGGCGGGTCATGCTGGGGGTGGTCGCGCATTTCGTGATCATGCCGGGCATGGCCTGGCTGCTGTGCCAGCTCTTCGAGCTACCGCCGCAGATCGCCGTGGGCGTGATCCTGGTCGGCTGCTGCCCGAGCGGTACGGCCTCGAATGTGATGGTGTGGCTGTCGCGCGGCGACCTCGCGCTGGCCGTGGCCATCGCAGGCGTCACCACGCTGCTGGCGCCACTGCTGACCCCTGCGCTGATCTGGTTCCTGGCGTCGGCCTGGCTTCCGGTGTCCTTCATGGATATGTTCTGGTCGATCCTGCAGCTGGTCATGCTCCCGATCGTACTCGGCGTGCTGGCCCAACGCCTGCTGGGTGAGCGCGTGCAGACCGCAGTTCAGGTTTTGCCACTGGTATCGGTGGTGAGCATCGTACTGATCGTATGCGCCGTGGTGGCCGCCAGCCAGGCGAAAATCGCCGAGTCGGGGCTGTTGATCATGGCGGTGGTCATGTTGCACAACAGCTTCGGTTATTTGCTGGGGTACATCACCGGCAAGCTGTGCAAAGTGCCCTTGGCCCAGCGCAAGTCGCTGGCGCTGGAGGTCGGCATGCAGAACTCCGGGCTAGGAGCAGCCCTTGCCGCTGCGCACTTCTCGCCCCTGGCGGCCGTGCCCAGTGCGCTGTTCAGCGTGTGGCACAATATTTCCGGGGCGCTGCTTTCCACCTGGTTCCGGCGGCTGGAGGACACCTCCTCCGACGTCGAGGGCGCAAAACGTGTCAGACGCTGACAGGCGATTGGCCCGCAGGCTTGCCCGGCAGACCGTAGATGTGCACCATGGGCTCACGGTGAGGACGACCTCACGACGCCCAGCGTGATCATCCAGGGGACGGCCCCATCACTTGCAACGATGGAGACGCATCATGTCCTGGATCATCCTGTTCTTCGCCGGCCTGTTCGAGGTCGGCTGGGCCGTTGGCCTCAAGTATACCGACGGCTTCAGCAAGCCACTGCCCACCGCGCTGACGGTTGCCGCCATGGCCGTCAGTCTCGGCCTGCTGGGCCTGGCGATGAAAGAGCTGCCGCTGGGGACGGCCTATGCCATTTGGACCGGCGTCGGCGCGGTGGGCACCGTGATCGCCGGCATCATCCTGTTCGGTGAGTCCATGGCGTTGGTTCGACTGGTCAGCGTGGCACTGATCGTATGCGGCCTGATCGGCCTCAAGGTCAGCGCCAGCTGATACCGGTCAGCTGGCCAGGTTTGCTCAGCGAATGCCTGCGCGCAGGCCAATGACCTGCTCGCGCAGCCGCTCTGGTAGCGCCTCCTGTGCAGGGATGGCGCTGCCTGCCACGACGGTCACACGGGACCACATTCTTCTGAAAAACCCTTTGGCCGGGTCGCGACTGAAGAAACTGCCCCACAGCCCTTGCAGCGCCAGGGGAATCACCGGCACCGGCGTCTGTTCAAGGATATGGCTCAAGCCGCCCTTGAACACGTCGACCTCACCGTCCCCTGTCAGCTTGCCCTCGGGAAAGATGCACACAAGCTCGCCGTCAGCCAGGTAACGGGCAATGCGGGTGAAGGCGCGCTCGTACGTCGCCAGGTCCTCGCTGCGTCCGGCAATCGGAATGGCGCCTGCGGTGCGAAACACGAAGTTGAGCACGGGCAGGTTGTAGATCTTGTAGTACATGACGAAACGAATGGGACGGCGTATCGCGCCAGCGAGCAACAAGGCATCGACGAACGACACGTGGTTGCACACCAGCAATGCCGCGCCTTCGTCGGGAATGTGCTGCAGCCCCTGGTGCTTGACGCGGTACATCGAGTGACTGAGCAGCCAGATGAGAAACCGCATGGTGAATTCAGGCACGATGCTGAAAATGTAGGCGTTGACGGCGATGTTCAGCAGCGAGACGACCAAAAACAGCTGCGGGATGTCCAGCCCAGCCACGCCCAGCAGCACCATGGTCAACAGGGCCGATACCACCATGAACAACGCATTGAGGATGTTGTTGGCAGCGATCACCCGCGCGCGCTCGTCTACGGCGGTGCGTGCCTGAATCAATGCGTACAGCGGCACGATATAGAAACCGCCAAACACCCCGAGCCCGACGATGGACAGCAGAATCCACCACGCCTGGCTCAGGCCCAGCAGGTCGAGCCAGTCATGGGCGCTGGCAGCGCTGGGCACATCCCCGGAATGCCACCACCACAGCAGGCCGAACACGGTCAGGCCAAAGGAGCCGAACGGCACCAGCCCGATCTCCACCTTGCGCCCGCTCAGACGCTCGCACAACAAGGAACCCAGGGCGATGCCCACCGAGAACAGCGTCAGCACCAGGGTGACCACGGTGCCATCGCCGTGCAGCCAGTCCTTGGCATAGGCCGGGATCTGGGTCAGGTAGATGGCGCCGACGAACCAGAACCAGGAGTTGCCGACGATCGAGCGCGATACCGCAGGCGGCTGGGCAAGGCCCATGCGCAGGATAGTCCACGACTGCCTGAAGATGTTCCAGTCCAGCTTCATGTGGGGTGAGGCAGCGGCGGCACGGGGAATCCAGCGGCTGGCCAGATAGCCCAGTACGGCAGTGCCCAATACGCCACCGGCTACCACCGCGGCATAGCGTTCGGTCGACATCATCACCCCGGCGCCGATGGTGCCGGCGAGGATAGCCAGGAAGGTGCCCGTCTCCACCAGCCCATTGCCGCCTACCAGCTCTTGCTCACGCAGCGCTTGGGGCAGGATCGAGTACTTCACCGGCCCGAACAGCGCCGAATGGGTACCCATGCCGAACAAGGCCACCAGCATGAGGGCCAGGTGATTGGTCGCAAACCCCAGCGCGCCGATCGACATGATGCCGATCTCCGCCAGCTTGATCACACGAATGAGCGCGTCCTTGGGAAACTTCTCCCCGAACTGTCCACCCAGCGCCGAAAAAAGAAAGAACGGCAGGATGAACAGCAAGGCACACAGATTGACCCAGATGGATCGGTCACCGTCCCCAAGGCTCAGCTTGAACAGGATGGCCAGGATCAGCGACTGCTTGAACAGGTTGTCGTTGAACGCACCGAGCGACTGAGTAATGAAAAAAGGCAGGAAGCGCCGCTTGCCGAGCAAGGTGAATTGCGAGGAATGACTCATCGTCCTTGGTCCTGGGTGAAGCCGCGAGGGCACGGGTGAAGGAAGGTCGTGGGGATTGCACAGATATCGGGGATAGGCAACTGGTAGATCTGCGAGTAGCGAGCTTGATCACTCAGGTGGCAATGTCAGGGAAATTCGCCCAGGAAGTCAATGGAATGACCCCTCCCCGCAAGCGAGCAACCCGCTCACCTGCACTCACGGCCATGTTGATGCTTTGCGCAGCGATAGGGCCTGTCACCGCCCTGGCTAACAAGCCTGACGCGCAGCAAAAGACGTTCATCGACAATTTGCTCTCGCAGATGACCTTGCAGGAAAAGATCGGACAGTTGCGAATGGAATATGCCGCTCAAGGTGATGCGCCTCAAGACATGAACACAGCCATCGCAGCCGGGAATGTGGGGGCGATGTTCACCCACCCGGCTGCCAACAGTACGGATTTGCGCAGGCTACAGGCCATGGCGGTCGAGCGTAGCCGGCTGGGTATCCCGCTGTTCTTTGCAGGTGATGTAATCCATGGACGTCGCACCATCTTTCCCATCAACTTGGGTCAGGCGTCCAGCTGGGACCTGCGCGCGGTGGAAAAAAGTGCACGCGTTGCAGCAATCGAGGCGACCAACGATGGCTTGGACATGACCTTCGCTCCCGTCTTGGATGTCAGTCGCGACCCGCGGTGGGGACGCATCTCCGAAGGCTACGGCGAAGACACGCACCTGGCCTCGCGCATGGGTGAGGCTGCCATCCGCGGTTTGCAACGACCGCATCTGGCAGCACCGGACAGCCTGATGGTTTGTATCAAGCATTTTGCCGGTTATGGAGCGGTTGAGGGAGGGCGCGACTACAACACGGCTGACATGAGCGAACAACGCCTTCATCAGGATTACCTGCCCCCCTTCAAGGCTGCCATCGAAGCCAAGGCCGGTGCCGTGATGACTGCACTGTCCAGCCTTAATGGCATCCCTGCAACGGCCAACGGCTGGCTCTTGAAAGACCTGCTTCGCACACAGTGGCAGTTCAAAGGCTTAGTCATCAGCGACCACGGCGCAGTGGCAGAGCTGATAGACCATGGCGTGGCCCGTGATGGCACCCAGGCGGCCAAGGCAGCGCTGACCGCTGGCACACAAATGAGCATGAGCGACCGTCATTACCGTGACCAGCTGGCTGGCTTGATCAAGCAAGGACAGGTCAGCGAAGCCGAGCTGGACGGCGCGGTTCGCCAGGTGCTCACAACCAAGTACGAATTGGGCCTGTTTGATGCCCCTTATCAGCGCCTGGGTGCCGACGCCGCTAGCGAGCAGATCGGACAGCATCGTGCCCAAGCGCGGGATATGGCGCGCCGCTCCTTGGTGCTGCTGAAAAACCGAAACCGCACGCTGCCGCTGCATAAAAGCATGAACATCGCCTTGATCGGCCCATTGGCCGATAACGCGGCAGACATGCTTGGCAGTTGGTATGCCAATGGCAGACCCGAGGAGGTGGTCACGCTTCGCTCCGGCATGCATCAGGCTCAAGCGGGCAAGGGTCGATTGCGCTATGCCAAAGGGGCCAACATCATTGACGATCCATCGGCCCTGATGCTTCTTGCGGACAAACACGTCGACATCGATCCAAGCCCTCCCGCAGCGATGCTCAAGCAGGCCCTGGCGGTGGCTCGGCAAGCCGATGTAATCGTCGCGGTGCTTGGCGAGGCGCGCGGCATGTCCCATGAGGGTGCGAGCAGGACCGAGCTGGGTCTACCCGGCGGACAACGTGCGCTGCTCAAGGCATTGAGCGATACCGGCATTCCAGTGGTACTGGTTTTGATGAATGGCCGCCCGCTTGCCCTCGACGACGAAACCAAGTGGGCCGATGCCGTACTGGAAACCTGGTATAGCGGGAGCGAGGGGGGTAATGCCATCGCTGATGTGCTGTTTGGCGACTACAACCCCTCCGGGAAACTCCCAGTGACGTTCGTGCGCAACGTCGGCCAGATCCCCCTGTATTACAACCATCTGAACACCGGCAGGCCGTTCGACCCCATCAACCCCGCACCTTACCGGTCGCGCCACTTCGACGTCGATGACACCCCTCTTTTTCCTTTTGGCTTCGGGCTGAGCTACACCCAGTTCGATGTCTCAGCCCCACGCTTGTCCACCGACCGTCTGCGTCCGGGTGAGCGCTTGAAGGTTCGAGTCACTGTTACCAATCAGGGACCGTTGGCGGGCGAAACAACCGTGCAACTCTATCTTCGGGACCTGAGCGCCTCTGTCAGTCGGCCCGTCAAAGAACTCAAAGGCTTCCAGAACATCTTCCTGGAGCCTGGCGCTGCCAGAGACCTGACGCTGGAGATTGCACCCACCGCGCTAGCATTCGTGGACCGTAACCTGCAATGGGTGACCGAGCCCGGTAACTTCGAAGTAATGGTCGGACTGGACTCGCACCACGTCAAAACAGCCACATTCGAACGTCTGCCGTGACTGCTTGCCCCGACGACCCCGCTACAGGATCGCTATAGGTTGACCGAAGCCTTGCGTACCCATTCTTTGGCTCAATTGAAACGGTACAAGTCCTTGGCCGTCTCCAGCAACAGCGCCTTGCGCAACTCGCTGGAGCAGCCTAGGGCCTGCAATTGCTCGAGCGCCTGGCCATAACTCATCGTGCGTTCGTGCTGCGTATGCGGCCAATCGCTGCCCCACATCAGGCGCTCGGCCCCATAGTGCGCTTCCAGCGCGCCCAGCGCCTGGCGGGCGAACAGCTCGTTCTGCTCGGGCGAGCCTTCCAGGCGGTAGATACCGGAAACCTTCACCCAGACATTGCCCTGCCCGCCCAGGGTCAATAGGTCGGCGAAGCCTGCCTGCCCCAGCCCGCTGCGCGCATCGGGCCTTCCCAGATGGTCGATGACGATATCCAGCCCGTACGGTTGCAGCGCCCGCACCAGGGTGGGAATGTCCGCCAGTTGTCGATGCAGCTCGACGTGCCAGCCCAGTTCGGCCATGCACGCGAAACGATGGCGCCACTGCGGGGCCGTAAGGTCCGGCAGTGGTTGCCCCATCAGGTTCAGGCGCACGCCTCTGACCCCAAGCTGGTCCATCTGTATGAGGGTTTGGCGCGCAACGTCCGGCTCAAGCATCACCACCCCCCGCAGGCGCCCCTGAGCGGCTTGCAGGGCACCCAGCAGATAGCCATTGTCGGTCCCCAGGAAACTGGGCTGCACCAGAACGCCGTGACTGAAACCGTGCGCCTGCAACTGGCTGAGGTAATCCGCCAACGGTGCATCGTACGCGGGGGCATAACGGCGCTCGCGCGCCAATGTCAGCCCTTGACTGAACACGTGGGCATGGCTGTCGATGGCAATCATGGATGAAGCAGGGTTGTGAGGCATGTCTTTGATCTTTCGGTCAGGTTACTGGGCGGCCACACCGGGCGCTTGCGGGGCAGGCTCGAGGTTGCGGCCGCGCGTTTCAGGCAGGCACAGTGCAGCGATCACCGCCACGCCGTAGGCGATGCCGGCATCGATGCCGATGGCGGTACCCAGCGACATGGATTCGCTCATGTGCCCGACCAGGAAGGGGAAGACCGCCGAGAGCACACGGCCAAAGTTGTAGCAGAAGCCAACCCCCGCTCCCCGCACATCGGCAGGATACAGCTCGTTGAAGAAGGCGCCGAGGCTTGCTGGAATGCCGGCTGCGAAGAAGCCCAGCGGGAAACCCAGGAACAGCATCTGCGTATTGCTCAACGGGAAGAAGACATAGGCCTGAACCGTCAGCACGCAGCACAGCGCAAACAGCAGGATGTTGCGACGCCTGCCGATGCGATCGATCAACAACCCGCTGACCACGCAGCCACACCAGAACGCAAAGATGATCACCGCCAGGTAGCCACCGGAATTGAGCACCGACAAGTTGCGTTCGGTCTTAAGGAAAGTCGGCAGCCAGGTCATCACCGCGTGGTAGCCACCATGCGCCCCCAGGCCCAGCAAGCCGCCCAGCAACGTGACGCGCAGCAATTCAGGGCGAAAGATCCCCGCCATCGAGGCGAAGAAACCCTGGGGAATGGCGTTCTGTTTCTGCAGGCGTTGAAAGCTGTCCGGTTCTGGAACGTTGCGACGCACCCAGATGATCAGCAGCGACGGCAACAGGCCCACGAAGAACATCACGCGCCAGGCGAATTCCTGCGGCACCAGCGAATAGATCAAGGTGAACAACGCTACCGCCAGGCCCCACCCTACCGCCCAGGCGCTTTGCACCGTACCCATGACCTTGCCGCGGTACTTGGGGTTGATGGTCTCGGCCATCAGCACGGCCCCGGCCGCCCACTCCCCACCAATGCCAAAGCCTTGCATGGCCTTGACGAACAGCAGTGGATAGAAGCCTGTGACGAAAGCCGAGAGGAATGTGAAGCAGGAGAACCACAGGATCATCCACTGCAAGGTGCGCACGCGGCCGTACCGATCCGACAGGGTTCCGCCAAGCCAGCCGCCGATCGCCGAGGTCACCAGGGTCAGGCCACTGATCAGGCCCGCATCGCCTTTGGACAGCGAGAAAGCCGCGATCAGCGCGGGAATGGCCAGGCCGAACATCTGCACTTCCAGCGCATCGAGCGACCAGCCCCCAAAACAGGCCCAGAAAGTCTTGCGTTCGCGCGATGTAATTTGGCGGTACCAGCTGAACATGATTCTTATCCTTTTAAGGGTGAAGGGTACGCTGGGTTGCCCTCAACGCAGACAACCGAGCAGGCGAAGCCACTGCGCCCAGGTGACGGGGCGCAGGCAGGTAAAGAAGTTTGAAACGGCGCGGTCAGCGAATATCGATGCGGTAGCGGAAGTGCTGCGCGTGTCCCCGCGACCGGCGCCACTCCAGGGGTTTGCCGGCGTAGTCACGGGCCAGCCGTTCGATCACCACAATAGGGCTGCCGGCCGGTACCTGCAGAAGGCGCCCATGCACTTCATCCACGGCCTCGGCAGTCAGGGCTTCTTCGGCGGCTGCGACCACTTGCCCACACAGCTGTTCGTAGATCGGGTAGAGCAATGGGCCCTTGTTATCCAGATCAGTCTCCAGCAGCAACTGGAACGGCTGGCGGGGCAGCCAGATGTCCTCGGCCAGCACGGGCTGGGCATCGAGCAGACGAAGCCGCTGCAGATGGATCACATCGGCCCCGGGTACGAGCCCCAAGGCCTGAGCCACGGCAGACGGTGCCGCCACGGCGTTCATGCTCAGGATGCGATTCATCGGCACGACGCGCTCGCCGTTGACAGCTTCGAAGCGGAAGAAGCGAAACAGCGAGGATTGGAACTGTGGACGGCGGATGAAGGTACCTCGCCCCTGCTGGCGCTCAAGCACGCCTTCGGCGACCAGCGCATCGATGGCCTTGCGCACCGTGCCCACCGACAGGTCGAATTCACTCGCCAGTGCAGCCTCGGTGGGGATCGCCTCACCCGGGTGCCAGCGGTTGTTAGCGATCTGCGCTACCAGATGGTCGCGTAGCTGTTGATAGCGTGGCAGTCGTGTGTCGCTGGCGAGTGAAAGCATGGCTGTATTCTCGTCTTGTTATATAGACATCTATATGAATTTTTCGAGAGTATTTGCTTCCCGGCATCGCCTGTCAATCCTCCACCCGTCTGCTGGGCCCCACACGAGCCCGCAATTTGAGTGCGTCACGCTGCGACCACCTGCCACTGCGACCATCGTCTGCGCTGACGGCGCGCCACCTGTCGTGCCAGACTGGCTGACCGGGCCTCGTTATCCATTTAGCTTCGGAGTCACCATGTCGTTGTCCAGCGGGCTGATCGCCGCGGTCGCCCTGGCCTATATGGCCGTCATGTTCGCCATCGCCTTCTATGGCGACCGGCGCAGCACCCCTTTGCCGCCCAAATTGCGTGCCTGGGTGTACAGCCTGTCGCTGGCGGTGTATTGCACCAGCTGGACGTTCTTCGGCGCGGTCGGACAAGCGGCCGAGCAGCTGTGGGCATTCCTGCCGATCTACCTGGGGCCGGTATTGCTTCTGGTCTTCGCACCGTGGGTGGTGCAGAAGATGGTGCTGATCAGCAAACAGCAGAACATCACGTCCATCGCCGACTTCATCGCTGCCCGTTACGGCAAATCCCAGACGCTGGCCGTGGTCGTGGCACTGATCTGCCTGGTGGGCGTGCTGCCCTACATCGCCCTGCAGCTCAAAGGCATCGTGCTGGGCGTCAATCTGTTGATCGGCGCCAGTGCAGACGCCACCGGCACGCGCGTACAGGACACTGCGCTGGTGGTGTCGCTGGTGCTGGCGCTGTTCGCCATCGTATTCGGCACGCGCAGCCTGGACGTCACCGAGCACCACCGGGGCATGGTGCTGGCGATCGCGTTCGAGTCGTTGATCAAGCTGTTGGCGTTTCTGGCCGTGGGGATCTTCGTCGTCTTCAACCTGTACGATGGGTTCGATGACCTGTTCACCCAGGCGCGCCAGTCCATCGAGCTGCACGATTACTGGACAGAGACCATCAACTGGCCGTCGATGGTGGTCCAGACGGCTGTCGCCATGATGGCCATCATCTGCCTGCCTCGGCAGTTCCACGTGACCGTGGTGGAAAACATCGAGCCACAGGACATGCGCCTGGCACGCTGGGTGTTCCCGATGTACCTGGCCCTGGCCGCACTGTTCGTGGTGCCCATCGCCCTGGCGGGGCAGATGTTGCTGCCAGGGACGGTGATGTCGGACTCGTTCGTGATCAGCCTTCCCCTGGCCGAGGCACACCCCAGCCTGGCGCTGCTGGCATTCATCGGTGGCGCGTCAGCGGCTACCGGCATGGTCATCGTAGAAGCGGTCGCGTTGTCGACCATGGTTTCCAACGACATGCTGCTGCCCTGGTTGCTGCGTCGCAACAACGCCGAGCGACCGTTCGAGGTGTTCCGGCACTGGATGCTTTCGGTCCGGCGGGTCACCATCGTGGTCATCCTGCTGCTGGCGTACGTCAGTTACCGCCTGCTGGGTTCTACGGCCAGCCTGGCGACCATCGGCCAGATCGCGTTTGCTGCCGTGACCCAACTGACGCCCGCCATGCTCGGGGCGCTGTACTGGAAACAGGCCAACCGCCGGGGTGTATTCGCAGGTCTGGCGGCGGGCATCTTCCTGTGGTTCTACACCCTGGTGCTGCCCATCGCCGCCCACAGCCTGGGCTGGTCGTTGCAGGTATTCCCAGGGTTGGCGTGGTTGCACGGCAACCCCCTGAATCTGCCGATCAGCCCGCTGACCCAAGGCGTGGTGCTGTCGCTTGCCGGCAACTTCACCCTGTTTGCCTGGGTCTCGCTGCTGTCGCGTACCCGCGTGTCCGAGCACTGGCAAGCGGGCCGCTTCATTGGCCAGCAGACCAGCGCCCGCCCCAGCAGCAAGCCCTTGCTGGCGGTGCAGATAGACGACCTGCTGACCTTGGCATCGCGTTTCGTGGGTGAGGAGCGCGCGCGCCAGAGCTTCATCCGTTTCGCCTACCGCCAGGGCAAAGGCTTCAACCCCAACCAGAACGCCGACGGTGACTGGATCGAGCACACCGAGCGGTTGTTGGCCGGTGTCCTGGGCAGTTCGTCTACCCGTGCAGTGGTCAAGGCAGCGATCGAAGGCCGCGACATGCAGCTCGAAGACGTGGTGCGCATCGCCGATGAAGCGAGCGAAGTGCTGCAGTTCAACCGGGCACTGCTGCAGGGCGCCATCGAAAACATCAACCAGGGCATCAGCGTGGTCGACCAGAACCTGCATCTGGTGGCCTGGAACCGGCGTTACCTTGAGCTGTTCAATTACCCGGACGGGTTGATCAGCGTGGGACGGCCCATTGCCGACATCATTCGCTACAACGCCGAGCGCGGCCTGTGCGGCCCAGGGGAGGCCCAGGTGCACGTAGCCCGGCGTCTGCACTGGATGCGCCAGGGCCGGGCCCACTCGTCCGAGCGGCTGTTCCCCAATGGGCGCGTGATCGAGTTGATCGGCAACCCGATGCCCGGTGGCGGTTTCGTGATGAGCTTTACAGACATCACGCCGTTCCGCGAAGCCGAGCAAGCGCTGCGCCACGCCAACGAAAGCCTTGAGCAACGCGTGGCAGAGCGCACCTACGAGCTGTCGCAACTGAACCAGGCGCTGACCGAAGCCAAGAGCCATGCCGAAGCGGTCAGCCAGTCCAAGACTCGCTTTTTGGCTGCGGTCAGCCACGACCTGATGCAGCCTCTGAACGCCGCCAGGTTGTTTTCCGCGGCCTTGTCGCAGCAAGCCGAAGGCATGACCGAGGAAGCCCGACAACTGGTTCAGCACATGGACACTTCACTGCGTTCGGCCGAAGAACTGATCAGCGACCTGCTGGACATCTCGCGCCTGGAAAACGGCAAGATCACCCCCGACGCCAAGCCATTTGCCTTGAACGAGCTGTTCGACACCCTTGGGGCGGAATTCAAGGTACTGGCGGCAGAGAAAGGCCTGGCGTTCCGCCTGCGCGGCAGCCGCCTGCGGGTCAACAGTGACATGAAGCTGCTGCGCCGCGTGCTGCAAAACTTCCTGACCAACGCCCTGCGCTATGGCAAGAGCCCGATCCTGCTGGGTGCCCGCCGCCAGGGCGAGCGCCTGTGGCTGGAAGTCTGGGACAGGGGCCCTGGCATCGCCGACGACAAGCTGCACGTGATCTTCCAGGAGTTCAAACGCCTGGACAGCCATCAGACCCGCGCCGAAAAAGGCCTGGGCCTGGGCCTGGCGATCGCGGACGGACTGTGCCGAGTCCTGGGCCACACACTGGAGGTACGTTCCTGGCCAGGCAAGGGCACCGTGTTCCGTGTGAGCGTGCCGATCTCTCTACAACCAGCCCCTGTCACTTCGGCGGTGGAGCAACGCAGCGAGCCGCTGGCCGGGCTGCAGGTGTTGTGCGTGGACAACGAAGACAGCATCCTGATTGGCATGAACAGCCTGCTCAGCCGCTGGGGCTGTCAGGTGTGGACCGCACGCAGCCGCAGCGAGTGCGAGGCCCTGCTGGCCGAGGGCATGCGCCCACACCTGGCCTTGGTGGACTATCACCTAGATGAAGGCGACACCGGCACGCGCCTGATGGGCTGGCTACGCACCCGATTGGGCGAACCGGTGCCCGGGGTGGTCATCAGCGCCGACGGCAGCAAGGAAACCATCGCCCTGGTGCATGCCGCAGGCCTGGACTATTTGCCCAAGCCGGTCAAGCCGGCTGCATTGCGGGCCCTGCTCAACCGTCATCTGAGCCTGGTTCAGTAACTGCCTGGTCGGGCACTTCATCGGCGAAGGCGCGTTCGAGCAAGTCGGGCGACAGGCTTTTGCTGGCCCGGGCGCCGAGCAGCTTGAGCTGCTCGCTGCGACTGACGAGATTGCCGCGCCCTTCGCACAGTTTGTTACGTGCTGCCGCATAGGCCTTGTCCACCTGTTGCAGGCGGCTGCCCAGCTCATCCAGGTCCTGGATGAACAACACGAACTTGTCGTACAGCCACCCGGCACGTTCGGCGATTTCCCGGGCGTTCTGGCCTTGGCGTTCCTGCTTCCACAAGCTGTCTATCACCCGCAAGGTGGCCAGCAAGGTGGTGGGGCTGACGATGACGATTTGCCGGTCGAAGGCTTCCTGGAACAGGTTGGGCTCGGCCTGCAGTGCCGCCGAGAACGCGGCCTCGATGGGCACGAACAACAGTACGAAATCCAGGCTGTGCAGGCCTTCGAGGCGGCTGTAGTCCTTGCTCGACAGGCCCTTGACGTGACTGCGCAGCGACTGGACGTGCTGCTTGAGCGCCGCCTCGTCGTTGCCTGACACGAACTGCTGATACGCCGTCAGGCTGACCTTGGCATCGACCACCACCTGCTTGTTGCCCGGCAACATGATCAGCACATCTGGCTGGAAGCGCTCACCGTCAGCGCTCTTGAGGCTCACCTGCGTCTGGTACTCCCTACCCTTCTCCAGCCCTGCGTGTTCGAGCACGCGCTCCAGGATCAGCTCGCCCCAATTACCCTGGGTTTTCTGCCCCTTAAGCGCCTGGGTGAGGTTGGTCGCTTCATCGGACAGACGCAGGTTGAGTTGCTGCAGGCGCTCGAGCTCCTTGCCCAGCGAAAAACGCTCACGGGCCTCCTGCTGGTAACTTTCCTCGACACGCTTTTCGAACGCCTGGATACGCTCCTTCAATGGGTCGAGCAGTTGGCCAAGGTGCTGCTGGCTGGTTTGAGCAAAGCGCTGCTCACGCTCATCGAAGATCTTGGTGGCCATGTCGGCAAACTGGGCGCGCAGCGTATCGCGGGCCTCCTGCAGGTCTTCGAGACGCTGCTGGTGGCTTTCCTGCTGTTCGCGCAGCTCGGCTTCGAGGCGTGCGGCCTGGGACTCCAGACGGCGCTGCTCGGCCTCGCGAGTCGCGCGTTCCAGGTTCCAGGCGTGAGCGGCATCACGGGCGTTGTCTCGCTCGATCTGCAGCAGCTCCAGCTCTCGTCCCTGGGCTGCCAGTTGCGTCTGCTTGAGGGTATTGGCTTCGCTGAGATCACTGACTTCATCACGGCTGGCTTCGAGTTGCGCCTGCAAACCGGCCTGGGCCAACTGCGCTGCGTTCAGACGCTCGTCAAGCAAAGCACGCTCGCCATCACGTGCTGCATGCCGACGCTGAAGCTGCATGACCCACACCAGGCACGGCACCGCGCCCGCCACCAAGCCCAGCAGAATGCTGGCCAGATCCACTGTCATGCCTACCCCGGTCACTGTTGGCAAATTCGCTGAAGCTTAACAGCCTGACCGGCAGGTTGCCCGTGCCGCCGTCACCTGCGGGGGTCGTCAGTGCCCAAACCACTGACGCAGCAATCGACGGGCCTCATGGGACCCCTTCCCGGCCGCCAACTCCAGCCAGCTACGGGCCTGTTCGGGCGCAGACGCCCGGCACGCCCGTGCATACTCCACCTGGGCACGACAATCGCCAGCGCGTGCGGCCTGGCGTAGCAGGTCATGGCCGATACGCCGATCACGGGCGCTGCCACAATCGCGGCAAAGCATCTGCCCCAGGCGGCTTTGAGCCACCACCACACCCTCGCGGGCTGGGCGCTTGAGCAACCGCCCAGCCAAGTGCTTGACCTGAGGCTTGTCACCCAGACGCGAATTGTCGAGTAGCCACAGGGCAACCTTTAGGGTGAACCGTCCGGAACGCTCTGCAGACGAGGGCATGGGGCTGGCAAGTTGTTTACTGCGAGACTTCATGAGCGGCAGGTCAGGCAAATCGAAAAGCGCGCCACTCTACCGGTTTTCGACGTGCGGGCCTAACCCTGAGGATTTTTTTTATAAAAATTTCATGTGATTGTTTCTTGACGTTTGCGAGACGATGGATGGTCATTCGAACTGGTCTGATTCTTGGCGAGACCCGAGGCAGCTTGGCGCCAACCCCGCACTAGAGCAAGCGGCGGCGACAATCCACAGTTCCTGTGGATAAGTCGGTGGACAACACCCTATTCCCCCCCGCCAAGCCCCGAATTACGGGGGCTGCTGTCAAACTGACGATTTTTTCACCAACGAAAAATAGTGTTTTTTTTCATTGACTTAACTGGCTAGTCAAGTCATTGGCGACTGGAGCGAAAGGTGGGACAGGTTTGATACACGTCCTCCTTTCGGTGTGAACAAACATCAACCGCGCATCCGTTCGTGTGTGAGCAAGGCGGCCAGGACACCCTTCGAGCACGCTCGGCCCCTTCCCACCGCCGGCATTAAGCGCCATACTGCTCGGCTACCCACGCACAATCAGGGCTTGCCTTCACCGAAAGGCTCAGGTAGGATGCGCCTCGTTAGTACCAAGCTGAAAGTCAATTCTGGCCCACAGTGTCCTTGCAGACTCGCTCTCCCAATAGCGCGCTGCTGAAACCAGGACCGGCCCTTTCGATGATTCGCCCGCAGCCGAT
This sequence comes from Pseudomonas sp. UBA5666, assembly GCF_002420785.1. NCBI lineage: Bacteria > Pseudomonadati > Pseudomonadota > Gammaproteobacteria > Pseudomonadales > Pseudomonadaceae > Pseudomonas > Pseudomonas sp. UBA5666. The sequence continues at coordinate 4,158 of NZ_DIIQ01000007.1, read as the reverse complement.
ACGCTGCCGCGACATCCATCACGAGTCCAATTGATCAGGATCCCGCGCGAAGGCTTAGAACCTTGGCTCCGCGTGCTGCCTGCCCTCTGAAGTACCTACCAGTCAGCCCAAGCGCCCACCATTGATTGCGCTCCCTCTGGCTGCTTTGTTCCAGCAGGTTCTCTCGTCCCTTAATAAAGACGTCACTGGAACGTTTCTATGATGCACGGATCTACTCCCCGTGTTTAATGCAGGAACCTCCAATAATATGCAAACTCAACATCAAATCCAGGCTGCAATCGGTACCCTTTCCCAGGCGTTCTCGCCGTTGAAATGCTTGCTCGTCGCACCCCGCAAAGGCAGCTTCAGCTTTACGCTGGTGGACGAACACGGTATCGCCTGCCATACCGAACGCCTGTACCACGAGCAGTACAGCCGCAGCGAACCGCTGCAGGCCGTCATCGCCCGTACCCGCCAGTCACTCACCGCGTGAGCGGTGAATGCTGCGGCATTCACCCATCAGATACACCCCCTCCCAGCTTGCCTGCACAAATCCAGCGTAATTGCCTTCGGGTATATCGCTCGGCTTGTCAGGCAGCAATCGATTTAAAAACAGCCTTTTACGTCACCCTTATCACACTACACTTCAACTCGAGCGGTGCACGCCGCTTCCGGCGGGCCTGACCGTTCACACAGCTGCCAAGCGCCTGCGCCCGCCGGTCCCTTACTGCTCGGGGGCACCATGGGTATTGCGGCCAAAGAACTACGTCAGCATGTCATCAGGCCCACACTGATCTACCTTGACCGTCACTGCGCCAGCGCCGAAGTGTTGTTACTCGGCATCGCTGCCTGCCAGTCGGCTTTGGGATCGGCGCTGCACGGCAGACGCGGGCATGGCCTCTTTCGCATAGATGATCAGCGTCATCGGGCGCTCTGGGACGACTACCTGGCACGCGATCCAGACTTGGCCAGCCGTGTACGCGGCCTGGCCAGCCAACATGCCTTCCTGGGCGGACCCGACCTGGAACTCACCGTTAACCTGCGCTACGCCACTGCCATTGCCTGGCTGCTTGTGGAGGCCCAGGTGGTGACCTTGCCTGCCGTGGACGACCGGATGGGCCAGGCGCGTATCTGGCGGCAGATTTTCAACCCTCAGGGTCGCTTGCGAGACTTCACCGAAGCCTGGCAAGCCTGCATTGATCAGAAACTGCCAGTAGCTTCTTGAGACGGTTCTTACAGACTCAACTGAGAAAAGGAATTTTAGTCGGATTGTCCTACAAAACCGCTCTATCTCCTGCGATTGCGCCTATAGCGCGACGCGTGATTTGTTGGTAGCTTTTCGCCTCGGAGATCCCAAGGAGTTCTAATAATGAAAAAAGTAATGCTCAAAACCTCCCTTGGCGTTGCTGTTGCGCTCGCATCGAGCCAACTGTTCGCCAGCGGCTTCGCGTTGAACGAACAAAGCGTCAGCAGCATGGGGACAGGTTTCGCGGGACGTTCCTCTTCTGCCGAGGATGCCAGCACCGTATACGGCAACCCGGCCGGCATGTCCCGCCTCAAGCGCCAGCAGGTCACCGTCGGTGGCGCAGCGGTCATCGCCAAAACCGATATCTCGGGGCCTGGCAGCAACCTTGGGGGGGAAACTGACGGTGACATGGTACCGGTCGTCGGCGTACCCATGGGTTACTACGTCAAGCCCATCGACGACCACTGGACCGTCGGCTTCGGTGTCTACGTGCCCTTCGGCCTGGTGACCGATTACGGCAGTGACGACGCGGCGCGCTATTGGGGCAAGAAAAGTCACGTGGAAGTGGTGACGTTCCAGCCTACCATCAGCTATGCCTTCAATGACAAGGTATCGATCGGCTTCGGCCCGACCTTCAACCGGATCAAGGGCGAACTGGGTTCCAACCTGATCAACCCGGCCACCCCTGGGCGCAACGACGGTGAAGTCAAGATCAAGGGTGACGACACGGCAGTCGGCTACAACATCGGCCTGATGGTGCAAGCCACCGACCGCACGCGCATCGGCCTGACCTATCACTCCATGGTCGACTACAAGCTCGAGGGCAAGACCAAGGTCAACACCCCACTGATCGGGCCATTCAACGGCAGCAAGTTCGATGCCTCGCTCAAGATCAAGACGCCGGAGTCGGTTGACCTGTCGGTCACGCATGAACTCGACGACCAATGGACGCTGTACGCTGGCAGCACCTGGACGCGCTGGAGCCGCCTGAAGGACATCACTGTACAGAACGATGTCCCGCGCCCATTGATCGGCTCTGCCTTCCAGACCATTTCGGAAGAACAGAACTGGCATGACACCTGGGCCCACGCCGTGGGTGCGTCGTACAAGGTCAACAAGGAGTGGGTGCTGCGCACCGGCTTCACGGTCGACCAATCGCCGACCAACAACCAGGACCGTTCGCCGCGCATCCCCACGGGCGATCGCAAGATCTTCAGCCTGGGCGCCGGCTGGAGCCCGAGCGAGGACATGACCATCGACGTGGCGTATTCCTACCTGTGGGAAGAAGACACCAAGGTCAATCAGGTCAGCGCCACCAAGGGCGCCTACCGTGCCAAGTACGAGAACAGCGCGCACGGTGTAGGGGCATCGCTCACTTACCGCTTCTGATCGTTACCGTTACCTTGAAAAACCGCCCTTGTGGCGGTTTTTTCATGTTGGCACTTGCCACTCTTCGCCCAGGTGGTCGCGCAGGTAGTGCATGAAGGCGTGTACCTTGCTCGTGAGTGCGAAGCGGTCGGCCACGCAGAGATAAACGTCCATGGGTGCTGTCTGCGCGTACGCCTGCCCGTCAGGGCCATGTTCGAACAGCGGCACCAGGGCACCGCAAGCCAGGTGCGGCCGGGCAATGAACGCTGCCAGGCGCGTGATGCCGCCGTCATGCATCGCCATCTGCGTCAGCGCATCGATGTCGTCGCAGATGAGCACGTCGCCAAATTCGGGCTCCAGGCGCTGCCCATCACGCATGAATCCCCAACGCAACAGACGGCCATCGACCGGGTAGCGAAACACCAGACAGCGGTGATTGCGCAGCGCCTCCGGCGTCTGTGGTACGCCGGCACTGGCCAGGTACCCTGGTGCGGCACAGCAGACGAAAGGAATGCGGGCGATGTGCTTGGCTATCAGGTGCTCGTCCAACTGGGGCGTGATGCGCAGGCTGACATCGATACCTTCACGTGCGTGGTCAACCTTTCTGTCGCTCATGACCAGTTCTATCGAAATGCGCGGGTACAGCACGCTGAACGCGGGTATCAGGGGCGCCAGGACGTGACGACCGAACGCAGAGGTCGACGCGATGCACAAACGACCTTGAGGTTCGCTTTCGGGGGTCATCACCGCTTGTTCAGCGCGCGCCAAGTCACGCTCTATCAGCCTGACATGCTTGTAGTACTGGGTGCCGGCGGGAGTCAGCGTCATACGCCGCGTTGTGCGGGTCAGCAAACGGACCTGCAAATGCCCTTCAAGCCGGGCCAGGTTCTGGCTCACAGCTGCTGGGGTAATGCCCAGGCTGCGGGCACCTGCTGCGATACTTCCGGCTTCGACGACCTTGATGAAGCTGCGGATGGCGTTGAGCAGGTCCATGCTGTGCCCTTGGGATTCGTAAGTTTTGCTTTATAAAGGAGTTAGGCGGAGCGGTCTACTGGTGAAGCGCAGTGGGTTGATAGGGTAAGGCCTCAATCGGACTCCAGGAGGTCGCATGACTAATGTCACTCAAAGCCGTCGTCGCAGGTTGCATGTGAATGCCACGCCGTATGTGTTTGCCTTTTACATGTCGGCCATCATGGCATTGCTGATGTGTTTCGTGATCACGGCAGCCAACGCCGGAATCGATCAGGATTATATGAGCAACGTACTGAAAGCTTATCGATTGGCGATGCCGGTAGCTTTTGTGTGCGTGTTGATTGTAAGGCCGATTGTGGGAAGGCTGGTTGCGATGACCGTGCATACGGCTTGAATGGCCGTGCAGCTGCTATCGTGGATAGGTAGATTAATCATCAGCAATCGCTATGCAGGGTACCCTCTTCACTAACCCCCTACCTGTAAATAACGGTCACTGCTATCGGTTTGGCTGTTGATCTTGATCTTGATCTTGCTCTTGATCTTGATCTTGCTCTTGCTTTTGATCTCCGCGACTTCAGAAGGCCGAACGCAGG